>CALZIQ010000016.1 GCA_945787735.1 uncultured Chromatiaceae bacterium | reverse complement strand
CAATAGGATTTATCAATGTCCCGAACGGTGGAGAAAGGCAAAAGCAAGCACCAGAGATTGAGCCCCACTCACCACCAGCAAGCCCGGAGGGAGAAGAACCATGGGCGTGCCGGAGACGGAGTCGGATGAAGAGCCTTTTGAGGCGCCAGTTGAGATCCCCACTGAGTCACCACGAGAGTTTTAACCATTAAATTACCAGGAGGTGTGATCACATGACAGCTGGAAAACACTGTAACCGGAATGTTGTCATTACCGAATCAAATATCTCTATCATTGAAGTCGCAAAGCAGATGCGTAAACACCATGTTGGTAATTTGGTTGTGGTAAACAAAAAAGGCGAAGACAATATACCCGTCGGATTTATTACAGATCGCAATCTTGTTATCGAAGTGCTTGCACAAGAAGTACCGCTTGATGCAGTAACGTTTAAAGATTATATGAACACAGATCTTGTCACGCTGAGAGAGGAGAAGACGCTACTCGATACCTTGGCGTGCAGATTTAGCCGCAGGCAGGTCAAGCATGCTTGGTGGTGGGAATGGCAACCGGAGGCACTATGAGCGCAAAACCCAAGACCCAGAATATGGCTCTATTCTGCGATTTCGAGAATGTTGCGCTTGGTGTGCGGGACGCCAAGTATGCCGCATTCGATATGCAAAAGGTGCTTGAGCGCCTGCTGCTCAAGGGCAATATCGTCGTCAAGAAGGCCTACTGCGACTGGGAGCGTTACAAGGAATTCAAGACAGTGATGCATGAGGCGAGCTTTGAATTGATCGAGATCCCTCATGTGCGTCTGTCCGGCAAAAACTCGGCCGATATTCGCATGGTCGTGGATGCGCTGGATCTCTGCTACACCAAGTCTCACGTCGACATTTTTGTGATCATCAGCGGCGATTCGGACTTTTCACCGCTGGTTAGCAAACTGCGGGAAAACAACAAAGTGGTGATCGGTGTTGGTGTAAAGAATTCGACCTCTGACCTGCTGACGTCCAACTGCGATGAGTTTATTTATTACGATGACCTGGTGCGCGAGTCCGAAAAGCAGCGCAAGGCGAAGCCCAAGACGGCAGCAAAAAAGGCAGTGCGCAAGACGGCGACTCAGCCCGAGGAGGAGAAGAAACAGGCGGCACTGGATCTGGTGCTGGCCACGATCGCGGACTTGATTGAAGAGCGTGGCGAGGAGGAGAAGGTGTGGGGGTCGATGGTTAAGCAGACCTTGAAACGACGTAAGCCTGGTTTTAACGAAACCTATCATGGTTTTCGCACCTTTAGCCAATTGCTGGAAGAGGCACAAGTACGAAAATTGCTGGAGCTGGAGCGTGACGAGAAGTCAGGCGGTTACATCATTAAGATGCTTCGCGCATGAGCACCAAGGAACTCGTCGTCCCCAGAGTAGACATTATTTTGAGGCGTTAAATATCCTTTCGAGGCTATAAGAAATCGATTATAGAGCTCTAGTTGAATGAGTGCTCAATACTTAAGCGGCCGAGTTGCACTTATTACTTGAATCCGCGTTTCTCTGGTTGTTTTGAATTTAGTATGACCTTGTATTTTTTGTATAAAATCCTTTTGTATCATTATCAAAAAAAAATCAGTTCACCACCTGTCCAAGCTTCAAGTTGATAATTACCTGCACCTTTGTCAAAGATGCTTATTTCTTTAGCATCATCTGCATTACAGCTGTCAATTGATAAAAGGAGCTCAAACCAATGATGCGATCGTGAACGCGTAAACTATGAGGGTGCCAGCATTACTTCAAGGACAAACATAGTAGTTAGGCATTTACGGACTATACGAAGATATTCATATCGTCTCCTTGTTGAAAGATGATGGAACGGTGTCACCGAGTAACTTCAACCGCTTGCTGGTGCAATTGCTTGTGTGCCAGAATGGAATTGAAACGCAGACAACCTGTCTCTATTAGGTTTCGACAATGAAAACCGTGATTGTCGGTGCAGGGATCTCAGGGCTTGCCACGGCCCATGCACTGTTAGAGCAGCAACCGGACCTTGAGCTGCAGGTCTTGGAGGCTTCAGACCGCCCGGGTGGGAAGGTGTGGACCGATAAGTCTTCTGAGGGTTTTCTGTGCGAGCGGGGCGTCAATGCATTTCTGAACAACAAACCAGAGACGCTCGAGTTGGTGGCCAAGCTCGGGCTTTCTCCCCTGGCCAGCTGTGATGCCTCGCGCAACCGTTTCGTTTACTCAGAGGGTTGTCTACGTCAATTACCTGATTCGCCTCCGGCCTTCCTAGCCTCCAACTTGTTGAGCCTACCTGGACGACTTCGTGTGGCACTCGAAACCGTGATTCCCAGAGGCAACAAGTCCGATGAGAGCCTGGCTGAGTTTGCGACGCGGCGACTGGGGCGAGAGGCCTTCGAGAAGTTGATCGACCCAATGGCATCTGGCGTCTATGCTGGTGACGCAACTCAACTGAGTCTCAAGAGTTGTTTTCCACGCATCCATGAAGTCGAGAACGAATATCGAAGCCTGATCCTCGGATTGATCAGGCTTCAGCTAAAAGCGCTCGCTAACAGGGAAAGCAAGCTCCCAAGCGCGGGGCCATCTGGGCAGCTCACCTCATTTTCGGGTGGCATGTCAGTATTAACGACAGCGATTGCATCCAAACTCGGGGATCGTTTGCAGTTTGCGACGCCGGTAGCCTCCATAACACGCCAGGGCGTTCGCTATACCATCCACCTGTCCGACGGCCGTCAAGAAGAGGCAGAGCGAGTCATCCTGGCCGCGCCTGCCTACGCGCAATCCACGATGCTGCGTGAGCTTGCGCCAGAGATTGCAGGCTTGCTTGATAATATCCCCTATCCTTCGCTTGCCATCTGTTGTCTGGGCTACAAACGCGAGAAGATCAAACGCGACTTAAACGGCTTCGGCTTTCTTGTTCCTTCCCGAGAGCGGCGACAAATACTTGGGACGCTGTGGGATGCAAGCATCTTTCCCAATCGCGCCCCTGAAGGGTACGCGCTGTTCCGTACGATGATCGGAGGAGCTCGATCATCAGAGTTAGCACAACTTCCAGAGGACAAGCTAGTAGACCTGACACGAAGTGAAATCGCATCAATCATGGGTATTGATATGGAACCGGAGTTCGTCGCGGTGTATCGACATTCAAAATCCATCCCACAGTATGTGGTCCGACACGCGCAGCGACTGGCCACAATCGAGTCTTTATTGAAAAAACACCCGGGCCTTATCCTAACCGGAAATGCCTACAAAGGGGTGTCACTTAATGACTGCGTGGCAAACGCCTACCTCATTGCAAGATCCTTGCGAGCAAATTCATAGTCTATTTGGCTGAACGCAACTTCAGGTATTGACGCTACCGCCAAACCACCGCCCTGAAGACCAAGGGTGGAAGCTATAACCCAGCCAAGAACGCCCTTTAAATATTGCGTCCGACCCCGGAAGAGTAGATTGTCCTTGTTTCAGATGTCCATCCTTTCCCCTCCTGCTCTTCTATTGCAGTGTGAAGATCTTGTTGTACTTCAATCTAAATGTACGACGAATTCCGCATATGATGCTCATATAGCAGGTTGACTTAGTCGTCCAACGCTAATTCAACATAGACGGTCGATTCATTTGGTTCGCGATAAATTGTGAAGCCAAGTTTTTCACAGATTCTTTGCATTGCGTTGTTTTCGATATGCACCTCTGCAGACAAGCGCCGAATTTTTTCGGCACGTGCGACGTTCACAAGCTGCCGCATAAGTTCGCTGCCAAGTCCCTTGCCCTGAGCATCATCGCTGATAACAATAGCGTATTCTGCGTTCTCTAAATCTCGTTCACGCTGGAAACGAGCTACAGCAACGATTTCCACTTCGCCGCTGTCAGGGTTTTTTCGCTCTGCCACCAGCGCCATATCGCGGGCGTAATCAATAAAACAAATCCGGGTGAGGCGCTCATGGGCGACGCGCTGCGTAAGCTGCAAGGTCTGTAGGTAGCGAAAATACACCGTGCGCTCCGACAGTGTTTCGTGGAAACGGACGATGCGAGGCTCGTCCTCCGGGCGTATAGCGCGAATCGTTACTAGCATGCCGTCTTTTAAGCTGCATGTGTTGGTGTATTGAGCTGGATAAGGACGAATTGCCAGTTGCGGCAATTGCTCCTCTTTGCTATCTGCATCGTGCAGTACCACGCGTGCATCCAGCGCAATCAATCCTTGTTCGGAGGCTAGCAGCGGATTGATATCGATTTCCTTTATCCACTGTTGCTCGGCGACGAGAAAACTAAACCGAACCATCAGCGCCTCTAGTGCTGCAAGATCTACAGGTTTGCGACCTCTGACCCCTTTGAGCGCAGTATAGATTTTGGTGTGTTCCATCATGCGACGGGCCAGTGTGGTGTTCAAAGGCGGCAGCGCCAAGGCCTTGTCTTTGAACACTTCCACCAGCTGACCGCCCAGACCAAACAGGAGCACTGGCCCAAATTGCGGATCAATGCTACTGCCGATGATTAACTCATAGCCGTAGTCCTGGATCATCGGTTGTACGGTGACGCCTAAAAAGTCCTCTGGCTCGGCGTGCGTGGCAACAGCGTTTTGTATTGTCTGGAAAGCGACTCGCACCGCATCAGCATCTTGCAGATTGAGTTGTACACCGCCGACATCAGTCTTGTGGGTGATGGTTTCTGAATGCAACTTAATAACAACCGGATACGTCATTGCTTCTGCGGCATCAACAGCCTCGTCCTCGGTCGTGGCTATTTGCGAAGCCACAGTGGGGATTTCATAGGCCGCCAACACTTGTTTGGATTCGTGTTCGGTGAGTAGTGTTCGCCCTGCTGCCCGCGCATGATCGATGATGTCGCGAACCTTGGTTCGGTCTGCCGTGCCTGAAGGCAGCGTCGGTGTTTCGTACAGCGCTCGGAGGTTGTAGCTATATGACCACATGTAATGAAAGGCGCGGGCCGCCATATCCGGATAGCTGAATGTTGGAATGCCCGCGCCATTGAGGATTTTCTCGGCGGCAGCCACCTCGGGTCCGCCCATCCAAGTGGCAAGGATTGGTTTGTTGCCCAGTTTTGCGTATTGCTTCAGCAACTCGGCCGTCTGGGTGGCATCCGTCATTGCCTGTGGCGTGAGTATCACTAGAAGACCATCGCTGTTGGGGTCTTTTGCTGCCACTTCCAACGCTTTAGCGTAGCGGTCTGCATCTGCATCCCCGAGAATGTCGATGGGATTATTGCGGCTCCAGTGCGGAGGCAGAAAACTATCCAAAGCTGTTTTTGTTTCAGGTGACAATTCCGCCAACTCACCACCTGCGGATACCAACGCATCGGTGGCTAACACGGCGGGCCCACCCGCATTGGTGAGGATGGTTAGACGTGGACCTTTCGGCCGGGGCTGTTTGGCCAGCACCTCGGCGGTGTTAAATAGATCGGAAATATTGTTTACTCGCAAAACGCCGACGCGCCTGAAGGCGGCATCCAATACTTCATCACTACCGGTGAGTGCGCCAGTGTGGGAGGCGGCCGCCTTGCCACCGGCGCTGGTGCTTCCCGCTTTAATGACGATGATGGGCTTGGTCAGCGCCACTTCACGAGCTGCCGACAGAAATGCACGGGCGTCGCCAACCGATTCCATATAAATAAGAATGCTCTGTGTTTTTGGGTCCTGGCCTAAATAGTTGATCAAGTCGCCCCAACCCACATCAACCATCGACCCCATGGAAATAAAGGCGCTGAAGCCGACCATTTCGTTGAAACTCCAGTCCAATACGGCTGTACATAAAGCACCGCTCTGGCTAATGAAGCCAACATTACCGGGACGCGCCATACCCGCCGCGAATGTGGCATTGACCCCGGATGGCGGACACATGAGTCCCAAGCAGTTCGGGCCAATGATGCGAATACCGCCACGACGTGCTTCCGCCATGAGTTGGTGTTCCAGCTCTAAGCCTTCAGGCCCAAGCTCCTTAAAGCCAGCGGAAATTACAATAACGCCTTTTACACCAACGTCTGCACATTCGCCAACGATGTCCGGTACGGCTGTGGCGCGCGTAACTATCACGGCCAGATCAACTTCCGCAGGCACTTCTTTGATACTGGAATAGGCTTTAATGCCGAGCACGCTGGGGCGCTTGGGGTTAACTGGGAACACTGTGCCCCCAAAGGGCGTGCTGATGAGATTCCAAAGTGTGGTGCGGCCGACGCTGCCTTCAGTCTCGGTGGCGCCAATTACCGCAACGTTTTTGGGTTTGAAGAAAACATCCAGTGAATGGGCCTGGGGTTGATAAATGTTATGGGCAGTTTCAGTGCCAAGTTTTTTGGGGGGAGGAGGAGAATTCATTGATGTAGGTCCTAAGGGTGTATTTCTCGTTATGCGTGTTTTTTTAATGTTTTGCCATGCAGAGGATTATGTGTTGTCGAATAGGCGATATTACTCATGTGGCCAGTCGTTCGATAAACAGCCGTCCGACACACAGCTGCCATGCGCCAATATCTCGTATTGATCAAGTCGTTGGCTTTTTATTCGCCCCATACATGTCCATGAGCTGAAGGTGTGTGGCCTGGAGACGTTCGATCACCACGCCCGAAAACCGTTTCATTAAATCGTAACCCAGCGCGGGATTGCTTTCGCACTTGCCGACCAGGCAACGCGCATCAAAGGCGATGGTGTCAGTCGCTTCCGAAGCACGAGCATCGTAATGCCAGATATAGGGTGGAAACAACCAAGACCAACCAAGCACATTGCCTGGCTCGACGGTCTGTATGGTGATGGCACCTCGGTCGGCTGATTCGATCTCAACTGCCACACGTCCCGTGGTAATGATATAAAAATGGTTCGCCTGCTCGGACTGACGAAAAATGTTTTCTCCTGTCTTGAAGCCGGCGTTGGAGGCGCAACCGATAAGTTCGTTGATGTATTCTTTTTGCATACCCTTGAAAAAAGGGTGTTCATTAACAACTTTTTCAATGTTTTTGATGTCCATCAGTTTTCTCCCTCGGACTATCTGGTGTTGAGATCGACTGTTTAACTTGCCAATTTAAGGGTTTGAGATCGAGGTCTAATCCACACAATACAACCTAGGTAAGCTTGATCGCACTTAATGTTCAATCAACGTGCGATACTGCTGGCACAAGTTAAAATTCAAAGCCCCATCTACCCACTATCGTAGCATATTAACGTAGCCACAGTTCTGTATTGCGCATGAAAAACAGTGCGCTTTTTGGCGAGCTTGTTCGTGGTGCTTGTAGCTGTTCAAACCGAGCCAAACTAATCCAGAGGGTAATGCTCAACTATTAAATTCAAGTGTTAACGAGCTAGTCTGCTAAGACTTAAACAGTCTGCTAATGTAAATGCTTCACATCATTATTGCTTGGCCATTCGCAGTGCTCTTTATTGTCATAAAAGTTACATGCACCACCATAAAACAGCAGTTAATCTCGTGTTGTATATAGGCGCCATGGGGAGTAAATTTATAACTGTGGGCTGACAGCGAGTGCAGTAAAAGGAAAAAAGGATGAACACCAAACGAGTCACGGAAAAAGAATTTTCTGCCTGGGTGGAGGCGCTGATCCCAAAACACACAATGTATGCGCCGCAAGCGAAGGAAGATCGCTTTGCATTTGATCAGCTGACAGCATCCGAAGATCTGAGATTGGATTACGACGTTAGTATCTTGCCGCCAAAAAAGTATTTCCTGCCGCAAAAAGAAGTCTTGATCAAATTTGATCGCAGAGGAAATTTCGAAAGTGTCATTGCCCATGAGCCATTCGTGCTGTTTGGTGTGCATCCGTATGACTTCGTGGCAATGGATCAGTTGAATACCATATTTGAGCAAGACAACTACGATGTTCATTACATGGCTCGAAAGGAAGCGGCTACAGTTGTCGTCAGTGACGTACAAATTGCCTCAGCCGATGTGTTCGCCGGCTGCATGGGCAATGCCACGGTGGAAAACCGCCAGGGCTACGATGTGTTGTTGACGCGTTTGGATGATGGCAGTTATGTGGTCGATACTCGCAGCGAAAAGGGTGAGGTGCTCACCGAACTGCTGTCCAGCACCATGGATGCAGACGAAGCATGCTTGCTGCAACGTAAACAAGTATGGGCTCGCAACCGTGAGCAGCTGCAGAAGCACAAGCTTGAGATGACGCCGGAGCAAATACCTGCACTGTTGGAGAAGAGCTACGATCATCCCTTGTGGGCAGAAAAAGCAGAGCTGTGCCACTCATGTGGTTCTTGCAATCTGGTCTGTCCCACCTGTTACTGCTTTACTGTCGAGGATGAACTGAACTGGGACATGGACACTGGTCAACGTTATCGTCAGTGGGATGGCTGCATGCTCACCGGATTTGCCACGGTTACAGGCAACCACAATTTTCGTGACAAAAAAGCTGCTCGCTATCGGCACCGCTACTACCGTAAAGGCAAGTACGTTTGGGATATGATCGGCGAAATTGCTTGTGTCGGTTGCGGTCGTTGCATCAGCGCCTGCACAACTAATATTGCCAATCCCGTGGAGGTGTTCAATCAGCTTTCAGAGGAGCAACAATGATGTCAGCCACCGAGTTGTCCAGGGTGAAGGATATCTACCTGCCACAAAAGGCCACGGTGACAGAGATATATTCAATGACGGCGACGGAGAAGTTTTTCCGCTTCCATCTTGAGGAAGGTGAGGCGCTTCCTTATATGCCGGGCCAGTTTATGGAAGTCTCGGTACCCGGTTTCGGTGAGGCACCCATATCGATAAGCTCTTCGCCCACGCGCACGGATGACACCACTTTCGAAATGGTCATCCGCAAGGCCGGTAATGTCACCACAGCGTTACATGCGCTGGTCCCAGGTGAACCAGTGGGTCTGCGCGGACCTTATGGCACTCACTTTCCTGTCGAGGAGAGCATGAAAGGCAAGGACATCGTGTTTGTCTGCGGCGGCATAGGCCTGGTGCCTGTGCGTTCAGCAATCCATTACGTGCTCGATCATCGGGAAAATTATGGTCAGGTGACGATCTTGTCAGGAACGCGGAGTCCAGAGGATCGTTTGTTTACCGAAGAGCTTTATGAATGGAAAACCCGCAGTGATGTCAACTTTCTCGAGACTGTTGATACAGCCGATAAGCGCTGGGGCGGCACAGTTGGCGTCATCACTACCTTGCTAAAACAGGTTCACATCGATCCGACAAAAACCGTCGTGGTGATCTGTGGTCCGCCTATTATGTACAAATTCGTGCTGCTTGAGCTGCGCAAATTAAACGTCGATATCAACCAGATCTATGTCTCGCTCGAACGCCACATGCGTTGTGCGGTGGGCAAGTGCGGCCACTGTCAAATCAACGGTCTCTATGCCTGTCAAAAAGGGGCTGTGTTTAATTATGCCGACATTGTCGACGTGAGGGAGGCAATCTAATGGCCAAACCAAAGATAGGTATTTTTGACTTTTCTTGCTGTGAAGGCTGCCAACTGCAAATCGTCAACATGGAAGAAGAACTTCTCGATTTATTGTCGCTGGTAGATCCGGTCGAGTGGCGCGAAGCAATGTCTGACAAAAGTGATCATTACGATATCGCCATCATTGAAGGCTCGATTACACGGGACGAAGATGCGGAACGCCTGCAAAAGATTCGCGAATCTGCCGATTACGTCATTGCGCTTGGGGCATGCGCGACCATCGGCGGCGTCAACAAACTACAGAACAATTTTGCTATCGAAGATGTCCAGATAATGGTCTATGGTGATGCCGCAAACATGCCACATCTGGCGTCAACACCCGCGCAAGCGATTCACGAAGTAGTCAACGTCGATTACATGGTGCACGGTTGCCCCATCGATGCCCATGAATTGACTCATGTTGTACGTTGCCTGCTTGCCGGTAAGCAACCTGTGATGCCCGACTATCCCGTTTGCGTTGAGTGCAAAATGAAAGAGAACGGTTGCCGCTACGAATACGGGGAAGTTTGCCTGGGGCCAGTCACGCGGGCCGGCTGCGATGCGCGCTGTCCCTCCAATGGCTTCTGGTGTTTTGGTTGTCGAGGCTATGTGGATGATCCTAATCTTGAAGCCGCAGCCGTTGTGATGGAGCAGTATGGCAAAACCATCGATGACCTGAAAAGTAAAATGGCTCTCTTTGGTAGTGCTCAGGAGCAGAAGTTATGACCCGTACTGTTGATATCAATGTAAAACACGTCACTCGCGTTGAAGGACACGGCAATATTGTGGTTCGGGCCCGTGATGGTGTGATTGAGAAGAACGAGTGGCAGGTGCCGGAGGCGCCGCGTTATTTCGAGGCCATGGTGGTGAACCGCCACTACGAGGATATCCAGACCATCGTCAGCCGCATTTGCGGCATCTGTTCAGTCACGCACTCCCTTGCCGCCATTAAGGCCGTCGAAGACGCGCTCGATGTACAGATCTCGGAACAGACAGACAAGCTTCGTATTCTTACGCACTATGGTGAGCAAATCGAAAGCCACAGCCTGCATGTTGGCTATTTAGTTGCGCCGGATTTGCTCGGCCAAAAGTCTGTTGTGCCCTTGGCAACCAGCCATCCTGAAGTAGTCAAGACTGTGATTGCCATTCACAAAGTAGGCAACGCCATGATGGAAAAGCTGGCCGGGCGCAAGACCCATCCCGTGCGTTTGGTGCCGGGTGGTTTTGCCATGTTGCCCAAAACGGCAGATCTGCGCGAGCTGAAAACCATGATTGAATCGATCATCCCTGAAGCAAAAAAACTGGGCGAGTTTGTGCATAGCCTTGCTGGTGCTCTGCCTGACTTCAGCCGCGATACTGAATATGTTGCGCTGGTAGATGGTAAGTCCTACCCCTTCTACCATGGGCAGATTGGCAGTACCGACGTTGATGAGCCGGTGCCTGTGGGGGACTTCGAGCAGGTCGCTAATGAGTATGTCGTGGCGCAATCAACGGCCAAGTGGGCGCGCTGGAATCGTGATGCCTATTGTGTTGGTGCACTTGCTCGCTTCAACGTCAATGGGGATAACTTGTTGCCGTTGGCCAGTGAAACGGCAAAGATGTTCGGTCTGGAGCGAGGCTGCGCCAATCCATTTATGAACAATGTGGCCCAGGTGGTCGAAATTGTTCATGTGATTGAGCGCTCCTTGCAGATCATTGACGAGTTGCTCACCAGTGGTATCCAGTATGAACGGCCTGATGTTACAGCAAAGGCCGGCAACGGTGCCGGTGCTGTTGAAGCGCCGCGCGGTATTCTTTTTCACCGCTATGAGTTTGACGACAAAGGCATCTGCACCCGTGCCAACATCTGTATCCCTACTAATCAGAATCATGCCAATATCCAGAAAGACTTTGAAGCCTTTGTGCCGCAAATAATCGACAGGGAGCAGGATGAGGTGCGTTTGATGATGGAGATGCTGGTGCGTTCATATGATCCCTGTATATCCTGCTCAACTCACTTCCTGAATGTTGAGTTTGTCTAGCAGACTGCAGGCCGCTCAAATACTACTGGCATAAAAGGAAAATGGTAGCGCCCACGGTCGTCATAGGTTTAGGTAATCCCATGATGACCGATGAAGGCATCGGTGTTGCCGTGGTTGCGCGCCTGCATCAATGTGCTGACCTGCCTGCTAATGTAGAGGTTGTTGACCTGGGCACAGGTGGTTTGAGCGTGCTTCATGAACTGCACGGAAGAAGCAAGGTGGTTTTTGTTGATTGCGCCTACATGGACGCCTCACCAGCGACGATACGCCGCTTTACGCCGGATGAGGTATGCAGCGCCAAGGTCCAGACACGCTTATCACTTCACGAGGGCGATTTGTTGCAGACCCTCGAGCTGGCAAGGCAACTAGGTGAGCTACCGCCGGAGATTGTGATTTATGGCATCGAGCCGGAGCAGGTCACATTTAACCTGGGTCTATCAGATGTTTTAGCGAGTCGGCTTGACGATTACGTGGATTCAATCTATCAAGAGATTTGCTGAGCCAGGTAATAATTCATCACCTACACTATTACACGTAAACAAATACCTCCACACAGGTAGATTGCATGGCTACAGCCTTCATATCCCATCGAGATTGCGCGCGCCACGAAATGGGGGCGGTCCATCCGGAATGTCCGGCGCGTTTAGCGGCAATCTCGGATCAATTGATCGCCAGCGGGCTTGATATGCTGTTGCGCCATTATGAAGCCCCGCTCGCCAGCCGCGAACAGCTTGGTCGTGTTCACGATGAGCAATACATCGCCACTATCTTTCAGCTTGCCCCTACAGATGAGGCGCTGGTCTGGATTGATCCCGACACTGCGATGAACTCACACACGCTAACGGCAGCCCTGCGTGCCGCTGGTGCGGCGGTACGCGCCGTAGACCTTGTGATGAAAGGTGAGGTTTCCAACGCGTTTTGCAGTGTGCGGCCACCCGGTCACCACGCCGAACACAACCGGGCCATGGGGTTTTGTTTTTTCAACAACGTCGCCGTCGCTGCGGCCCACGCCCTCGAGACTTGGGGGTTGGAGCGGGTGGCAATCATCGACTTCGATGTCCATCATGGTAATGGCTCCGAGGATATATTCAAAGATCAGGCCGGTGTGTTGTTGTGCTCCACCTTTCAGCACCCTTTTTTCCCATACAGTGATGCGAGCAGTAGCAACGACCACATCATTAATGTCCCCCTGCCGGCTGGAACGACAGGGGAAGAATTCCGTCGCGCAGTGCAAGCCCGTTGGTTGCAGCCGTTGGCGGAATTCAAGCCGCAATTGATCCTGATTTCGGCCGGATTCGATGGCCATGTGGAAGATGAGATGGCGGAATTCAACCTCACGGAACAGGATTACGCCTGGGTAACGGATGAGGTTATAACAATCGCTGATGCTTGCTGCGATGGCCGCATCGTCTCGGTGTTGGAAGGGGGATATGCTCTGCCGGCGCTAGGGCGCAGTGTCGCGGCACACCTGAGGGCGCTGCTAGGCTGATTGTTAGTTGCGGCTTATTAAAGGGATGCAGCAGCCATCTGCACTACAAACACTAACGCTGGGTCATCGCGGCCAGTTGTGGATAAAAATGCCCAGGGATTAACCATAATCGAAGCCGCCTGCGGCCGCCTGATATACTGGCTGTAACTAAAACTGGGAATGAGCAACGACTATGCCATTGCCCTAAATGGCATATGTTTTGAGAGTAGATTAAATGCACGAGATATCCCTTTGTGAAGGTGTATTGCGGGTGATCGAGGAGCAGGCTGCTGTTCAGAACTACCACAAGGTTAAAACCGTGTGGCTGGAGGTGGGTGCCCTGGCTGGTGTCGAGCTTGATGCCCTGCGGTTTGGCTTTGAGGTAGTGATGAAGGCGTCTATTGCTGAGGACGCCCGACTGGAGATCATCGATCAACCGGGGCAGGCCTGGTGCAGTCAGTGTATGAAGAATGTGACGATCCGGCAGCGTTTTGATGCCTGCCCCGAATGTGGCGCTTATCAATTGCAGGTCAACGGCGGTGAAGCGTTGCGGATCAAGGAACTGGAGGTGGAGTAATGTGTATTGACTGTGGTTGTGGCACAAATGAAGTGAGCATTGATGGCCATCATCACCATGCCCATGATCCCCATATCAGCGCCAGCCGCAAGGTTCGGATTGAGACCGACATCCTGGCTAAGAACAACGAATATGCCGCGCGTAATCGAGCATTTTTTGCCGAGCGTGGCATTCTGGCGCTGAATCTTGTTTCCAGTCCTGGTTCAGGAAAAACAAGCTTGTTAACTCGCACCATTAGCGATTTAATCGCATCGCAGACCATCAGTGTCATCGAAGGTGATCAGCAGACTGCCAATGATGCCGACCGCATTCGCGCCACGGGCGTCGCCGCGGTGCAGATTAACACTGGCAAGGGCTGCCATCTTGATGCCCATATGGTGGGGCATGCCGTGGAGAAACTGGCGCCCGAAACCAATAGTTTCTTGTTCATCGAAAACGTCGGCAACCTGGTCTGCCCGGCCGAGTTTGATTTGGGCGAGGCGCATAAGGTGGTGATTCTGTCGGTGACTGAAGGTGAAGATAAACCGATCAAATACCCGGACATGTTTCATGCCGCCGATGTGATGCTGCTCAACAAGGTGGATCTGTTGCCGTATCTCGATTTTGATGTGGATAAGTGCATCGCTTATGCCAAACGTGTTAATCCTGATATCGACGTGATCCAGGTCTCGGCCACCAAAGGTGATGGCCTTGCCGATTGGTATGCGTGGCTCGAAGAGCGTAGGGTGCGCACCGCGCACCATGTGCCATCCGAGAGTATCAATGATGCGTATAACGCACCCTATGGGGAGGAAGCATAAACCATGTGTCTAGCCATCCCTGCTGAAGTCATTGAGATAAACGGTGACAATGCCCAGGTTTCGCTTGGCGGCATTATAAAAGAGATCTCCCTCGCCCTGGTTGAGGACGTGGCAGTAGGTGACTACGTTCTGCTCCATGTCGGTTATGCACTCAACAAGATCAGCCCGGAAGAGGCGCAGAAGACGCTGGAGTTGTTTGCCGAGGCGGGCCTAATAGAGTCGGATTCATGAAATACATCGACGAGTTTCGTGATCAAGATCAGGCCCGCGCCATTGCCGCGGCCATTGCTCGCGAGGCCAAGCCTGAACGCCATTACCGGCTGATGGAGTTCTGCGGCGGCCATACCCACGCAATCTTTCGTTACGGCGTGCAGGATCTTATGCCTGCCAACGTCGAGTTTGTCCACGGCCCCGGTTGCCCGGTGTGCGTGTTGCCCATTGGTCGTATTGACGAGGCCATGCAGCTGGTGGAAAAACACGGCGTGATCCTCTGCACCTATGGCGACATGATGCGGGTACCGGCCGGCAAGCGCCGTAGCCTTATGCAGGCCAGGGCCGACGGCGCCGACATCCGCATGGTCTATTCCACCCAGGATGCCTTGCGGATCGCCCGCGACAATCCGGAGCAAGAGGTGGTCTTTTTTGCCATCGGCTTCGAGACCACCACGCCGCCTACTGCCGTCGCCATCAAACAGGCGCAAAATGAAGGGCTACATAACTTCTCTGTCTTTTGTAACCACGTGCTCACACCAGCCGCCCTCGGCGCAATATTAAATGCAGAGCAGCCGGTGGATATCGATGCCTTTCTTGGTCCCTCCCATGTCAGCACCGTCATCGGCAGCCGGCCTTATGAACAGTTTGCCGAGCAATATGGCAAGCCGATCGTCATTGCCGGATTTGAACCCTTGGATGTGATGCAGTCGGCCTTGATGGCGATTCGCCTGCTCAATGAAGGGCGCTGCGAGGTAGAGAATGAATACAGCCGTGCCGTCAGCCGCGATGGCAACATCAAGGCTCAGAATCTGGTGGACGAGGTGTTTGAGTTACGTGACAGTTTCGAATGGCGTGGCCTGGGCTTGATTCCGAAAAGCGCCCTGAAGATACGTCCTGAATTTGCACGCTTTGACGCGGAAAAACGCTTTCCCGTTCATGCGCAGCCGGTGACCGACGTCAAGGGCTGTGAGTGTCCGGCCATCTTGCGCGGGCAGAAAAAACCGCTCGACTGCAAGTTATTCGGCACTGTCTGTACACCGGAAAACCCGATGGGTTCCTGCATGGTCTCCTCGGAAGGAGCCTGCGCCGCCTACTGGAGTTATGGTCGCTTTCGAGGGGTGTCAGGAGACGATCAAGCATGAATCTGAATATCAAAACTGGCAAGGTAGACATGAGCCACGGCAGCGGCGGCCGTGCCATGGCCAAACTGATCAACGAGCTATTTATTAAACAGCTGGACAACCCACTGTTGCGCCAAGGCAACGATAGCGCCTGCTTTGAGGTGAATGCCGGTCGCATGGTGATATCCATCGACGGTCATGTGATTTCACCCTTGTTTTTCCCCGGTGGCGACATTGGCAGCCTGGCGGTGCACGGCACGGTCAACGATGTTGCTATGTCCGGCGCCAGGCCGCTCTATCTTTCGGCAGGCTTTATTCTTGAGGAGGGCTTTGCGCTGGCCGACTTGGAACGCATTATCATCAGCATGGCCACTGCTGCTAGGGCGGCGGGGGTGAGCGTGGTCTGCGGTGACACCAAGGTGGTAGAGCAGGGCAAGGGTGATGGCGTGTTCATTACAACCACCGGCGTAGGCGTGGTGCCCGAGGGGGTGAATATCTCCGGTGACAAGGCCCGGCCCGGCGATGCGATTCTGGTCAGTGGCAGCATGGGTGTTCACGGCGTGGCGATTTTGTCCAAGCGCGAAAACCTGGCATTCGAGACCACTATCGAGTCGGACTCTGCGGCCCTGAATGGTCTGGTAGCGGAGATGGTCAGTGCAGTGCCAAACATCCATTGCCTACGCGACCCGACGCGCGGTGGTCTGGCCACGACCCTGAATGAACTGGCGGGACAGTCCGGCGTCGGCATGCAGCTCAAGGAGGCGGCCATTCCGGTCAAACCCCAGGTTGCGGGGGCTTGTGAACTGCTGGGGCTCGATCCACTCTACATCGCCAATGAAGGCAAATTGATCGCCATCTGCCCCCAGGAAGATGCAGATAATCTGCTCAGCGTGATGCGTGACCATCCGCTTGGCTGTGAGGCTGCCATCATCGGCCAGGTCAGCGAAGATAAACATCATCTGGTGCAGATGGAGACCCGCTTTGGCGGCCAGCGGGTGGTCGACTGGCTGGCCGGTGAACAGCTGCCGCGCATCTGTTAATGAATTATGAGCACTTATGGGGAACGTATTCGTATTCGCGGCATCGTGCAGGGCGTGGGTTTCCGGCCGACGCTGTGGCGTATTGCCCATGAGTTAAGCCTAGTAGGCTCGGTGCGCAACGATGGCAAGGGCGTGCTTGTCGAGGTTTGGGCCGAGGCTGCATGCATAGATGAATTGTTGCTGCGCTTGCATGCACAATTGCCGCCGCTGGCAAAGATTGATTCCGTACAACGACAGCGGCTGACCGGCAAACAAAAAGGGACGGGGTTTGAAATCATCGCCAGTGAAGCTGGTGTGGTGGAGACTGCTGTTGTTGCCGATGCCGTTACCTGTTCCGCTTGTTTGGACGAAGTAAATGATCCTGACAACCGCCGTTACCGTTACCCCTTCACTAACTGCACCCATTGTGGGCCGCGATTTTCCATCGTCAAAGCCATTCCCTACGACCGGGCCAACACCAGCATGGCCACGTTTAGCATGTGCAGGGCCTGTCAGGCTGAATACGATGATCCGGCCGATCGTCGCTTTCATGCCCAGCCCAACGCCTGCCCCGAGTGTGGGCCGCAGCTGTGGTTGCAGGATAACAAGGGTGATCGCATCGCCTGCGACGATGCCATCGAACAGGCTGCCCGTTTGATCAAGGCTGGGCAGATAGTCGCTATCAAGGGTATTGGTGGTATTCAGCTGGCCTGTGATTCCACAAATGAAACAGCTGTGAGTACACTGCGGCAACGCAAACGGCGTTACCACAAACCCTTTGCCCTGTTGGCGCGGGATGTGGACATGATCAGCCGCTTTGCAGTGGTTGATGAACAAGCGCAAGTCTTGTTGCAAAGCAGTGCCGGACCGATCGTGTTGCTGCAAGCTCAGGGTGAATCCCTGGCCGCTAGTGTCGCACCGGGGCATAAGCATTTAGGGTTTGCCTTGCCCGCCACCCCGCTGCATCATTTGTTGATGCAGGCGCTGGAAACCTCTGTAGTCTTCACGTCAGGCAACGTCAGTGATGAGCCCCAGTGCATCAGCAATGATGAGGTCTTGGATAAGCTCGGTGTCATCGCCGATGCCTTTTTGTTACACGACCGGGAGATCGTCAACCGCGTTGATGATTCGGTGCTCAGGTCCCTCTCTGGACAGCCCGTCATGGTGCGTCGCGCCCGGGGTTACGCGCCCTCGGCCATTACGCTACCACCCGGCTTTGAAAACAGCCCCGCGATGCTGGCCATGGGGGCAGAATTAAAAAGCACCTTTTGCGTCAGCCAGTCTGGCCAAGCGCTGGTGTCGCAACACATTGGTGATCTGGAAAGCGCGCCGGTGCTGGCCGACTACCGCCGCCAGCTGCAGCTCTATCAATCCCTCTATCAACACCATCCCAAGATTATCGTGGTCGATCGTCACTCTAATTACCTTTCCACCCAGTACGGGCGGCAGCTGGCAGAAGAGCAGGGCATTGACTGCATCGAGGTACAACACCATCACGCCCACATCGCCGCCGTCATGGCTGAGCATGGTTTGCCAATGGATACTCTGCCTGTATTGGGCATCGCACTCGACGGGCTGGGCATGGGAGAGAATGGTGAGCTATGGGGCGGCGAATTTTTATTGGCCGACTATGGTGGTTTCAAGCGCTTGGCTTCATTTGAACCCGTGCCTTTGCTGGGTGGCAATCAGGCCATGCGCGAACCCTGGCGCAATATCATCGCCCAATTGCTGCACTGGTTTGATTGGCCTCAGCTGATTGATGAATTTGCTGATCTTGAGTTGATGCAATACCTGCAAGACAAGCCCATTGCCACTCTGCAACAAATGGCGGCAAGTAAAGTCAACAGCCCCTTGTGTTCCTCGGCCGGGCGTCTGTTTGATGCAGTGGCGGCGGCGCTAGGTATTTGTCGCGATGAGGTGAGTTACGAGGGGCAGGCCGCGATTGAATTAGAAGTAATGGCATCTTCAAGGGGTTTGTCGGGGGCTGCTTATCCCGCTGATTATGTTCAAGTCGACAATCTATGGTATCTGGCCTGGTCACCGCTGTGGCGGGCGTTGCTGGATGATTTACAACAGGGTGTTGCCAGAGGCGAGATTGCCGCCCGTTTTCATCGTGGTCTGATTCGGGCTATAGCGGATCTGGCTATCAAGCTCAGTCGTGAAAAAGGGGTACAAACGGTGGTGCTGGCGGGGGGCGTGTTTCAAAACTCACTGCTGTTGCAAGGTGTGAGTGATCAGATTACTCAAGTTGGCACAAAAGTGCTGTTTCCAAGCCTCTTTCCAGCGGGTGATGGGGCAATCAGTCTGGGGCAGACGGTGGTGGCGATGGACAGCAAGGCTTAGATTTCATCCACACCTTTTGCCTTTGGCAAAGGATGTGACGCCAGAAAGTTGCCGACCCCAGCGCTATCGCCTAAGCACTAATCAGGGCTCAAGGCCTGCGCTCATTCTATCACCAGCCCGGACCAGGAATTCGTGAGATGGGGCGCAGGTTGAACTGGTTTAAGTCGAAAAATGTCCGCGCGGGATTGCTCGGCTTTGTGGTGCTGAAGGACAACGGATCGCGACGATCCGTTGTCCTCGAATCACATTGCGCGCCAGAACTTCGGGTTTATTTTTTCGATCTCGTCAAGTGATGGCATGGAGAAAAACTTGGTTTCCTCTTGAGATGCGAACATAAATCCATGGCGAATACGCCTGTAGCCTATCTGGTCTATAGAGCTGTAAAGACTTAAACCTTTTGTCGTTTTTTTCTCAGAGGCATTCTTAAGTTCGTTGATTGCGTCTCTTAATTTGGAGGGATGCAGGCCTGGTACCGGTGGGTTCATGGTGGGACGTTGCTCCAGGTCCGCCAGGAAATCTTCGATATCCATTTCGATTTGTGTGTAGAACTGTTTGGGTGCCCCTTTACCATATATTGGGTCGGTAATGTATTTGCCAAATTCGACAAAGTTAAGGCTGGTCATTACCAGCATTCTTAGCGGAGCGATCTCGGCAAAAATTCTGAGAAATCCCCCCTGGTGCGCTTTATCATGGGGCGCTTCTGAAAGTTCTATGCAGTAGCCCTCTGGGGAGGTGAGGTAGAGCTTTTTTATCGCACTAATATCGATATGTTCCAAGGTGCGATAGCTTGATATGAACTTGGTGGCTTTTGGTCGGCCGTCCTCGTGAGGCTTAAGCGCGGCCAGTCCTTTATCTATGTTGAAATACGGATTGCGGAAATTAACATCAATCTCCGCAAATATTACCTTGCCCTGGTAGTAGCGGGTTGTGCCGGCGCCGTAGTGCATTGCGAACTGCTCCGGATTCATTTGAGAGGCAATCAGCGCCTGGTTAGGTGAAAGAATCTGATACAGGTGATTTTCGTATTCCATCTTAGCTGCCTCGAACTGATTATTGTCATTGTGGTTTAACTAAGGATAATAGGCCCAACGGGGCTCTGTCGCAAATAGCTCATCAGACCGAATAACGTTGATTCGTAATCTGGCTCTCAATTTGCTAACGCATAGAATAGATCCGTGGGTGATAAGTAGTCGCCCGCGACCTTTTTCATTTATCGCTTCTTAAGCATCATGACGAGCTCAATTCTGAGTAATGTCGTTTGAGCACAGCAAAAAGTTGGAGAGCATAAAAAATCGGGGGGCCAATTCGATCCAGTCTTTTAAACCAACCTTCACTTCAGGAAACTCTACTATCCACCAAGGCGGTGCACCTTGAAATCGGCGACACAACACCAGGCGATTGGGTGGATTATCCAGATGATGATCTCCAGGCAAAATCCCTTGAGGATGTCGCGTGGATATTTCTACACAAAAACGGGACGAAGTATTAATTTGCTGCATTTCAGAAAGCAGCTCGGGTGAAGTGAAACGCAAGCCGGGAAGTTTTGAAGTTTCCACCCTGCCCGGATTCCACTTCGTTTGATTCAGACCACGAGTTTTCCAATAGCCTCAAATGGCTGCGCTGAATATCATCTACATCAATACAACTTCTGCCAGCAGCCACCAACCATATAAAAACAGCGTGCACCACCAGGTTAGTGCACGCTACCTTGTGGAAAGACCACAATAAGGGCCAAAGCCAACTTACTGGGCCGCCAGCCCGCCGTGATGAACATGGGTAGTCGTATCAGTTAACCACTCTTGTACCTTGCTCATGAGCGCATTAACAGGGTCCCACCCGATAAAGGCAGTGATACCTGCATATATTGAAAAAAACGGTGCATACAACATCGCTCCGAGCGGGCCACTCATGCTGAGTATAGTGAAGATGAGCCCAAGGCTTAATGCGATTCTAAAAACTCTGTTCAAAATGCTGATGTTGGTGTACATAGTGTAGTCCTCTGAGAAAGTAGAAATTTGCGTTGCATTCCAACTGCTGCAGGACCCAAGATAGAGATACAAAATTAAATCAAACTGAACCGAATCTAAATTGAAAATTAATGACCGTTTGGGCTATCAGCCAGCCAAGGTGCCAACAGGACGAAAAAGTACACCGCAGGATATTAAGGAATGAGACTGGTGGGTTACGGGACGGGACCGGTCTGAATGGAGTGCGACGTAATTCGGGATGATATAAAACTCCATCCCCAGCCAAATAGAGTATTACGGGGCAGACCACTATTGACCCAGCTGAATGACTGCTTTCCTGAGAGAGGGTTGAGTATTGGTCGTTCTCAGCAGTTACCGATAATCTCTCCAAGGTGTTAGTCGTTCTACAGATCAAGAATATTATTTTCATCATCCTGCGTGAATGAAAGTCTCACTCACAAGCTTCATAAGAACGGCCAAGTAAATCACCAAAATTACACTCTAACTATGATGAGATTTTCTCTGAATTATGGTGATGCGCAGCAGTGTCTTATTATTAATACGGTACAAGTTATGCTGTTAATAACAAGCTTGCACCAAATTGGTTCTTCATGGTTGTTTATGCTCTAAAATAAAGCGTGACACCTTCTTAATTCTTCATTGTTAGTCTGGATGAAAAATTTAAGTATCTGAATATTTTCCCTTTAATACTTTTGGCACGGCATATGCTGTCTGAATGACGTCGCGTATTAATAAAGATCATGCGGTGGGGTGTGTGATTTGTTGAGGCGTCAGTTAAGTCGTGTTTAACCCTAGGGAGATTGACAAGAATGAAGCTTAAGAAGAAATTTATATCAGTTGCTATTGCCTCTGTTCTTTCTGTTCCGGCAGGTATGGTTGCAACGCCTGCACAAGCCGAAACGAGTGCCAGCTTTGCTGCCAGCAACATGTACCTGTGGCGTGGTCAGAATCTTACTCCGGATGGCGGTGCGATTTCCGGTTCACTGGATTATGGCCATGAAAGTGGTTTTTATGCAGGTATCTGGACATCTACCGAGACAGGGGGGCATGAGACTGATCTTTATCTTGGTTTCGGTGGTGAAGCCGGTGGTCTTGGCTACGACATTTCCTTTTGGGAATATCTCTATCCTGAAAATGGCACCGCTCCCATGGATGGCCTTTCTGATACCGATGCCTCTGAGCTAGTGGTAGGTCTTTCCTATGAAGGTTTTGGTTTCGGCGCTTATATGCAAACTGATAGCGATAACAATGACGATAACTATTTCACCTTAAGTTATGAAATGGACAAGGTGAGTTTTACCTACGGTTTTTGGGATCTTGAAAAGCCAGGAAATGAATATGGACATTTGACTATAGGCTATGCAGCCACCGATGAGCTCTCGTTTGCAATCAGTTTTGCTGACAATGATGTTCCGGATACAGACCCGGCCGCTATCGAAGAAGACCCACTCTTCCAAGTGACTTATTCAAAAAGCTTCGATTTATAAACAGCAGCGCTAGGGATGGTATCCCTCCTGTCAGCGATGACAGGAGGGATTCTTTAATATGAACAGGGTGTCATTCTAAAAGGGAACTACTATGAAGAAGAGCAAGATTGTTTCACTCGTATCGGCCGCAGCACTGGCTGTAGGCATGCAAGCCGCAATGGCGGCTGAAACGATAAAGGTTGGTGTTTTACATTCGCTTTCCGGCACCATGGCCATCAGTGAAACTACATTGAAAGACACAATACTGATGCTCATCGAAGAGCAAAACAAAAAGGGTGGGCTGCTGGGTAAAAAGTTGGAGCCAGTAGTGGTAGATCCAGCGTCAAACTGGCCGCTGTTTGCCGAAAAGACGCGTGAACTTATCGAAAAAGAAAAAGTGGATGTGATATTCGGTTGCTGGACCTCAGTATCACGTAAATCTGTATTACCAGTGATTGAAGAACTAAATGGTTTGATGTTTTACCCAGTTCAGTACGAAGGCGAAGAGTCGTCTAAGAATGTATTTTATACCGGTGCGGCGCCAAATCAGCAGGCGATTCCCGCGGTTGATTACCTGATGAACGAAATTGGTGTGAAACGCTGGGTATTGGCCGGCACGGATTACGTATACCCGCGCACCACAAATAAAATCCTGGAAGCCTATCTCAAGGCCAAAGGTGTGGCAGAAAAGGACATAATGATTAACTACACTCCATTCGGTCATTCCGATTGGCAGTCCATTGTGTCTGATATCAAGAAGTTTGGTTCAGAAGGTAAGAAGACTGCGGTTGTTTCAACTATTAATGGCGATGCCAACGTGCCTTTTTATAAAGAGCTGGGTAACCAGGGGCTTTCTGCGGAAGATATTCCGGTTGTTGCATTTTCCGTTGGCGAAGAAGAACTTTCAGGTATTGATACCAAACCACTGGTTGGACATCTAGCTGCCTGGAATTACTTTATGAGTGTTGAAGCGGATGAAAACGATGCCTTTATCGAAGCCTGGCATAAATTTATTAAAGACAAAAAACGTGTGACGAATGACCCTATGGAGGCCCATTACATCGGTTTCAACATGTGGGTAAAAGCGGTAGAGATGGCAAAAAGCACAGATACCGATAAAGTTGCTGATGCAATCATCGGTGTTGAAGTGCCCAACCTGACGGGTGGTGTTTCCAAAATGCTGGCCAATCACCATATCACCAAGCCTGTGTTAATTGGTGAGATCCAGGACGATGGTCAGTTTGAAGTGGTTTGGGAAACCGATGACCTGGTGCCTGGCGATGCCTGGTCTGATTTTCTGCCCGGCAGCAAAGATATCGAAGCAGACTGGGTGACGCTGAAGTGTGGTAATTACAACAGCAAAACCAAAAAGTGTTCCGGTCAGAACTTTTGAACCACGCTTAAGTTCGTAATAATATTAAGTTCTGATTAAAACTGAAAAGGGGCGGGTAATCGAGCCGCCCCTTCTTTTTGTTAAATTATAAATAATAAACAGGGTTATATATGAGACGGCTCACCACGTTTATTCTGGTATTGCTGCTAGGCCCATTTTTTCTCTTGCCATTTTCAGTTCAGGCAAATAATGCTGAATTTTCTGTCATTCTGGATGGGCTGAAACAAAAAAGCTTTTCAAAAAAGGCCGAAGTTATTGAGCAGCTGCAGACCGCTAATGATGAGCGTGTACTCAAGATCTTTAAATATATGTTGGAGGGGGATCTCTATTTTCAGGAAGAGTCTCCAAACAAGATCGTGTTTGCAGACAAGGCCGAAGATGGGGTGGCAGTTACAGATGTGATTTCGGGTCACGCCTTAGGGGTGGTAGGCAAGCGAGAGCTGAAGAAGATTAAGGTCAATAATAAACTGCGCGGTATTCTGCGTAGCGCCATAGCCAAACTCAGTTTTAATAATAACGATCCTGATGTGCGCCGAGCTGCGATACGAAATACCTTTAAGAATATGGATGCCGAGACGGTCGAGCTGTTGCAACAGCGTCTTGCCATTGAAACTGAGAGCAAAGTTAAAGATGCCATTGGGATTGGTATAGCTCTTTTCGAGATGCAGTCTGAAAATAAACAAACCAAATTAAGCGCCATTAAAACGCTGGGGGATAGCCTCGAGTCTGAAGCGCGCGGAGCATTGCTGCCGCTGGTAGCAAAGAACGAAAAGGGACGGTATCTTCTGCAAGACAGGGAATTGCGCTCGGCGTCTATAAAAGCCCTTGCCCGTATTGATGCCAAGCTCAAATACAACAGCTGGGCTGAGACTATCTATTTCGGTATCAGCCTCGGCTCGGTTTTATTACTAGCGGCAATAGGTTTGGCTATCACCTTTGGCGTGATGGGCGTGATCAACATGGCCCACGGTGAGTTGATCATGATCGGTGCTTACACCACCTATGTGGTTCAGTTACTGATGCCAACTCACATCGAATATTCATTATTTGTGGCGGTGCCGGCGGCGTTTTTGATTGCTGGTCTGGTGGGTATTGCCATCGAGCGCGGCGTGATCCGTTTTTTATATGGCCGCCCGTTGGAGACACTATTAGCTACCTTTGGCATCAGCCTAATCCTGCAACAACTAGTACGCACAATCTTTTCGCCACTTAATCGCTCGGTTGAAACACCTGGATGGATGAGTGGCACCTTTGAAATAAATAGTGCCTTGTCACTGACCTATAACCGTTTTTATATCATTATCTTCAGCTTGCTGGTATTCGCCGCTTTGTTAATGATTCTGAAAAAGACATCACTTGGCCTGCATGTGCGTGCCGTATCACAAAACCGAACCATGGCGAGGGCAATGGGTATTCGCACCGGCTGGGTCGATGCCATGACCTTTGGTTTGGGATCAGGTATAGCCGGGATAGCCGGTGTGGCCTTGAGCCAGCTGACCAATGTTGGACCCAACATGGGCCAGGCCTACATCATCGATTCGTTTATGGTGGTGGTGTTTGGTGGCGTAGGTAATCTGTGGGGCACGTTGGTGGCGGCTATGTCGCTGGGTGTAATCAATAAAGTGTTGGAACCCTGGGCCGGGGCTGTATTGGCAAAGATTCTGGTGTTAGTTTTTATTATTCTGTTTATCCAGAAAAAGCCACGGGGATTATTCCCGCAACGTGGCCGGGCGGCGGAGCACTGATATGGAAAATAGAAGCTTCATCATCAATCTGTTAGCCAACGATAAAGCTGCCAAGTGGTTTTTATCCAGCCTCATGGTGCTTGGCATCATCGTGCCGTTTTGCAATCTGGTGATTCCGGAAGGCTCAGCCTTTCATGTTTCCACTTACATGCTGACACTGCTGGGCAAATATCTCAGCTACGCTTTGTTGGCCATCGCCTTGGATCTTGTGTGGGGCTATTGTGGAATCCTGAGTTTGGGTCATGCGGCCTTTTTTGCTTTGGGTGGTTATGCCATGGGCATGTATCTGATGCGACAGATCGGTGATCGGGGTGTATATGGAAATCCCGAGTTGCCGGATTTTATGGTATTTCTTAATTGGACTGAGCTGCCCTGGTACTGGTCAGGCTTTGATATGTTTTGGTTTGCCATGTTGATGGCGATGCTAGCGCCAGGGGTGCTTGCCTTTGTGTTTGGATGGCTGGCTTTTCGCTCACGCGTCACGGGTGTATATCTTTCCATTATTACTCAGGCATTGACCTTTGCTTTGCTATTGGCCTTTTTCCGCAATGAGATGGGATTTGGCGGCAATAACGGCCTGACAGATTTTAAAGATATTCTAGGTTTTGACCTGCAGTCGGATGGCACGCGTGCAGGCTTGTTTATTGCCACGGTGTTGTTTTTGGGGTTGGGTTATCTGGTATCCAAATATATCGTCTCGTCTAAGATGGGACGGGTGGTGGTTGCTATTCGTGATGCCGAGGATCGCACCCGTTTTGTTGGTTATAAGGTTGAATCATTCAAACTGTGGATCTGGGTTTTTTCAGCCATGCTGGCGGGTATTGCCGGTGCCTTGTATACCCCTCAGGTGGGTATTATCAATCCGGGTGAGTTTTCGCCACTTAACTCTATTGAATTAGTCGTGTGGGTAGCGGTTGGTGGGCGTGGCACCTTGGTGGGTGCCGTGGTCGGCGCTATCGTAGTCAATTTTGCTAAGACTTTTTTCACAGGCTTTGCGCCTGAAATCTGGCTGTTTTTCCTTGGTGCCTTGTTTATCTTTGTCACCATCTTTCTGCCGCAGGGAATCGTCGGCTTGATTAAGCAGCTGGCCGAGAAAAAAGAGTGGGGCATAAGGAAGAAACCGCTTGAGGAGTCTGCATCATGAAGGCTCTGGATAATTTGCGTGAAACTATGCGCCGCGATCGGGTGTTTGATTTCATGCTGGACAAACACGCACCAGCCATGCCTGGCACGCGTGCAGTCATTGAGGGTGTGGTAGACACCACCCATGGCCCGATTCTTTATCTTGAAGGGGTGAATGTTGCCTTTGATGGTTTTAAGGCCATCAATGATCTGAACCTCTATATCAACGACGGCGAGCTGCGTTGCATCATCGGGCCCAACGGCGCAGGCAAGACCACCATGATGGACATCATCACCGGCAAAACTAGACCGGATAGCGGCACTGTATTTTTTGGTCAGACCATGGACCTGACCCGAATGTCCGAATACGAGATTGCAGCTGCAGGCATTGGGCGCAAGTTTCAAAAGCCGACTATTTTTCCCGAACACACCGTATTTCAAAACCTAGAGCTTGCTTTGCAGGCGGACAAGCGTGTTTGGCCTAGCTTGTTTTTTAAACTCAGCGGTGAGCAAAAGGATAAAATCGACCAAGCTTTGGAGATTATTAATCTCCAGGCAGAACGCGACTTGCGTGCGTCACAGTTGTCGCATGGTCAAAAACAGTGGCTTGAAATTGGCATGTTAGTGGTGCAGAACCCGCGGGTATTGTTGGTGGATGAACCAATCGCAGGAATGACGCATCAAGAAACAGAACGTACCGCAGAACTACTCACCAGCCTGGCAGGCAAGCACTCCGTGGTTGTGGTCGAGCATGATATGGAGTTTATCCGCTCGATTGCACGCACAGTTACCGTACTGCACGAAGGGCATGTATTGGCTGAGGGCAGTATGGACGAAGTGCAAAACGATCCACGTGTAGTCAGCGTGTATTTGGGAGAATGAAGGTGCTGAGTGTTAAAGGGCTCAACCAGTTTTATGGTGAAAGCCATACCCTGTGGGATATTGATCTTGAAGTCGCGCAGGGCAGCTGTGTTTGTCTCATGGGCCGTAATGGTGTTGGCAAAACAACCCTGTTGAAATCGATTATGGGCCTGCTGCCAGTGAAATCTGGAATCATCATGTTTGGTGATAAGGATTTGACCAAACAAGCAGCCGAACAGAGGGCCCGTGTTGGCATCGGTTATGTACCTCAGGGGCGCGAGATTTTTCCGCAGCTAAGTGTGGAAGAAAATCTTAAGATCGGGTTGAGTTCACGCGCTGATAAATCCATCAATGCCATCGAAAAAGTCTATGACATGTTTCCCGTGTTGAAAGAAATGTTAAACCGTCGAGGGGGTGATCTTTCGGGTGGGCAGCAGCAACAATTGGCGATTGGTCGCGCACTTATGCTTAATCCAAGCATGCTATTGCTAGATGAGCCTACGGAGGGTATTCAACCCAATATCGTTGCTGAGATTGGTGATGTGATTTTACGCCTGAACGAAGAAGAGAAAATTACCGTCCTGATAGTAGAGCAGAAGCTGCCGTTTGCCCGTCGCGTTGGTAAGCAGTTTGTGATTCTTGATCGTGGTCGTAATGTGGCAAAAGGCGAGATGGCATCGTTGGATTCAGAGCTGGTGAAAAAGTATCTTACCGTTTAAACAATTGACCAAAGCATCGCCGTGTACTTGCTGCTATTCTTGGTGGTGCCAAAACTGAGACAAAGTTTTCTGTCTGAAGCTATGCTTAGTGACTGGCAAGTCATTTGTGCGGGGTGCCAGATGTTACTGTTGTATGTATTTTTGGTACTCTACTAACAGACGTTCTCATAAATTGAGTTCAAGGTTTTAGTAGAAGTCGAGGAGCTGATATGGCCGTAGATGAAGAGAGCGTTTCTTTGAGCCGGGGTCCATTTCCAAGCGCACAGAAAGATGCCAGAGATGCTGAGTTGGTGGTGGATTCAGCGCAAACTCGTTCACCCAGCTACCGGCTAGCCTATACAGATGATGATTTTTTATTGCGTGACGAATTGCGACCGGTTCGGCTGCAGCTGGAGTTGCTTAAGCCTGAGCTGGTTCAGCAGGATGAGGGCATTGAATCGACTCTTGTGATTTTCGGCAGTGCCCGCATACCGGATAGTCAGGCCGCGCGCAAACGCCTGGCTAAGGCAGAGCAACAGTTACAGTCAGAGCTGACTGATACCGGCTTGAAACGTGAAGTAAAAATCGCCCGCCGGGTGTTAGAGAAAAGCCGTTACTATGATGAGGCGCGCAAGCTTGCCGCCTTGATTACTCAGGCGAACTCGAATGTCGAAACAGGCAAAATGGTAGTGATTACCGGTGGTGGGCCGGGCATCATGGAGGCAGCCAATCGTGGCGCAGCGGATGTAGACGGCAAGAGTATCGGACTGAATATTGTGTTGCCGTTTGAGCAGAAGCCCAATCCCTATATCACCCCCGAGCTCTGTTTTCAGTTTCACTATTTTGCTATTCGCAAAATGCATTTTCTTAAACGTGCCCGTGGGCTGGTTGCCTTTCCCGGTGGCTTTGGTACCTTGGATGAACTGTTCGAAACTTTGACCTTGATTCAGACAGGAAAAATTACACCGGTGCCCGTATTGTTGTTCGGCAAACAGTATTGGCAGAAGATCATTAATTTCGAGGCTATGGTGGAAGAGGGGGTGATTGATAGTCATGATCTAGAGTTGTTTCGTTATGTGGATACAGCGGAGCAAGCCTGGGAGGCAATCAAACAGTTCAAATAAGGAGATGAGCTTTGAGCCGTGAAGAGAGCTTGCTTGGGCTCTATGTCCTCGGGTGATGGCACTACAGATTTCGGTTTTTTAACGCAAACGCTGGTTTTGAGATTAATTCCCACTAATTGTCATGGTCCACGATCATGCTTGAATCATTGCTGAATTAGTTCGGATATCCGATTCTGTTACTTGGCACCTTCCTCGAAGGTGAAACCATTTTGATATTGGGGGGCGTTGCGGCACATATGGGCTATTTGTCCATTGGCTGGGTGATCATTTGTGGTTTCCTTGGAACGGTCATTGGTGATCAGCTCTATTTCTTTCTCGGGCGGCGTCATGGCAGCAGAATGTTGTCGCGCCGCCCTGCCTGGCAAGCGCGTTCGGAGCGTGTGTTTAAAATCATTCAGCGGCATCAGTCGTTACTGATTCTGGGTTTTCGTTTTCTTTATGGCTTGCGTACGGTGACGCCGTTCGCTATCGGCATGAGAAATATCCCTTACCTTAGGTTTGCCGCGCTGAATTTAATTGGTGCTGCACTGTGGGCTGTTGTTGTCGGGCTGGCCGGATTTTATTTCGGTCGTGGTGAAGAGGCCCTGCTTGGTGAGATCAAACATTATGAAGTCGAGGTGATGGTCACGGTGGTAACAGTAGGCGTGCTGATTTTGGGCGTATTCATTTATCGGAGCAATGCCGCCGAACGAAGGCGCCTTGGTTGAGCGTTCTTATAATTGAGATTGCCCAAAAAACGGTTATGAATATGATTATTTGTTTAACAGGGCATATGAGATAAACGTGTCGAATACATGGAGTTTACCTACTAAACTAATTCACTTTGGTGTTGCCATATCGATTGGTTTGCAGTTGTTGATCAGTTTGGTGATGGAGTTTCCGGATACACCGCAAAAGATACAAACAACGGATGCTGCTTTCTTCGAACTGCACGAGATGATGAGTATCATTGCTGTTGTGTTTGTCTTGGTGCATTGGTTTTGGCTATTCAAAGCGAGTGACAACGGATTCAGTGAACTGTTTCCGTTGGGGCGGCCGGTCGCCATCAGATAGTCGAAGACTTGAAACAGCTAAAAATGGGTAAGCAAATTAACGGGGGGCCTCGTAGCGGTGGTTTGGTGGGTCTGGTGCATGGTCTCGGTTTGTTGATAGCGGGCGTGATGGCGCTGAGTGGTATGTTGCTGTATTTCCTGATCCCTGAAGGTGGCGCCAAACTGACATCGCCAGCCGGAGGGGTCGCCGAGATTCACGAGCTGGCCTTAACTTTTATGTGGATCTAAATTATTGCGCACATTCTCGTGGCATATCGGCACCATCTGGCCGGTCACAGCACATTGCGTGATATGTTCAGTTTGAACAAGAGCTGATTTGACTGATGCTGATTATCCCCAGTTGCCGAATTACCATCGTGCTCGTATCTATTGCCGAGCAGATAGGTTCAGACTGCGCCGATGCGAATCAATCCCAGCACAAGTAGCTAGAGGCTCATGGTAAAAATTTCTTCGGTAGTGATTTTTTATTCGGGTACGGCGGCTGATGAAATGTTCCAGCAGTGAGTGTGACAATTTTATGAGCACGAACAATGCCAGTACATCTGTAATCATTCTCAGATAGTAGTCTGCAATACCGGGTTTGAGGAACATGTCGACGATGGTATAAAAAAGCTCGCCAACACTAGTGATAATGCCAAGGGTGATGAATGCTAGCAGCACGCTGAATATTATGTTGACTATTGTTTCAAAGATTGCCCGCGGTTGTATTTTTCAGACCAGTCATTGGGTCTTCCTTTAAGAAAGTAATGCAATGTGGTTATTAGTCTGATTCAGGTTTTTCATTTGATTTCGGCCACCAGCGTTGTTCTAGTAATTTCAATGCTTCACGATGAGCAATGACAACAACCTCGTCATCCGCCTTCAATTTGGTTTGATCATCAGGAATGATCAGCTTAGTCTGACGATAGACGCAGACCACACGGGCATCGCCAGGCAATTCCAACTCAGCGATACCGCCTTCAAAACTATCCGGTAGCACAAAAGAGAAAATGCGCGCTTCTTCCCGAATCATGGTTGAAAGTTCTAACGGGTCACGCCCTTCAAACTTATCGGCCAGCAGACGGCTGATAGTGCGGTCGGGAATGATAGTGTCTTCCAGTCCCAGCTCGATGCAGATGTGTTCCAGCTCCGGGTCGTTGATCTTGGTGACCACGCGTTTGTAGCCCAGTGAACGGCTGGCCAGGCTGGCGAGGATGTTGGCCTGGTCATCGCCGGTGAGGCAAAACAGCAGGTCAGTATTGGCCGGATCGGCTTCTCTGAGAATGGCCGGGCGGCTGCCGTCACCGTGGAGGATGCCGCAATCCAGCGTTTCTGTCAGCGTGGCGATGCGTTTCTTCTCACGTTCGATGATGACTACTTCGTGGCCGCGTTTGAGTAACGATTTTGCCGTCATCACTGCTAGTTTTCCTGCTCCTACAAATACCGCGCGCATAATTACCCCGTTCGTTTACCCAGCCAGGTACCTGGATACAGTACAACCAATAAGGCGACGATTTCCAGTCGACCCAACAGCATATCGATGCACAGCACAACTTTCAGAACCGGATCCAGAGCCTGCGAGGTAACGCCGCTGGAAAGCCCTACAGTGCCGCTGGCTGAGGTGACCTCAAACAAGGCGGGCAAAGGGGCATAACCGTAAGCGAGGAATATCAGCCACGAGATGGTGATCACAATCAGATACAGCAGAATCAGCAGTAGTGCCCGCTCGATTTCATCGCCTTGCAGTATCTTGTCACCCAGGTGCGGTTCGACCACGGCGTGGGTGGGTATGGCACTGCGCCTGATTATTAATTGGATCAGACGCAACAGAATCAACAGCCGCAATAGTTTGAATCCTCCTGCGGTTGAACCAACGCCACCACCGATGACCATGGCGACAATCAGTAACCCCATTGATGTGTTGTCCAGTGTGCCGAGGTTGAGGCTGGCAAAACCAGTGGTGGATTGGGCCGAGATGCCGAGCAGTACGCCGTGGCGGGCGGCCTCTTGCCAGTTCATCTCCATATAAAATGAGAGTGATGTGCTTAGCAGCAGACCCATCAACAGAGTGATGAAGAGCAGGGCGCGCAACTCGATATCCGTGATGACTTCGTGCCAGCTGCCCCGCACCAGACGGTAGTAGAGGATGAAAGGAATAGCGCCACATAGCCCGAGCAGACTGATACCCAATTGCGCTGGCCAGGTCAGATCACCGAGGCTGTCATTCAGGGGTGAGAAACCGCCGGTGGAGATGGCTGCCAGGGTGTGGGTCAGGGCGAGAAAAATGTTGTCCAGCAAAAGCATTAACAGGCCCAGCCCCAGCAGGGTGAGCACTAGATAGACCACCAATGTGCGGCGGGCATAGACGCGGGTTGTGGTGAGGATGCTCTCACCATTGGGGCTCACCAGCCGTCGTAGGGCAATGTGGTGATTCATCAAAATGGCGACGGAGAGGATGACAATGCCGAGACCGCCATACCACTGCATCCAGGCGCGGGCAAAAAGAAAGGTGCGTGGCATCTGTTCCAGATTTGCCACGGTTGAGAGCCCAGTAGTGGTAACAGCGGATACCGCCTCGAACCAGGCATCGAGAAAGCTTAGGCCCGAGCCCATCATCGGATAAGTCATCAACAACGGGGTGATGATAAAGGCTAGTGCAGTAATGCTGAGGGATTCGTTATTGTGCAGATCTGTCGGGTGGTCAAGCCATAGTGAAGGCAGGCCAGCAACAAGCAGTATTACAAAAATAATCAGGTAGCGTTCGGTGATGTGATAATCACCAAACAAGATTGACCCTAGTAAGGGCATCAACACCAGGCCTGCCAACATGAGGGCGAGCAGGCCGAGGTATTTCGCCAGCACCGACAGACGTACTGCATAACTGAGTGAGTTGAGAGCGTCTTGCAACGCGGCTCCTTGTCATTGGGTGAATTACATCAGTACATCATTTTATTGAACAATACCCCCCTTCCTTCAAGGATGGGGAATAATAAGATTAAAGAAAGCGATCATCACGCTTAACCACACAACTCAGACGTCGCGGGGGAGTATCCGCGTTGAAGCACGTTGTATAACCAAATACTTAGTTTGCGTGCCCACCATGTTCACTCGCGCCACCCCCATGATGACCGTCGCTCGATTGAATCATAGCGTGCAAACCTTCCACGTAATGCGTATAAGTAACATAGGTTTCAACAAATTCACGACCGGCCGTTACCGAATCATTCGCGTGTTTCTGTGTTTCAGTTGCATGTTGGAAACGTTCATAAATGCCATTTCGCATCGCTTTTGTCAGAATGTCGACTAGCTTATCAATGGATCCACTTTCCAATGCTTTGTCGGCCATGGCTACCGCAGGGTCCACAGCTTCACCAGGTTTCAAGCCGGTGTAGGGTGCTCCTTCCCCGGCTCGGTGAATGCGAACCAGTGTTTCGAAAAAATACATGTCAGCTAAATTCTTCGCATCGTCACCCTTAACACGAACCGCAAGCGGTTTTTGAAAAGCGACTCGAATCTCATTTTCATCATCGGCCTTAACCCACTTTAGCAGTGGTGTTACATCACCCTTTTCAAGCGCTATTCTTGCCGTTTGTACAACGGGCCCATCGAGCGTGTCACAATGTGCAAATGCGTAATTTCCCTCTGTGATGAAGAAAGATGCGATGACAGATAATATCAACGAAAATCGAATTAGATAGTTTGGGATAAGCATTCTCGCCTCCTTTGTTTAAGCAGCTATCAGTGAGATTATTGCGCCCCTTTCTGTCGTGGAGAATAATTCAATTAATTCTGAGTATAGCTCTTGCTCGTGTAATTTGTGGCTGACTGCTTCATCCGATGTCGAATGATTATTTTTTCGATCTCCACCAATATCAGTACGCTGGAGGCAACGGCGCTAATCAATAACCAACTGGATAGCTCCAACCCAGTGGTGCCAAACAAAGCTTGTGCTGGTCCAGCATAAGTGAACAGCAGTTGCATAATCAGCAGGATGCCGATGGCCCAAAGCACATAACGGTTACCCAGCAGTCCTTCACGGTTCAGTACCGGCTCGAGCAAATAACGGGTGCTGAAAATATAAAAGATCTCGAACATCACCAATGTGTTGACTGAGACGGTGCGGGCGTATTCAAGTGAAGCGCCCGCATTGCGAAAATAGATAAACAACCCAAAGGTTCCAATCACGATGATGGTAGAGACGAACAGAACGCGCCAGATCAGCATGGGTGACAAAATGGGGCTGCTGGGATCGCGCGGCGGACGGCGCATGACATTTCTTTCGGAAGGTTCGAAAGCCAGGGCCAGGGCCAGGGTGACGGCGGTAATCATGTTGACCCAGAGAATCTGCGCCGGTGTGATGGGCAGTGCACGTCCCAACAGAATAGCCGTGATTAGGGTCAGCGCCTCGCCGCCGTTGGTGGGCAGAATAAACAAAATCGCCTTTTTCAGATTGTCATAGACCGTGCGTCCTTCTTCAATTGCACTGGCAATGGAGGCGAAGTTGTCATCGGCGAGCACCATTTCGGCGGCTTCTTTTGAAACCTCTGTGCCCTTTTGTCCCATGGCGATGCCGACATCGGCACGCTTTAGCGCCGGCGCGTCGTTAACACCATCGCCGGTCATGGCGACCACATGCCCTTTGGCCTGCAGTGCCTGCACCAACCGTAATTTATGTTCCGGGCTGGTGCGGGCAAAGACATCGGTCTGTTCAATTTTCTGTGCCAGCTGTCGTTCATCCAGTGTATCCAGCTCGACACCGGTGATCACATGCTGGCCATCGCCGATGCCCATCTGCTTGCCGATGGCCACCGCGGTGGTGGCGTGATCACCGGTGATCATCTTGACGCGGATGCCCGCGGTACGACAGTGCGCTACTGCATGAATTGCCTCGGTTCTGGGTGGATCGATGATGCCGACCACGCCGAGCAGGGTCAGGCCTGTTTCCACATCGGAAAATTTCAACTCACGATGATGGTCGGTGGCGTTTTTAAAGGCGATGGCGAGCAGGCGATGACCACGGCTGGCAATGGCCTCTGCCTGAGATTCCCAATAACGAGCATCCAGCGGATAGTCCTCACCACGCATACGCTGGTGAGCACACATGGTTAAGATGCGCTCCGGCGCACCCTTTATATAGATGAAGCCGTGGCCAGCGTGATCGTGGTGCATGGTGGCCATAAAGCGGTGCTCAGATTCAAACGGGATGATATCGGTGCGTGGCCACTCTTCCTGTTGTAATTTCAGATCCGTGCCGGTTTTTAATCCCAGGGTGATCAATGCCCCTTCGGTGGGGTCGCCGCGCATCAGCCAGCGGCCGTCGACATTTTCTACGGCAGCGTCGTTGCACAGGGTGGCGGCGCGGGTGAGCTCATCGAGGATGGGGTAATCCTTGATGTTGATTTCCTCACCATCAAGCATGAAAAAGCCATGTGGGTTATAGCCCTCACCACTGACATCGAACAAGCCGGTGGAGGTGGCCACCGATTGCACGGTCATTTCGTTGCGGGTCAGTGTGCCGGTTTTGTCGGAACAAACCACGGTAACCGAGCCCAGGGTTTCCACCGCCGGCAGGCGGCGGATGATCGCGTGGCGCCGGGCCATGCGCTGCACGCCGATGGCGAGGGTGATGGTCATGATGGCGGGCAGGCCTTCAGGAATCGCTGCCACAGCCAGCCCGACAGCGGCGAGAAACATTTCGGCAGCCGTGTAATTCCACACCGTAATTCCATAGGCTGCGGTGATTGTGGCAATCATGAGAATGGCGATGGTGAGCCACTTGCCGAACACCGCCATCTGGCGCAACAGGGGTGTGGTCAGTGTTTGCACGTGGCTCAGCAGGGCGCTGATGCGGCCGATTTCAGTTTGGTCGGCGGTGGCAACCACCACGCCGCTGGCCTGGCCATAAGTAACAAGGGTGCCGGAATAGGCGATGCATTTGCGGTCGCCAACAACGGCATTTTCTGCAACGGTCTGAGTCGATTTTTCCGCCGGCACCGACTCGCCGGTGAGCATGGCTTCGTCGATGCGCAACTCTTTGTTGTTTAGCAGGCGCAGATCCGCCGGTACTTTGTCACCCGATTGCAGCAGCACGATGTCGCCCGGCACTAACTGATCGGCGGGTAACATGATGCTTTTGCCGTCGCGTTTCACCAGTGCTTCAAGGGAAAGCATGTTGCGTATGGCTTCCAGAGCTTTTTCCGCCTTGCCTTCTTGAATGAATCCAATAATGGCATTGATCACCACCACGGCAACGATGACGCCGCTGTCGACCCAGTGCTGCAGGGCGGCAGTGACCACGCCAGCACCGAGCAAGACATAAATCAGCACGTTATGAAACTGACGCAAGAAACGCATCAAGGGGCTTTGCTGTTTGGGCGGGGTCAGTCGATTGGGTCCATACTGCTTCAGGCGTTCTGACGCTTCGCTTGCGCTAAGGCCTGATGAGCGGGATTGCAACGTTTCGAGCGTTTTGTCAGTCTCAAGAGTGTGCCAGTGTGTGGGCTGGTTCTTGTCGGGACTCATTCATTGGACTCCTGTGAAAGGCTTATTTATTGTCATCTTATAACGGGTTTCGATGGCGTTGTTAACTTAAGACTTAACTTATGAGTATTTTGTTACATCAAATTCCTTTTTTGTAGATACTGGCCTGGTGCGTAAAAAATTTGTGCATTACAACGCCTCTGGAAGCGCAACAAGTGTTGTGTTTGTTATGTTATAAACTGATTTGCAGGCACCCGAGGCAATGGCCTCTAGATTTTAGAATAAAACTGACATGATCGAATCTTCCTCACTCACCGCGCTGACCTGGCTGGGCATTCTTTTTTGCATCAGCCAGTCGGCGATGTTCTCCGGGCTTAATTTGGCCCTGTTTGGCATTAGTCGTCTGGAACTGGAAGTGGAGGCCTCGTCCAATAACCGGGCCGCGCTTAAAATTCTGCAGCTGCGCAAGGATTCAAATTTTCTTCTGACCACCATCCTGTGGGGCAATGTGAGCATCAATGTATTGTTAACCCTGCTCTCTGATTCGGTTATGGCCGGGGTCAGTGCCTTTGTCTTCTCGACGGTGATCATCACTTTCTTTGGCGAAATCACACCGCAGGCCTATTTCTCCCGCAATGCCCTGCGCATGGGTTCGCTATTGGCGCCGCTACTGCGTTTTTATCAATATCTGTTTTATCCTGTGGCCAAACCTTCGGCCTGGGTGCTGGACCGTTGGCTGGGCAAGGAAGGCGTTCAGTACTTCGCCGAGCGTGACATGCACGCGGTGATCAAAAAACATATCGATGCGGATGAAAGTGATATCGATCGTATCGAAGGCATGGGCGCGCTTAATTTTCTCGCCCTGGATGACTTGTTGGTGGCAGACGAGGGAGAGCCGGTCGACCCGGCCAGTGTCATCGTGCTGCCTTGTGAAAATGGTCGGCCGGTCTATCCTGCCTATGACGCTGATCCGGCCGATCCGTTTTTGCTGCAGGTCAACGCCTCGGGCAAGAAATGGGTGATTGTGACTGACAGCGAAAATGAACCGCACCTGGTATTGAATGCCGATGACTTTTTGCGTGCAACGCTATGGGGTGGCAAGGGGGCGAATCCCTATGCCTTTTCCCACCGGCCGATTGTAGTGAAGGATGCCAAAATTCTGATGGGCAAGGTGATCTCCAGGTTAAAGGTCTATTCTCATGACTCTGGCCATGACGTGATTGATGAAGATCTTGTGCTGGTCTGGACGGATCAGAAACGGGTGATTACCGGCGCAGATATTCTGGGGCGTCTGTTACGTGGGATCGCTGCGCGCAAGCCCGCCTCGCCAGCGCTGAATATGTGAGTGGTCAGCGCGTTGATTGAGTTGTCAGGCAAGGCGGAATTTATAGATTTAATGACAAAAGGTATATCAGAGTGAAGCTCATTACATTGTTTGTTGCATTGCTGTTGGTTGTCGCGCCCGCCATCGCAGTGAGTCCCATGGCGCAGGGGCAGCACGGCTCTCCCCTGATAGTGGGGGTCAAACAGGCACCGCCCTTTGCCATCAAACATGAGGATGGCCATTGGAGCGGTATCAGTGTCGAGCTTTGGCAACAAGTCGCCGATGAGCTGGGTCTTGAGTATCGATTTCAGGAAAAAGATTTGGGTGGTTTGCTCAATGGTTTGAAGCAAGGTGAGCTGGATGTGGCGGTTGGCGCCCTGACTGTGACGGCTGATCGTGCCCGACAAATGGATTTCAGCCACCCTTTCTATAATTCAGGTTTGAGCATTGCAGTACAGGCCACGCCGCAAGGTGCTTGGCTGGCAGTATTTAAGGGATTCTTCACCTGGCAATTTATCAGTGTGGTGGCGGCACTATTATTATTGTTGTTATTGGTCGGGGTGCTGGTCTGGATGTTTGAGCACAAACGCAATCAGCAGTTCGGCGGCCCAGCCATCAATGGCATAGGCTCCGGCCTGTGGTGGTCGGCCGTGACTATGACCACGGTCGGCTACGGCGACAAGGCACCGAATACGCTGGGAGGGCGGCTGGTAGCGATGGTGTGGATGTTCGCCAGCATTATCATCATTTCCGGGTTTACCGCGGCCATTGCTTCCTCGCTCACTGTCGGCCAATTGGCCAGCGGCATCGAAGGGCCGCAGGATCTTTATCGTGCGCGCACCGGCACGGTGCTTGGATCGAGCAGTGAAGCCTATCTGGAAAGTCGACAAATCGGTAATGTATTATTCGAAAGTGTCGATGCAGGCCTTGCTGCAGTCGCCAAAGGTGAGATCAGTGCTTTTGTCTATGACCAACCCTTGTTGCAGTACCTGGCCAAAACAAAATTTCAGGGTGACATCAATGTGCTACCTACGATCTTCCGGCGGCAGGACTATGCCATTGCTCTGCAACAGAATAGCCCGCTGAAAGAGCGTGTCGATCAGGTGTTGTTACAGCAGCTTGAATCGGCCGCATGGCAGAAACAGCTGGCGCACTATCTGGGTATCGAGGCCGAGATGTAGCGCCCCTGATTATGCAACCTGTTATTAAATCCTTGATGAACGTTTTTTGGCTGTGCTCGGCGCTGCTGCTATTGACCGCTTGCTCTTCTATCGTCATACAACCCATCTCTAATCCACCGCTCAGCGTGCCAATGCAGACGCTGGAAAACAATGAGCATCCCGTTGTTGCGTTTGTGTTGGGCAGCGGCGCGGCGCGAGGCTTTGCCCATGTCGGTGTGTTGAAGGCGCTTGATGAGCACGGCATCGAGGCAGACCTGGTGGTTGGCACCAGTGCCGGCAGTGTAGTGGGAATCCTCTATGCAGGCGGGATTCGCGGTGAGGCCCTAGTTGAGGCGGCCATGCAGCTGGAACGTGATCATTTGACAGACTGGATCTTTCCTAATCGTGGTGTAGTGAGGGGTGAGCTGATTCAGCAATACGTCAATCAGCTTTTGCATGACACACCGATTGAGCTGCTGTCTGTTCCCTTTGTTGCCGTGGCCACCGATCTTGAAAGTGGAGAATTGATTACTTTCAATCGTGGTGATGCCGGCATGGCAGTGCGGGCATCGAGTGCGATCCCAGGTTTGATACAGCCAGTCGAAATCAATGGCGCTGAATATGTCGATGGGGGATTGGTATCGCAGGTGCCGGTCAGGGTGGCACGACAGCTGGGGGCCGAAATCATTATCGCCGTCGACGTTTCGAAACAGCTTTTTAAACGCGAGCAGCTGGCGACTACGGTAGCTGTGATGCAACAGGCCCTGAGCATCATGGCGCATAAAGTCACAACCCTAGAGTTGCAAGAGGCGGATGTGGTGATCAGGCCCGAGGTGAGCGGGATGTCTGTTGCTGATTTCGGAACTCGCGATCAGGCCTTAGTCGCAGGTGAAAAGGCAACCTTGGCTGTGATGCCAGAGATCAAACGGCTGATTGCCGAAAAGTCCGCTGTTCCAGTGCGGTAACAAATCTTAAACACGTGTCTGTAATGATGAACCGAATTCTGACAATTAATGCCGGCAGCTCGTCGCTCAAATACAGTTTGTTTGATGTGGAGAATGACAAAGTGATTGCGGAGGGCAGAGTGGAGCACATCGGCGGTGGTGATGCTCACGTTGCTAGCCATGCATCAGCCATGCGCGATGTGCTCAATGGTTTGATCAATAACAGTTTGTTGAACCAGCGTGAATTGATGGCTATTGGTCATCGGGTGGTGCACGGCGGTGAAATATACTCCCGGCCAGTGGTGATTGATGCTGAAGTGGTCGAGGCAATCCAACGTCTTATCCCGCTTGCGCCACTGCATAACACTATCAACCTTGCCTGTATCGAAGTCACCCGAGAGCTGTTTCCGCAGGTGCCCCAAGTGGCGGTGTTCGATACCGCCTTTCATCAGACCATGCCGGAGCATGCCTACCGTTATGCGTTGCCGGAGAATTGCTACCGCGATCACCAAGTACGGCGTTATGGTTTTCACGGCACGTCGCACCAGTATGTTGTAAAACAGGCGGCGCTTCATCTTGATCAACCCCCAGAACAACTGAATCTGATCACCTTGCACCTGGGCAATGGCGCCAGCATGGCGGCAATCAAAAATGGCGTGTGTGTTGATACATCGATGGGTATGACACCACTGGAAGGATTAATGATGGGCAGCCGTTGCGGTGATCTCGATCCCGCCGTGCCGTTTTATCTTGCACAGGCAATGAACAAGTCCAACCAAGAGATTAACGAGCTCTTGAATGAGAAAAGTGGCTTTATGGG
>CALZIQ010000015.1 GCA_945787735.1 uncultured Chromatiaceae bacterium | reverse complement strand
TCAAGGTAGATAACTATAAAGGCTAAGCCAATGAATCTTCACGAATATCAAGCAAAACAACTTTTCGCAGAATACGGTCTGCCCGTACTCAAAGGCGTGGCGGCGCAGACTGCGGCTGAGGCAGAGGCTGCCGCCGCGACTCTGGGCGGTGAGGGCTGGGTGATCAAGGCCCAGGTCCACGCTGGTGGTCGTGGTAAGGCCGGTGGTGTGAAACTGGTCAAGAGCGTGGATGAGCTCAAGTCAGCCGCCGAAGGCTATCTGGGTTCCACCATGGTGACGCACCAAACCGATGCCAAGGGCCTACCCATTAACACCGTGCTGATCGAGTCGCTTTGCGATATCGACAAAGAGTTATATGTCAGTCTGATGGTGGATCGCGCCTCTGAGCGCATTGTGATCATGGCATCTGCCATGGGCGGCATGGACATCGAAGAGGTGGCCGCCAATCAGCCCGAGGCGCTGATTAAAGTCGCAGTGGATCCGGTCGCTGGTTTGATGCCTTATCAATGCCGCCAGATCAGTTTTGGTATGGGGCTGCCGGGGGCTTTGGCCGGGCAGATGACCAAGCTGCTGATGGGTCTCTATAAGATGTTTACCGAAAAGGATGCAAGCCTGGTGGAGATTAATCCCCTGGTGATCACCAAGGCGGGTGACTTGCTGGCGCTGGATGCCAAGGTCGGCATCGACGGCAGTGCGCTTTATCGGCAGAAGGCCATCGCAGCAATGCAGGATGCCTCACAGGAAGATCCTACCGAACACGAAGCCGAACAACATGGTTTGAACTACGTCACCCTGGATGGTGAGATCGGTTGTATGGTCAACGGTGCCGGTTTGGCCATGGCCACAATGGACCTGATCAAATTGCACGGTGGCAATCCTGCCAACTTCCTCGATGTGGGCGGTGGCACCACCGCCGAGAAAGTAGCCGAGGCCTTCAAACTGATTCTGGCGGATTCAAAAGTTAAAGCGGTGCTAGTGAATATTTTCGGCGGCATTGTGCGTTGCAACTTGATTGCCGAGGGCATTATCGCTGCGGTGAAAGAGGTGGGTGTCACCATTCCGGTGGTCGTTCGCCTTGAAGGCACCAATGCCAAGCAGGGGCTTGAGCTGTTAGATAACAGTGGATTGGCCATCACCAGTGCGGCAGATCTGACCGACGCGGCGCAGAAGGTTGTCGCCGCTTCAAAAGGGGGTAACTAAGATGTCAGTACTGATCAATAAAGACACCAAGGTTATCTGCCAGGGTTTTACCGGCAAGCAGGGGACTTTCCATTCCGAACAAGCCATTGCTTATGGCACCCAGATGGTCGGTGGGGTGACGCCGGGTAAGGGCGATCAGAAGCATTTGGACTTACCCGTGTTTGATACAGTCTCCGATGCGGTGAAACAGACCGGTGCCGATGCCACCATGATCTATGTGCCTGCGGCCTTTGCCGCCGATGCCATTCTTGAAGCGGCCGATGCCGGTATTGCCGTAATCGCCTGTATCACCGAAGGCATTCCGGTGCAGGACATGCTAAAAGTGAAATACGCACTGGCGGGTAGTGACTCACGCCTGATTGGTCCCAACTGCCCGGGTCTGATCACGCCGGGAGAGTGCAAGATCGGCATTATGCCGGGGGCCATCCACAAGCCGGGCAAGATCGGCATTGTTTCTCGTTCCGGCACGCTTACCTACGAGGCGGTTTTCCAGACGACCAACAATGGTTTGGGTCAAAGCACCTGTGTGGGTATCGGCGGTGATCCGATTCAAGGTACAGACTTTATCGATTGCCTCGAATTGTTTCAGGATGATCCGCAGACCGAAGGTATCGTCATGGTTGGCGAGATCGGTGGTACTGCCGAAGAAGCCGCCGCTGAATACATCAAAGCATGCGTTACCAAACCCGTCGTCGCCTATATCGCTGGTGTGACTGCACCACCGGGTAAACGCATGGGCCATGCCGGCGCCATTATTGCGGGTGGCAAGGGTACGGCGGAAGAAAAGTTTAAGGCGCTTGAAGCGGCTGGTGTGGCGGTAGTGCGTTCGCCTGCTGAAATCGGTAACAAGATGTTGGAAGTGCTGGGGACCTAGGGCTAACAGGCCCTAAAATTATCCATGTCTGAACGTCTGCGTATTGCCATCGCCCAACAGAATTTTCTGGTGGGTGATGTTGCGAATAATGTCTCGAAAATCATTTCTATTACTGAACAGGCCCGCGATGAGTTGCAGGCTGATTTGGTGTTATTCCCTGAATTGAGTTTGACCGGCTATCCGCCGGAAGATCTGTTGCTGCGCCCTGGATTACAGCACCGAGTGCTAGCTGGTCTGGATAGGCTGATGGAACTCACAGGCATTGCCATGCTTGTGGGTTACCCGGAGGTTACTGAAGAGGGGCAGTTCAATAGTGCTGGTTTGATTCATGCTGGCGAGATTCGCGCGGTCTATCGTAAACAGTATCTGCCCAATTACAGCGTCTTTGATGAGGCGCGCTATTTTCATGAAGGCACCGAAGCGATGGTGTTTGAGTTTAAGGGTGTACGTTGTGCTATCAGCATCTGTGAGGATATGTGGCATGCCGGTGTAATGGCACAATCGGCTCGGGCGGGGGCGCAATTGATGCTCAATCTCAATGCCTCACCGTTTCATATCAACAAATGGCAGGAGCGCGAGGCGGCTATGCGAGCACGCTTGCAAGAGGCGCCTATGCCGATTGTCTATTGCAACCTGGTGGGCGGTCAGGATGAGCTGGTGTTTGATGGTCAGTCGTTTGTGATCGATGCAGCGGGCGAGGTGACGCAGCGGGCCGAATCCTGCAAAGAAGGTTTGTACTTGGCTGAGTTTGAGATGGGTGAACAACTCAAACCCATCCCTGCAAAAATTATTGAGCCGCAGTCGCTTGAAGCCAGTGTTTATGAAACGCTGGTACTGGGTACACGCGACTACATCGAAAAGAATGGTTTCAAGGGAGTGGTGATTGGTCTTTCTGGCGGCATCGACTCAGCTCTGACCTTGGCGATAGCTGTAGATGCCATCGGTCCGGATCGGGTAGAGGGTGTGCGCATGCCGTCGCGCTACACCGCTGACATGAGTCTGGAAGATGCCGAGGAGGAAGCCCAGGCACTGGGAGTAGAGTGTCACACGATCGCCATTGAAACGGCTTTCAATACCTTTCTTGAACTGCTCAAAGACGAATTCGCCGATAAGCCTTGGGATACCACCGAGGAGAATATCCAAGCCCGTTGTCGTGGCGTTATCCTGATGGCGGTGTCCAACAAAAAGCGCAAGATTGTGTTGACCACCGGCAACAAGAGCGAGATGTCAGTGGGCTATTGTACGCTCTATGGCGATATGGCGGGGGGGTATGCACCGATTAAGGATGTGCCAAAATTGCTGGTCTATCGCTTGTCAGAATATCGCAATACAATTTCGCCGGTGATTCCACAGCGGGTCATCGACCGGCCACCCTCGGCCGAGTTGGCGCCGGACCAGAAAGACTCGGACAGCCTACCGCCTTACGAAGTACTTGATCCGATTCTGGAGATGTATATCGAGGATGATATGTGCATCGAAGATATTGTGGACGCTGGTTTCGATGAAGAGATTGTCAGCCGGATCGCACAGATGGTGATTCGCAATGAATACAAACGTCGTCAGGCGCCGCCTGGGGTGCGCATCAGCCGCAAGGCCTTTGGTCGTGATCGGCGCTATCCGATTACCTCTGGCTATAAATAAGCGCTGCCAAAAGCATTCAATAAGTGGCAGAATAGACGGGAAATTAAGCGCAAGGGGAGTGCAATGAAAAAGATCGAAGCAATCATTAAACCTTTCAAACTGGATGATGTGCGTGAGGCACTGTCTGAGATTGGTGTTACCGGCATGACCGTGTTGGAAGTCAAAGGCTTTGGTCGTCAGAAAGGCCATACCGAGTTGTATCGTGGCGCTGAGTATGTGGTCGATTTTCTGCCCAAGGTCAAAATTGAAGCTGTGGTGGCTGAAGACCAGGTTGAGCGTTGCGTAGAGGTGATTTCTGAAGCGGCGCGCACCGGCAAAATCGGTGACGGCAAGATCTTCATTACCCCGATTGAGCGCATTGTGCGTATTCGTACCGGCGAGGAAGACGAGTCCGCAATTTAGATATCATTTATATGTTTTTCAAAGGCCCGACCGCACGGTTTACGGGCCTTTTATCCGTATGGAGCTCGGAAAATCGAGGTTAATGCCAGGTGGTGCTGGCTATTTGATCTTTTTTTACATAAATATTGTTAGAGGCACTTGAGTTTTATTCTTCGCTGACGACTAAGTTTATGGAGAACAACCAGAAATAGGCGAATAGAAGGAAATGAGCCAGGAAAATTCGAAGGATCGATACCAGCGCTTTTTGGCGCAGAGCTATTTGTTTGGTGCCAATGCTCCGTTTGTAGAGGAGTTGTACCAGCGCTATCTCGAAGACCCGTCATCGCTTGAGCCGAGGTGGCAGGATTATTTTGAACAATTGCAGCTCGAGCCGGGCCCGGTTACTGCGGATGTAGACCATGCTGCTGTCAGGCAGGAGTTTTACGATCTGGCTCACTCTCATAAGGGCAGACCGTCCTCTGATGCCTCAGGGGCTTCCGTTGCCGTGGCCGCCAGCAAACAGGTGGCGGTGCTGCAACTTATCAATGCTTATCGTGTGCGTGGCCATCAAAAGGCAATCCTCGACCCATTGGGTTTGCAGGAGCTAACATCCATTTCAGAACTGGATCCGTCCTATCACGCCTTGACCGAGGCTGATATGGACACGGTCTTTAGCACCGGTTCACTTGTGGGTACACCTCAGGCAAAGCTACGCGAAATACTTGCCCATCTACAAGAGACCTACTGCCGTTCGATAGGCGCTGAATACATGCATATCACCGACACTATCCAGAAACGCTGGATTCAGCAACAGCTGGAGGGTAGCCGCGGACAGGCCAATTTTTCGCAGCAAGTGCGTCGCCATATTCTGCGCAAACTGATTTGTGCTGAAGGTCTGGAGCAATATCTGCATACCAAGTACGTGGGGCAAAAACGTTTTTCACTCGAGGGTGGCGAGAGCCTGATTCCCCTATTGGATGAGTTGGTTTGGCGTGCCGGCAGTCAGAATGTAAAAGAGGCCGTAGTCGGCATGGCCCATCGAGGCAGGCTGAATGTGCTGGTCAATATCATGGGCAAGAATCCGGCCCATCTGTTTCAAGAGTTTGAAGGTGTTTGTGATATTGCAGGGAACACCTGTGGAGATGTGAAGTACCACCAGGGCTTTTCATCCGACATGAAAACCCCGGGCGGCACTGTGCATCTGGCGCTGGCATTCAATCCATCGCATCTTGAAATTGTTAACCCTGTGGTTGAAGGGTCGGTGCGTGCCCGACAACATCGTCGCCGTGACTTGAATGGAAGCCAGGTATTGCCAGTGTTGATTCATGGTGACGCAGCATTTGCCGGCCAGGGTGTGGTGATGGAAACCTTGAATATGTCGCAGGCGCGTGGATTTACCACGGGTGGCACGGTTCATATCATCATCAACAACCAGATTGGTTTTACCACCAGTAATCCTCTGGATGCGCGCTCGACCATGTACTGTACCGAAGTGGCACGCATGATTCAGGCGCCGATCTTTCACGTCAATAGCGATGACCCCGAGGCAGTGGTCTTCGTCACCCAGCTGGCATTGGATTACCGCCAGCAGTTCAACAGCGATGTGGTTATCGATCTGGTCTGTTATCGCCGCCATGGCCATAATGAGGCCGACGAACCGGCAGTGACTCAGCCGGTGATGTATCAGAAAATCCGTAGTCATGAGACCACTGTCAAACTCTATGCAAAGCGTTTATTGGATGAGGAGGTAGTCACACAAGAAGATGCCGACGGCATGCTTGATGATTATCGTGCCATGCTCGATGCCGGTAAACTTGTATCACGCGAACTCAGCTCCGATGTAGATAAAGCGTTTGCGATAGACTGGACACGCTACAAAAATATCCATTGGACTCATCCCTGCGATACCAGTATGACGGCCAAAGCCATCAAGCAGGTAGCCAAATCGCTCACCACGCTACCCGAGGGGTTTGAAGTCCACTCTCGCGCTGCTAAGGTGTTGGAGGACAGGCGAAAAATGGCCAAAGGTGAGTTGCCAATCGATTGGGGGTTTGCCGAAAATGTCGCCTACGGCGGTTTGCTGCTCGATGGACATCCGATTAGGCTTTCCGGGCAGGACAGCGGCCGTGGCACCTTCTTTCACCGCCATGCGGTCTACCATAGATTGAATGAGCGTGATGCCTACGTGCCATTGCAGAATATGGGGGAAGATCAGGCACACTTCCGCGTGATTGATTCGCTGCTGTCAGAAGAGGCTGTGCTTGGTTATGAATATGGCTATTCCACCGCATCGCCAGAAACGCTGGTGATCTGGGAGGCACAGTTCGGTGATTTTGCCAATGGTGCCCAAGTGGTAATAGATCAATTCATCAGTGCCGGTGAAGTGAAGTGGGGTCGTCTGTGTGGATTAGTGATGATGCTGCCGCACGGTTATGACGGCCAGGGACCAGAACATTCATCAGCACGTTTAGAGCGTTATCTGCAACTGTGTGCCTGCGATAATATGCAGGTAGTTTATCCCACCACACCAGCGCAGATGTTCCACATGCTACGACGCCAGGTGATGCGCCCCTATCGTAAACCATTGATTGTCATGTCGCCTAAGAGTCTGCTAAGACACAAACTATCCACCTCAAGCCTTGATGATCTGAGCAAAGGCAGCTTTGAAGCTGTGATTGACGAGATTGATAATATCAAACCGGCGCAGGTAAAACGCATTGTGGTGTGTACCGGCAAGGTCTATTTTGATTTGCTGGAAAAACGCCGTGAACTGAAACTCAAGGACGTAGTTATCGTACGTCTTGAACAGCTCTACCCTCTGCCGGCAGAGAAACTGGCAGAGGTCTTTGACCGTTACAGCAAGGCGAATGAAATTGTCTGGTGCCAGGAAGAGCCCAAAAATCAGGGGGCATGGTATTTCATTCATCCACGCTTGCGCGATTTGGCTACAGACAAACAACGGGTTTTGTATGCAGGCCGTTCCGAATATGCTGCCCCTGCGGAGGGTTCATTGTATGCCCATCAAGCGGCACAGGCCGAGCTGGTGGGGGCCGCATTGAATGGCAGAGCAGAAGAAAAAGGGCGCACTTTACGCGCTGTGGGTTAGACGTTATTTCAGGCATAGGGGCAAATAAAGATGCTCATCTATGCAATCGCCAAAACAGAAAACGCGCCGCAGACGGCGAGATCTGGATTTGAAGGGAGTCAATATGATTGAAGTCAAAGTGCCGGTGTTATCCGAATCGGTCTCAGATGCCACGCTGGCCCAGTGGCACAAGAAGGTTGGGGATTTCGTTAAACGTGACGAGAATCTGGTGGACCTGGAAACGGATAAAGTCATGCTCGAGGTGGTCGCCCCTCATGACGGTGTTCTGGCCGAGATCAAAAGAGAGGCGGGTGCCATAGTTGGCAGTGGAGAGGTATTGGCACTGATCGATTCCGACGCCGAACAACCGGCTGAAGAAGCAGTAGAACAAGAGACAAAAGCAGAAGCAGCGCCTGTCGAAGAAGAGCTTGCGCCCGTCGCTGCAAAAGAAGAGTCACAACCTGCAGCGGCCATGAATTTCAGCCCCGCGGTGCGCAAGCTGATTAGCGAGCATAAACTCGATCCCGCTGCCTTATCCGGCACCGGTCGAGATGGCCGGATCACCAAGGCGGATGTGCTCAGGCACATCGAACAGGCCAGCCAACCTGCGCCTGCTGTTGCTTTATCGCCCATGACCGAGGTTGGCGCTGGAGGACGGCCGGAGCAGCGTGTGCCCATGACCCGTCTGCGTACTCGTATCGCCGAACGTCTGTTGGATGCACAACAGAGTACCGCCATGTTGACCACCTTTAATGAGATCAACATGAAGCCGGTGATGGATCTGCGTGCAAAATATCAGGACAAGTTTGTCAAGAAACACGACATCAAGCTTGGCTTTATGTCGCTGTTCATCAAGGCCTGCTGCGAGACACTGAAAGAGTATCCGATAATCAATGCCTCGATCGATGGTAATGACATTGTCTATCACGGCTTTTTTGATATCGGCGTGGCGGTGAGCACGCAACGTGGCCTGGTGGTGCCCATCATTCGTGATGCCGATCAGATGACATTGGCCGAAATGGAGCAGGCTGTCGCGGGATATGCAGGCAAGGCACGTGAAGGAAAGCTGTCGATGGAAGAGTTGAGTGGTGGCACGTTCAGTATTACCAACGGTGGCATTTTCGGTTCATTGCTGTCGACACCGATTCTCAACCCACCGCAAAGCGCCATCCTCGGCATGCACAAGATAGAGCAACGTCCAGTAGTGGAGGATGGTGAGATCGTCATCCGTCCCATGATGTATGTCGCCATGTCTTATGATCATCGCATCATCGACGGCAAGGAAGCTGTCTCATTTCTGGTGAAGGTTAAGGAAATTCTGGAAGACCCCGCCCGCATGTTGTTGCAGGTTTAAAGGAGAGCGCGCATGGATCATTACGACGTAGTGGTAATTGGCGGCGGGCCTGGCGGTTATGTTGCGGCAATTCGTTGTGCCCAGCTGGGTCTTGAGACCGCTTGTATTGACAAATGGCTTGGGCCTGATGACAAACCGGCGCTGGGTGGAACCTGCCTGAATGTGGGTTGCATTCCATCCAAGGCCCTGCTTGATACATCGCATCATTATCATCGTTTGCAGCATGAATTCGCCGATCACGGCATCAACACCAAGGGAGTAAGTCTCGATGTTGCGCAGATGTTGTCGCGCAAAGATGAGGTGGTTAAAAGTCTCACTGGGGGTGTTGCCGCCTTGTTTGCCAAGAACAAGGTTTCCTGGCTGCAAGGTCATGGCAAGCTAATGGGTGAGAAACAGGTTGAGTTTAGTCCTCATATCAAGGGCAAGCGTAAAGCCAAGCCTGAAATGATCGAGGCGGACAACATCATCATTGCAACAGGATCAGTGCCTCGTGCGGTTGATTCATTGCCATTGGATGGCAAACGCATCGTTGACTCCACTGGCGCGCTGGATTTTACTGAAGTGCCAAAAAGCCTGGCCGTGATTGGTGGAGGCGTGATTGGGCTTGAGCTGGGTAGTGTTTGGAGCCGCCTGGGTGCTGAGGTATCAGTGCTTATTCGGCGTGATGAGTTTTTGCCGGCCGTCGATCAACAGCTGGCAAATGCGGCCTTCAAAGAGCTGGCGTCACAAGGCTTGGATATTCGCCTCGCGACCAAAACTATTGCCGCTAAGGCGACTGGTCGTCATGTAACAGTTACCATCGAAGACAATGATGGCGAGCAGCAACTCAAGTTCGACAAGGTGTTGGTGGCCACGGGCCGCAGCCCCAATACCGAAGGTTTAAATGTAGCAGAAGCCGGATTGGAGCTGGACGAGCGCGGCTTTATCATCGTTGATGAGATGTGCCGCACCAACCTGTCTGGAGTCTATGCTGTTGGTGATGTGGTGCGAGGCCCTATGCTGGCGCACAAGGCCTCGGAAGAGGGAGTGGCCGTTGCCGAACATATTGCCGGTGAATTTAGTCATATCAATTATGCAACCATCCCGTGGGTGATTTACACCTGGCCTGAAATTGCCTGGGTTGGTAAGACCTCACAGGAGTTGAACAAGTCCGGTGTCGATTTTAAAGAGGGTGTCTTCCCGTTCATGGCCAATGGTCGCGCTCGCGCCATGGGAGACTTGGCCGGCATGGTCAAGATTATCAGCGATGCCAAGGATGACACTATCCTGGGCGTGCACATCATGGGACCGAATGCTTCAGAGATGATTGCCGAAGCGGTGCTGGCGATGGAGTTTTCTGCGAGTAGCGAAGATCTGGCACGAACCATCCATGCCCATCCGACAATGTCTGAAGCCATGCATGAAGCGGCGTTGGGTGTAGAAAAGCGCAGCCTGCATATCTAATCACGAATAATACAAGCGTTAATGAAAGGGAGCTTCGGCTCCCTTTCTAATTAGTCAATGTAACTGATGACCTCTTCTAATTTACGTCGTGTTGTTGGTTCTGGCAACTCGGCCGGGTAACCCAGGCTTAGCATGGCGATTGGAACAAAGCCATTCTCTAGCTGAATAGCTTGCTTCACCTTGTGTTCATCGAAATAGCCTACCCAGGTGGATGCCATGCCCGCAGCGACAACGGCTAGTTGGGCATAGGCGGCGGCAATGGTTGTGTCCTGAATGGCGTACAAATTACGTCCACGTTCGCCATATTTTTGTTCTGAACGGGTGGGTTCGGCACAAAACACCAAGCATACAGGTGCCTCCGCGATAAAGGCCTGGTCATACGCGGCGACTGCAAGTGATTGCCGCGTTTCTGTCTTGGTAACAACGATTATTTTGTAGGCTTGAAGATCACCCGCCGAAGGCGCGCTGCAGGCGGTTTCGAGTATGGCGTGGAGTTTTTCTTTTTCGACAGGCAGGTCGCTTTGATAGCTGCGAACGGAATGGCGGTGGCGTACGGTTTCAAAAAAGTCCCACATGCGATTGCCTCTTTTAGCTGAGTTCGTTGAGCGCCTCGTGATTCGGGTAGTTCAGTTTGAATACCCTTAATGCATCGTCCGCCAGATCCTGAATGCCGAGCTGGCGATAGGCTTTGATAATTATAACAAGTGCGGCTGGTATTGCCGGTGTTTGCGGATAGGTTTCCAAGGTGAATTTCGCACGGTTGGCGGCAGATAAATAGGCGCCACGGCGCAGATAATATTCGGCAACATGCAATTCATAACGGGCTAGCTGGTTACGCAGATGCAGCATGCGTTGCTTAGCATCATCTGCATATTTGCTGTTGGGGTAGCGTTTAATGAGTTCATCAAAATAGCGATAGGCATTGCTGGCGTTATTAGGTTGTCGTGTGTTGATGTCGAGACCCAGCCATAGGTCGAGTCCGCTGACGCCACGGTCAAAGCTCACCAGTCCGCGAAGATAATAAGCATAGTCCACATCCTCGGCACGTGGATAGAGTTTAATATAGCGATCAGCTGCTGCAATAGCGGAATCGGGCTCGTCATATTTGTAATAGGCATAGGCCACGTCCAGCTGTGCCTGCTGGGTAAAGGGGCTGAATGGGTGATAGATTTCCAGGTCTTCGTAATACTTGATGGCGCCCTGGTAGTCTTTGTTGCCGAATGCTTCTTGGGCCTGGCTATAGAATTCGTTGGCGGGCCATTTGCTTGGATCATAGGTTGAGGCGCAGCCGCCAACGGTAATCAGCAGGATAAATATTGCGAGGGTATTTTTTAAAACAGGCATAAGGATGTTCCGGAAATACAGGGTACAACTGGCCCTCAGGCCAGGCGTTGAAGTCTGGCGTAGACTAGCACATGCGGGCATTTTTGTCGCTGCGGACTACCTGTTTCGATCATATTGGATGCTTGCCTGGACTTCATCAAACTGACGCAGCCAGATGTCGCCTATGCCAAGTTTGTCTTTCAGCTTATCTGCAACATCCAGTGCTTCATGACGGCTGCTGTAGTTGCCATAGAGCAGGGAATACCAGTCTTTGCTGTTGTGGGTGCGGTGAAAATAGGCCGTTTGATTTTGCAGGCCAAAATCTTCAATAAATCGCTCGAGTTTGTTGATGTTGGTGGTGCCAATGATCTGCAGGGTGAAGTGATCGGGATTTTGTTGCATCAGCCAGTCTTCGCTAAGCAGTGATTTGCGGGCAATTTCTGCATTAACGACCGCTGATGTTGTCTGTGCGGCGGGCATCATCTCTGTGCTGTGTTGTGTCGGGACAGGTACCGTCGTCGGTGTCTGTGCGGTGTTTACACTTGCTGCGTTTACGATGAGATTAATCGCTTCGCTGGCAGCGGGAGTGTCGGCATATTGCTCGGAAATGAATTTGGCATGTTTTGTTGCACCGTCAAAGTCGTTTGAGGTGAGCTTGTCCCTGGCGATCTGCAGCTCCTGATTGGCCAATTGGTTGCGTAGTTGGGACAGGTGCTGGAGTGCGCTGTCTCTGTATTGGCTGTCGGGATAACTTTTTACCACGGTGAAAAACTGCTTGTAGGCATCGCGGGCAAGTTCGGCGTCGATAATGGTAATCTCGTTCGGGTTGCTGGTTGATTTACCTGTGCCCTGGGCGGTGCGGATCAAGCCTTTTAAATAATAGGCGTAGTCCTGGTTGGCATGATCGGGGTAGGTATATATGAAACGATCGACCTCGTTGACGGCGGTGTCAAAATTTTTCTGTTTGTAATGTGCATAGCCTGCCTCGACGGGTGCCAGCTGGGCGTAGGGGCTGGATGGGTAGCGTAGCTCCAGGTCTCTGAAGTATGTGATGGCGCTGTCGTGTTTGCCGCTGGTTTGTGCCTTGCGTGCTTCGCTGTAGTATTGCTCGGGGGTTAATTCGTCTGGCTGTTGAGTTTGAGTTTGAGTCGTGGCACAGGCGGTCATCAACAGTGCGGCGATAAAAATAAAATAGAGACGCATAAGTCGGTTATCTGTATTTCACGGGTTGTTTGATGTTGGCAGTGAGCCTAGCATAGGCGGCGGCGGCTTGTCTCGAGTTGTGACTGTTGTGGCGATGACAGGGTCATCTTTGTTAGCATTGCCGGCTAATTCTACTTTTTTCAAATATTTATGTCTGAAACTGAAACTCTTTGCGCAGAAGTGCCTGCTGATGCTGCCGGTCAACGTCTTGATCAGGTGCTGGCACGGCTTTTTCCTGATTATTCCCGCGCCCGTCTGCAACAGTGGATCAAGGCCGGCCAGGTGATGGTGGATGGCAAACAGTTGCGCCCAAAAGATAAGGTGATGGGAGGGGAGCAGGTTGAGGTGCAGGCCGTTACTGAAACAGAGGTGACATGGCAGGCGCAGCCGATTCCGCTGACCATTGTTTATGAGGATGACGAGATACTGGTCATCAATAAACCAGCGGGACTAGTGGTACACCCGGCCACGGGCAATCCCGATGGTACGTTGGTGAATGCTTTGCTCAATCATGCCCCGGAGTTAAGCGAGGTGCCGCGTGCCGGCATCATCCATAGGCTCGATAAGGACACCACCGGCTTGCTGGTGGTGGCGCGCAATCTGCGTTCACAAAAACATCTGGTTGAGATGCTGCAGGCACGAGTAATGAAACGCCAGTATCAAGCAGTGGTCTGTGGTGTATTGCTGAGTGGCAGCACGGTGGATGAGCCGATCGGGCGTCATCCGGTTGACCGCAAGCGCATGGCGGTGGTCCACAACGGCAAAGAGGCAGTGACTCATTACCGTGTTATTCAACGATACCGCGCCCATACCCATGTCAGGGTTGACCTGGAAACTGGCCGCACCCACCAGATTCGTGTCCACATGGCCCATATCCGTCATCCGCTCGTCGGTGATCAGGTGTATGGTCAGCGCCTGCGTATTCCCCCCAATAGCTGTGAGCAGATGATTAACATGCTGCGTAGTTTCAAGCGCCAAGCCTTGCACGCGGCGCGCTTGGGCCTGCAACATCCTGTGACAGGGGAAGAGATGGAATGGGAAGCGCCATTGCCTGAGGATATGGTTAAGCTGTTGGATGTCTTGCAAGCAGACGCGGCAGAACATGACTGAGCCGGGTGTCGGCTGGATTGCGCCCGACTGGCCCGCCCCGTCCAATGTGCATGCCGGCTGCACAACACGCCAGGGCGGCATCAGCGATGTGCCTTATGACAGCCTCAATCTGGGTGACCACGTCGGTGACGTGCTCGGGGCGGTGACAAAAAACCGAGCGCTGCTCAAGCAACATCGCAAGCTGCCATCCGACCCAGTTTGGCTCAAACAGGTGCATGGCTCTCATGTGGTTGATGCCGGTTGCGTCCAAGGCATCCCCGAAGCCGATGCTAGCTTTACCAATCATTCAGGGGTGGTCTGTGCCGTAATGACAGCCGATTGCCTGTCTGTATTGCTATGCGACAAAGGCGGCAGTGTTGTAGCGGCGGTACATGCCGGTTGGCGCGGGCTAGCCGATGGGGTGATCGAGGCGGCCGTGCTGCACATGGGCGTGTCGGCAAGCAAACTGATGGCCTGGCTCGGACCGGCCATTGGCCCAACGGTATTTGAAGTGGGTGAAGAGGTGCGCGAACGTTTTGTCTCGGCCGACCAGAATGCCGTCGAGGCATTCAAGCCCTCACGCCAGGGGCACTGGCTGGCTGATCTTTCTCAGCTCGCCCGGCAGCGTTTGGTCGAGTTAGGGGTGCGGGATGTTTATGGTGGCCACTGGTGCACTTACAGCGACAACGCGCGTTTTTATTCCTATCGGCGTGATGGTGTCACAGGGCGTATGGCATCTTTGATCTGGCTGGAACAAGAGAGCTGATCGGGTATGATGACGGCATATATAACCCTGTGGAGGTGATGGTATGACACACTGGTATATGCTGTCCGTCGTGGGCAAGGACCGACCGGGCATTGTCTCGCATGTAACTTCGGCGTTGTATGAAGGCGGCTGCGACCTGGGTGAGACCTCTATGATTCGACTCGGCGACAGCTTCACCATCATGATGATGGTTCGCCATGACGGCACGGTGAAATCTTTACAGTACCTGCTTGCTACCGTGGCCGAGTCCATGGGCCTGCATGTGCATGTCGATAAGATGGACGGCCACTTGCACCGCCATGTCGACCCTGATGTGCATATCACCGTCTATGGCGCAGATCGTCCCGGCATCGTCGCCCATGTTACCGGCGCACTGGCCGAGGCTGGGCTGAATATCATCAATCTGGATTCCGATGTCGGCGGCAGTGAAGACAAACCGATTTATATCATGTACATCGACGGTGTCGCGGGCGAAGGAAGAGCAGCGCTCGAATCCGCGCTGGAGATAGTGGTGAAAGAGGGCGTCGAGGCCAAGTTGACTCCAATCGACACGATGATTGGCTAGGGCCTAGCATGGCGCTGTTGGAAATTCTGCAATACCCTGATCCCCGCCTGAAGCAGGTGGCTGGGCCAGTCGAGTCGTTTGATGATGCCCTGCGATCATACATTGCTGATCTGGAAGAGACCATGCGCGCAGGTCCCGGTGGCGTGGGCATTGCTGCGCCGCAGACCGGTCACTTGAAACGTGTAGTGATCGTCGATGTGTCCAGCAAACCCAAGATCGAACAGCATGGCCGCATGGTGATGGTGAATCCCGAAATCATCACCTACGATGGTTTCGCCAAGGGCAGGGAAGGCTGTATGTCAGTGCCGGACTACACTGGTAATGTGATCCGGGCCGAGCGCATCGAAGTGGAATATTATGATGAGCATGGTAAAAAACACCAAATCGAAAGCGGTGGATTTGAAGCCCGCGCAATCCAGCACGAACTCGATCATCTCGAAGGAGTGTTGTTTCTCGATCGGCTGGTAAGCCGCAGAAGTGATCTGTTTAGACGCAAGGTATACAAAGAATAAAAAAAAGTTCTTTCCATGAATATTCAAGAGATAAAAATAATGGTAGTCCTTGGTGGCTTGATAACCTTGATGTTGGTGCTGACCGTGCTTAACTGGTTTGTCTAGGTAAAACTGCACGTTGACTTCATTACTTCCTCCGGCCATATTCATCATGGGCCCAACCGCGGCGGGCAAGACCGATCTGGCGCTGGCACTGCATGAAAAACTTCCCTCGGAATTGATAAGTGTTGATTCTGCGCTAGTGTATAAAGGTATGGATGTGGGCACGGCCAAGCCGGAGCCGGAGGTGCTGCGACAGGCACCGCATCATTTGATTGATATGCTTGATCCGGCAGAGGTCTATTCCGCCGCCCGTTTTCGTGAAGATGCGCTGGCAGCGATGGCAGAAATCACGGCCGCTGGGAAGATTCCTTTGCTTGTGGGCGGCACCATGCTCTATTTTCGCGCCCTTGAGCAAGGGCTGGCTGATCTGCCCGCCGCCGATGAGCGGGTGCGAGCCCGGCTCGATGCCGAGATGGAAAAGCATGGGCTAGCGGCCATGCACGAACGCCTGGGCCAAGTGGACCCGGATTCGGCCGCACGCATTCATCCCAATGACCCGCAACGCATCCTGCGCGCACTGGAAGTGTATGAAATCAGCGGTAAGAGCATGACCGAGTTGCACGCGCAGGCCGAACGGCAGCGCGCGCCTTATCGCTTGGCTAAATTGATCATCGCACCAGAATCGCGCAGCATCTTGCATCAGCGCATTGAAAATCGTTTTATGCAAATGTTGGCGCAGGGCTTTGTCGATGAAGTGGCAACGTTGCGTGATCGAGGCGATTTGGATCTTTCCATGCCCTCAATGCGGGCAGTCGGTTATCGCCAGGTCTGGGCGTATCTCGACGGTGATTATGACTATGAAGAGATGGTTCAGCGCGGCGTGGTGGCGACGCGACAGTTTGCCAAACGCCAGTTCACCTGGCTACGAGCAGAGAAGGGCGCTACCTGGCTTGATAGTGAATCGCCTAATTTGCTGGATCAGGCCTTGAAATGCATTACTACCGCCCTCAACATATCTGATTAGTACTTGGTGTGCTAGAATTCTCCAGGATAGTGTGTATCAAGGATGGAACACGTGTTTGTGCTTGCGGTTATACGTATTGCAGGTACAAATCTAGATCGACGCTCCATTAACAATAACTAAGGAGTAATACAAAATGAGTAAAGGGCAGAGCTTACAAGACCCTTTTTTAAACACTTTGCGCAAGGAAAAAGTGCCTGTCTCCATTTATCTGGTGAATGGTATTAAGCTGCAGGGTCAAATCGATTCTTTTGATCAGTTTGTTGTGTTGTTGAAAAACAGTGTAAATCAAATGGTTTACAAACATGCAATTTCAACCATCGTTCCGGCCAAGAATGTAAAGCTACCCTTGGTTAATGAAGATGCGTCAGGAAGTGCCTCCTAGTCAGGTGAGCAGGTAAACAGTTAGGTGGAGTTTTTTGAGCGCCCCAATGTGGGCGAACGCGCCATCCTTGTACATCTGGATTTTCAGGTTGAGGATGCCCGCGAAGAGTTGGATGAGTTCAAAGAACTCGTCGTATCGGCCGGGGCTGACCCTGTAGCAATTGTACAGGGAAGTCGCCGGGCTCCCGATCCCAAATATTTTATAGGTGGTGGTAAGGCCGAAGAAATCATCGATATCGCTAGCAAGGAAGATGCCGAGCTGGTGATATTCAATCATGCCCTGTCACCCTCCCAGGAACGTAATCTTGAACGCTTATTGAAATGCCGAGTGTTGGATCGCACTGGTCTGATTCTCGATATCTTTGCCCAGCGCGCCCATACTTTCGAAGGTAAGTTGCAGGTGGAACTGGCACAGTTGCGTCATCTCTCAACCCGCCTGGTACGTGGCTGGACCCATCTTGAGCGGCAGAAAGGTGGAATCGGTCTGCGCGGTCCGGGTGAGACCCAGCTTGAGACCGACCGTCGCCTGATCGGGCAGCGCATCAAGCAGCTCAACAAGCGACTGGAGAAGGTGCGCCGGCAGCGTGAAGGCAGACGCCGCACGCGGCGCAAGTCAATGGTTCATACTATTTCCTTGGTTGGCTATACCAATGCCGGCAAGTCGACCCTGTTTAATTCTTTGACTCATGCAGATGTGTATGCCGAGGATCAGCTGTTTGCCACGCTGGATCCTACCTTACGCAAGCTTGAAGTAGAAACTGAACACGATACAATCCTGATCGACACAGTTGGATTTATTCGTCACCTCCCTCATAGTCTGGTGGCGGCGTTTCGCTCAACGCTAGAGGAAACCCAGGAGGCAAGCCTGCTGCTGCATGTGATTGATGCTTATGATGAAGGACGGCACGAACGCATCGAAGAGGTCAATGCGGTGCTCAAAGAGGTAGGCGCCAATGAAGTTCCTCAGCTCGAGGTCTATAACAAAATCGATTTGGTTCAAGGCGCCGATGCTAGAATTGATCGGGACGAAAGTGGTCGGCCGCTTAGGGTATGGGTCTCTGCCAGTTGCGGTACAGGTCTTGAGGTGCTCAAACAGGCAACCACTGAACTCCTGCAATGGCAAGAGGCCAAAGAAAGGGGGGAAGAGTGTGCATTCGGCCAGGTAAGCCGGCGCCAACACTTTCTCTTGCGTGTGCAGCCCCAAGCGGGGCGTTTACGCGCTGAGTTGTTCGAACGTGAGCTAGTTGAGCGGGAAGAGGTGCTAGAAAATGGCGACTGGATGCTTGAAATAGTTGCTTGGCCTCGGCAGGTTGCTTCACTCTGTCAGCAGGAAGGGTGTGAACTGATTGAGGATAAACAGTCTGATTCGGTTCTAAATCTGTAGATCAGCCTTGCGGCGATGGGATAAGGTTTCTAAAATTGCCAGTTCTGGTCGTTCAAAGCAGGTACACTGGCGAACGACGAAAATTTTGATTGGAGAAACGAATGGCCTGGAATGAGCCGGGTGGATCGAAGGATAAAGATCCATGGGGAAACAAACGTAAAGACGAGCAGGGACCACCTGATCTGGATGAAGTCGTGCGCAAGATGCAGGACAAGCTTGGTGGTCTATTCGGCGGCAAAAAAAGTGGTGGCGGAACTGAAGGCCCAAGCTCAGGTAAGGGGGGGGCAGCGGGTATCGGCGTTATTCTCGCTGTCGTTCTGGCTGGCTGGCTGATCTATGATATGGCTCACATCATTCAGCCTGCAGAGCAGGGCGTGGTGCTGCGTTTTGGCAAGTATGTCGATACCATTCAGCCTGGTTTAACCTTCCGGTTGCCACGGCCAATCGAACGCGTGGAGCGTGTTGATGTGGCCCGTAACCGTGACGTCTTGATTGGCTATCGTTCAGCTGGCAGTAGCCGAGCAGGTAGCAAGAGTTCCACTGTTGCAAATGAGGCGCTGATGTTGACGCGCGACGAGAACATCGTCGATGTACGCTTTGCCATTCAATACAACATAAAGTCATCTTCCGAGTATCTGTTTAAGGTCCGTGATCCTGACCAGACACTGCGAGAGGCGGCCGAGAGTGCTATTCGTGAGGTTGTCGGCAAGAGCGATATGGACTTTGTCTTGAAAGAAGGCCGCAGTGACATCGTCAGTGGTGTTGAAAACCGTATTCAGCAAATTCTCGATAATTATGAATCGGGCTTGATGGTCATCAGTGTCAATATGCAGGATGCCCAGCCGCCAGAACAGGTTCAACATGCCTTTGATGATGCGGTGAAGGCTAGAGAGGATCAGCAGCGTCTGATTAATGAATCTGAGGCCTATTCAAACGATATTTTGCCTAGGGCGCGTGGTGCCGCGGCACGCCAGATCGAAGAGGCCAGTGGTTACAAGGAGCAGGTGGTCGCACAGGCTGAAGGTGAAGCTGCTCGCTTTAAGAGCATCCTGACCGAATACACACGGGCGCCTGAGGTGACACGGCAGCGTCTGTATCTCGAAACTATGGAGCAGGTCTTGTCTAACTCCTCCAAGGTCATGGTCGATGTTGAAGGTGGCAACAATCTGATGTATCTGCCACTGGATCGCTTAATGCAGGAAAACATGTCTGCGCCAAGCGCTGGATTCAGCCCCGGCCTGTCAGAACTGGAAGCCCAAGCAGGATCAGCCGCGCGTTCGGCACAACAGTTTATTCAGCGTGAACGTGATTCACTGCGTAGTCGGGAGAGACGCTAATGGACCAGAGTAAAAGTTTAGGCATAATTATTCTGCTGGGTATTGGCCTGATCCTGGCAATGTTCTCTATTTTTACCATTGATGAGCGCGAAAGGGCTATTCTGCTGCGCCTGGGTGAGATCGAAAAGACTGATTTCGAGCCGGGTATCCATTTTAAGATTCCGTTTATCAATAATGTCAGAAAGTTTGATGGCCGTGTCCTGACCATGGACGCCGAGCCGGAGACATTTCTGACGGTAGAAAAGAAAAACGTCGTGGTGGATGCCTTCGTCAAATGGCGAATTGCTGATGAGACCAAGTATTTTACTGCCATGGGGGGAGCCGAGAGCCGTACCAATACGCGTTTGTCTCAGATTGTAAAAGATAGTCTGCGAGAAGAGTTTGCCCGCCGAACCATTCAGGAAGTTATCTCAGGTGAGCGTGCCGAAATTATGGATATTGCCACTACTACAGCGGACATAAAATCGCAGGACTTTGGGGTCAAGGTGGTGGACGTGCGCATTAAGCGCATTGATCTGAAGGGTGAGATCAGTGACTCGGTCTATGATCGTATGGAAGCTGAACGTGCCCGCGTTGCCGCCGATTTTCGTGCCAAGGGAGCGGAAATCGCTGAGAAAACCCGCGCTGATGCCGATAAGCAACGCACCGTCCTGTTAGCGGAAGCCTACCGTGAAGCCGAGCGGCTGCGTGGTGAAGGTGATGCCACGGCGGCGGATATTTATGCCAAGGCTTATAATAAAGATCCTGAATTCTACTCCTTCTACCGAAGTCTATTGGCCTACAAGCAGTCGTTCAAAGACAAGAGGGATATCATGGTTATTGAGCCGGACACCGAATTCTTCAACTACTTCGGTGACCAGAAAGGTAAAAAATAAAGGAAAATTGCTGTAAGCAATTTGCGGCATAAACAGGTAAAATAACCGGATCGGGTATGGCTCCAGGGAACCCCTGGTTGAGTCATGGGCGGGATGGGCAAAGATGTGAAATGTCCAAGTTCAAGGCGCGAATCGCAGGTAATAGCGAGACTATTGCCAAGATTTGCACCACAGAAATTGGACATTTCACGCTTTGAACAACCGTTAGTGACTTGATCAGGGGTTCCCTATGTGCGATGCCCGCTTTTTTTGAAAACTATGATGTGGCAAGACTTATGGACCGCCCTGGCACTAGTATTGGTGATCGAGGGAATACTACCTTTCATCAGCCCAAACGGTATGCGTAACGCCTGGCAACAAATGGCGAAGATGGACGACAAAACGTTGCGCATCACGGGCCTGGTTAGCATGATTGCCGGTCTGGTGTTGTTAAGTATGATTCGTTAGGCGTACCGAGAAACAATAAAATAGAAAATGGTTGGAAGCGTGATACAAAAGATCGATCGCTGGTTATTGCCGGAAGGCATTGTTGAATTATTGCCTGAGCAGGCACAGCAACTCGAGCAACTGCGGCGTCAGTTGGTCGATACCTTCAATGCCTGGGGCTATGAATTAGTTATGCCGCCCCTGATGGAATATCTCGAGTCGCTGCAGGTAGGTACTGGTAATGATCTTGATCTGCAGACGTTTAAACTTATTGACCAGTTAACCGGTCGACTGATGGGCATACGTGCCGATATGACTCCGCAAGTGGCACGCATCGATGCCCACATCCTGAAACGAGATGTCCCAACCCGGCTTTGTTATATCGGTCCGGTTCTGCACACACGTCCGTCTGGTTTTGGGCGTTCACGCGCCCCTTTACAAGTCGGGGCAGAATTGTTTGGGCACGACGGGATTGAAAGCGATGTCGAAATCCTGCGCCTGATGGTCGAGACCCTCAAACAGGCGGGTGTGGAAAATATTCATGTCGATCTGGGCCACGTCGGTATCTATCGTGAACTGGTCAAAGAGGCTGGGCTTGATTCCGATCAGGAGGTGACGCTGTTTGAAGCACTGCAACGCAAGGCCAAGCCTGAAATCGATGCATATTTACGAGAATGGGGCGTTAGCGACCCAACACGTGAACAGCTTTCCAGTCTGGTCCAGCTGAATGGAGGTGCTAGCGTGCTGGTAGAAGCCGATAAGTTGTTTGCTAAGTCTGGAGCGGGGGTGCGAAAAGCCTTAAACAACCTGATTCAGATTGCAGAATTGGCTGAGCGCCACATCGGCAACCTGCCGCTTTATTTCGACCTGGCAGAACTGCGTGGTTATCGCTATCAAACCGGTGTCGTGTTTGCTGCCTTTGTTCCTGGGCATGGTCAGGAAATCGCGCGTGGTGGCCGTTATGACGCGATTGGCGAGTCGTTCGGTCGGGCCCGCCCTGCCACAGGATTTAGCAGTGACCTCAAAACATTGGTTAGCCTTGGCAATACATCTTTGCCTATCACCCGAGGCATCTTCGCTCCAGCGATGGATGATAACGGTTTGGATGAAAAAATCGCGCAATTACGTACCCAAGGTGAACGTGTCGTTTCCATGTTGCCAGGTCAAGCTGGGGGGGCTGGCGATCTTTGCTGCGACCGAGTACTGCAACAAGGCAACAACGGTTGGGAAGTAGTCCCCATTTAGAGGCGTATAGTACTTAGCCGCAATCTATTATCTACAAAACGGTAACGAATAAATGAGCAGTGGTAAGAACATAGTTGTCATCGGCACCCAATGGGGCGATGAGGGCAAGGGCAAGATTGTTGATCTGTTGACAGACAAGGTTGCTGCTGTGGTCAGGTTTCAGGGTGGCCATAATGCCGGTCATACCCTGGTAATCGACGGTGAAAAAACTGTTCTGCACCTGATACCATCGGGTATCCTGCGTGAAAATGTGCAATGCCTGATTGGCAACGGCGTGGTGTTATCACCCGAAGCACTCTTGACCGAGATTGAAGGGCTTGAGGCCAAGGGTGTGCCTGCGCGTGAGCGGCTCAAAATCAGCCCTTCCTGCCCTCTGATCCTGTCTTATCACGTTGCTTTAGATCAAGCCCGCGAAAAGGCACGTGGCAAGGCCGCTATCGGCACCACTGGTCGTGGTATTGGTCCGGCCTATGAAGACAAGGTCTCACGCCGTGGCCTGCGCCTGGATGACCTGTTTCACCGTGAGCGCTTCGCCGCCAAGTTAGGCGAGGTTCTCGATTATCACAATTTCATGCTGCAAAACTACTATAAGACCGACCCGGTCGACTTTCAGCAGGTGATGGAGCAGAGCCTGAGTTGGGCCGAGCAACTTGAGCCAATGGCTGCAGACGTGACGGGCATGTTGCATGAATATCGTGATCGCGGTGATAGCGTGCTGTATGAAGGTGCTCAGGGTGCATTGCTGGATATTGATCACGGCACTTATCCGTTCGTGACTTCTTCAAATACTACTGCAGGTGGTGCCGCGACAGGTAGTGGCATGGGTCCGCGTGGTCTTGACTATGTATTGGGTATCACCAAGGCCTATACCACCCGCGTCGGTGCGGGTCCGTTCCCGACTGAATTGTTCGACGAAATGGGTGAGCATCTGGCCCATCGTGGTCACGAGTTTGGATCCACCACGGGTCGTGCTCGTCGTTGTGGTTGGTTTGATGCAGTCGCTCTGCGCCGCTCCAATCAGATCAACAGCGTCACTGGACTCTGTATCACGAAACTGGATGTATTGGACGGCCTTGATACCATTCGTATTTGTGTCGGTTACAGTTGTAACGGGCAGGAGTTTAATTCACCTTCACTCGCGGCCGAAGTGTTGGAAGGTTGCCAGCCAGTCTATGAAGATATGCCTGGCTGGAAAGACTCAACCGTTGGTGTAAAACGCTATGATGAGCTGCCTGAAAATGCTCGAGCCTACCTGAAACGGATCGAAGAGATTGTTGGTGTGCCGGTAGATATTATCTCCACCGGGCCGGATCGCGAAGAGACCATTGTTTTGAGAAACCCGTTTGATGGTTGATCAAATAAGTAATCAAGCGGGTTTGTGTTAGACAGAGCAAACCCGTCTTAGCTTCCCTGTCTACCTGCACTGTGTCCTTTTGAATAAAAACTTTCCATAAGACTCAAGCTCGAACAAAAACTCGGTTTCGGTCAGATTCAGAATGTCCATATAAATCGCACCAGACTCATATTCATGGCGCTGATAAAGTCGCCCGGCGCCTGAGTGTCCGTCCACACTGAACCTGTAAGCCGTGTTAGTGCCTGAGGAGTAGATCTGTCCGTGGATCTGAAACCAGTCGCCATATCTTTCCACATTTACGAAGGCCTTGGCAGGATAGCCGAGGTAGTCCCGGCCGGCAAAACAGCCACTTTGTTGTTGGGCAAAAGCGTCATCCCCAGGCACAACGATTATGCTTAACAGAAATACAGCGAGCATGAACAGGCCATGAGTGCGCGTAAGCCGAGAGCGTGCAGAGAAAGTGATATGAGTCTTGAACATGGTATCTGCCTGGATGTAAATGGCAGGATAAGTATAGTTCGAGATCAGCTCGAAGAAAGGTGTTTGTTAACCGGCTGGCTGATAGCGGCTGGTGCAATCACCTAAATGCCTTGCACCGAATCTCATTTACTTGCGGAAGCTTAACAAGCGCAGTGCCTATGATTCTTGTTTTTCCGTGGACTGAGAAAGTGCACGTAATTCCCGCATGGCGACTGTCAGCATGGCCAGCTCTGCTTTACCGCCAGCGCGAATATCATCAAACACACTGTGGCAGTGATCGATGCCTATTCTGTTGCGTGATAACCAGGCGTTAATTCGTTCAGCTGGTTGTTTGTCTGTATCGGTGCTAGTGAGTACTTGTGTGGTGAGGGCGCGCAGTTCATTGTTGAGTTCATCCAGCAGGCCGACACGGGCTTTGCGTTGCCAGGTATTAAGACGCGGTAACTGTTTTATCTGCTCGCCAAGCCAATGCAGGTCGAGCTTGTTATGGAGTGTGAAGTACATTTCTGACACCACTAGAATGTCTGTCTCGGTGATATTCGCGACTTCGGTAATATCTAAGGTGGAAAACCAAGTTTCAAGCCCGGCAACGTGTAGGGCGAGTGGTTTGGAAACACCGGCTTCGGTATAAGGCCGCATGTGTTCACGCAGGATTTTGCGATCATCGCTGTGCAATAGTTTGGTAAGTTGTTCAGAGATGGTCATCGCCGCTGGCTGAAATTGTTCGACAGTTTCTGCAATGCTTAACGGAGGCCTGCGATTGCGCAGGAACCACTGGGTGGCATGATCCAGCAAGCGTCGTATTTCAGTCAGCATACTCAACTGGATATCGGCGGGAATAGTATTATCAAGCGCATCAATCTCTGCCCAGAGGGGCCGTACTTGGAACACTTCACGCGCTACGGTGTATGCCCGGGCAATATCGGCGGCATGATCACCAGTGGCATCCTGAGTACGGACCCAGAAAACGCCGCCCATGCGATTCACCACACTGTTGGTGATCTGGGTGGCGATAATTTCGTGTTTTAGGGGATGGTTGTCCATCTGTTGAACAAATCTATCTTGAATCGGCCGTGGAAAATAATCTACCAGTTCCTGGGATAGATAAGGGTCGCGGGTGATATCCGAGGCCACCAGTTCTTCATACAGCCGGATTTTGCTGTAGGCGATGATCACGGCGATTTCAGGCCGGGTGAGTCCGAGTCCTTTTGCCTCCCATTCGGCAATCATTTCCTCGTTGGGCAAAAATTCCAGCTTGCGTTGCAGATGCCCTTCTTTCTCCAGACGACGGATAAATCGGGCGTGGTCGCTAAGCAGGAAAGGTGCCTGTGCTTGGCCAATGCTGATGGCCTGGGATTGCAGATAGTTATGATCGAGCACCAGCTGGGCGACTTCATCGGTCATGTCAGCTAGCAACTGGTTACGCTGTTTGGTGGTCATATCGCCATGCATAACGATCTGGTCCAGCAGAATCTTAATGTTCACCTCGTGGTCAGAGCAGTCAACCCCGCCTGAGTTATCGATGGCATCAGTATTGATCCGTCCGCCGTTGCGAGCGTATTCGATCCGACCAAGTTGGGTGAAACCCAGGTTGCCGCCTTCGCCAACCACCTTACAACGTAGCTCGGTAGCATCGATGCGCAGGTTATCATTGGTGCGGTCACCAGCATCGCTGTGTTGTTCGCTGGATGCCTTTACGTAGGTCCCGATGCCGCCGTTCCAAAGCAGATCCACCGGTGCTTTCAGAATGATCTGAATCAACTCGTTAGGGGTAAATGTTTCAATGTCAGTGCCCAGAACCTCGCGTGCCCCTTCGCTCAGCGTGATGGATTTGGCGCGGCGGGAATAAATGCCGCCGCCTTTAGAGATGAGTGTCGCGTCATAGTCGGTCCAGGACGAGCGGGGCAGATTAAACAGACGCTGACGTTCGTTAAAGCTGGTTGCTGGATCAGGATCTGGATCGATAAAAATGTGCATATGATTGAAGGCGGCGACCAGCTTGATCTGCTCTGACAGCAGCATGCCATTGCCAAACACATCGCCAGACATGTCGCCGATGCCTGTGACGCTGAAGACATCGGCCTGGGTATTAACAGCCAGCTCGCGGAAATGGCGCTTTACTGATTCCCAAGCGCCGCGTGCGGTAATGCCCATCTTCTTATGGTCATAGCCCACTGAGCCGCCAGAGGCGAAGGCATCACCCAGCCAAAAACCGTACTCTTTCGCCAGGCCGTTAGCGATATCGGAAAATGTCGCGGTGCCCTTGTCAGCGGCGACCACCAGATAAGGGTCATCGCCATCATGGCGTATGACATCAGCGGGGGGCACTATCTCGCCATCGACCAGGTTGTCTGTGATATCCAACAAGCCGCGTATGAATGTTTTATAACAGTTGATCACTTCCGCCAACAGGGCATCACGGTCGTCACCACTGGGTAACTGTTTGGGTACGAAGCCGCCCTTGGCACCTACCGGTACGATAACGGCGTTCTTGACCATCTGCGCCTTCATCAGTCCAAGAATCTCGGTACGAAAATCTTCGCGCCTATCCGACCAGCGCAGTCCGCCGCGCGCCGCTGGTCCACCACGCAAGTGGACGCCTTCAACCTTTGGTGAATAGATGAATATTTCGAACATAGGACGTGGCTCGGGCAGGGTCGGTAGCTCACGTGGGTCCAGTTTGAAAGAAAGGTAGGGTTTTGGTTTGGCAGAGCTTTCTGTCTGATAATAGTTGGTGCGCAACATGGCCTGGATCAGAGTCAGAAAGTTACGCAGAATCCGGTCTTCGTCAAGATTGGCAACCTGGTCCAGTGCTTCGCTGATGGCGCTAACAAGCAGATGGCTTCGCGCTTCGGCGTTTTGCTCATTAGGACAAAAACGGGCATCAAACAGGGCCACCAATTGTCGTGCAATGTAGGGATGGGTAGCTAGGGCATTTTCCATATACGCCTGACTGAAAGGCATGCGCGTCTGCAACAGGTATTTGCACATGGCGCGCAGGATCGTTACCTCACGCCAGTTTAATTCGGCGGCTAGCACTAGACGGTTGAAACCGTCATTTTCCATTTCGCCGCTGCAAACTTTGGCAAAGGCCTCTTGAAAGATGTTTTTGATCTTGAGCACGTCGATATCAACATCATCAGCGGGCAGCATGTCGAACTCGGTAATCCAGTGAAGTCTATCCTGGTGTGGTTCGATTTGATAGGGACGGGCACTGAGTACTCGCAGGCCCATACGTTCAAGCATGGGCATGATGTCAGACAGGGGCATTGATGGTTCGCGGCCGAAGACTTTGAAACGTAGATGTTCAGTTTCTGCTTCAGGTGGCTGGTAGAGATGCATTGCTAGAGGTTTTGCATCATTGATACTTTCCAGCCGCAGAATGTCCTGCACCGCTGTGCGAGGTGAATAATCATCATGATAGGCATGAGGAAAGGCCTCGTTATATCGATCAAGCAGCCGTGTGGCACGTGCTTCGCCTACTTTGTTATAGAGTGCGCTGAGCAGCCCATCTTGCCAGGACACCAGCGCCTCGCTCATCAGGGTTTGTAATTCGGCCTCATCATATTCAAGTGCTTTGTCTGGGCTGGTGCGTATGATGAAGTGCACTCGTGCCAGGGGCGATTCAGATAGCTGGATATTGAACTCGCAGGCCTGCCCCTCCAATGCTTGCATGAGGATTTCCTGTATGCGTTGCCTCATCCGCGTGTCATAGCGATCGCGAGGCACATATACCAGGGCAGTGACAAAGCGGCCAAACAGATCGCGGCGCAAAAACAGTCCCAGTTTGTGCCGTTCACGTACCTGCAGGATGCCCATGGCCACATCGAACAATTCATCCTCGGAAAACTGAAACATTTCGTCGCGAGGGAAGGTATCGAGAATGTGTTGTAGTGCCTTGCGGTCATGCCCGGCAACTGGATAGCCTGCCTTTTGGATGATGTAGTCAACCTTTTGCCGCAGGATGGGAATGTCGTTGGGACGGGCGCTGTAAGCCGCTGAACCATAGAGACCGAGGAAACGCCACTCACCTATCACCTCACCGGTGTGGTCGTAGCGTTTGATGCCGATGTAATCAAGATGTACGGGGCGATGGACCGAAGAAATAGCCGTAGACTTAGTGATAATCAACAGAGTGCGTGTGCGCGCCAATTTTCGTAAAGGTGGCGGAATATGGGCAAAACTATGCGAGGCACGGCCGCTATCGGCCAGGGTGTCACGTAAAATACCCAAGCCTGAATCGGGCACCAGGCGCAATATATCCTGTCCTTCCTCTTCCACCAGGTCGTAGGCGCGAAAACCGATGAAAGAGAAGTGGTGGTCCTCCATCCAGCGTAAAAAGGCCAGTGATTCTGTTTTCTCTGCATCCGGCACGGGCAATGACTGAGCTTCGATAAATGGGATTATCTCATTGATCTTCTCCCTCATCGCTGCCCAGTCATCCACCACCACCCTGACATCATCCAGTACTTTGCGGATCTCGGTGTGCAGTGCAGTCAGTGCCTCGTCGTCCGCCTGCCGGTCGACCTCGAAATGCAGCACTGCTTCGGTCAAATCGTCAGTGGAACCATGATTGCGGGGGGTGATCGAGTGAATATGACCATCAGCGTCGCGGGCCACATTCATCACCGGGTGCATCACCTGGTGAGTTGTTAACTCCATGCGCACAAACAACATGCTGAGTGAGTCCACCAGAAAAGGCATGTCGTCAGTGATGATCTCGATGACAGTATGGGTGGATTGCCAACCATGTTGTTCGAAATCAGGATTATAGACGTGAATAAGTGTTTCACTTGGCCGACGTTGATGACCCAGCCGCCACAACGCCAACAGTGAGCCGTATAAATCATCAACAGGGCAATCGTGTAAATCTTCTACAGTGCAGGCGGCGAAATACTGAAGTGCGAACTGGTTGACCAAGGCTGCGTCTTCGCTAGTGAGCCTTTCAGCAACTAAATCCAGAATGCGTTTGATGATGTGTTGGCGTTCGTGCTCGTTAGCCTGTGACATGTGGTCCTTTCCGGAGTTGTAACCAGTGTGATAATAATAGTACAGAGCACGAAAAGCTTATAGGATTTGTCTACAGGAATTCTTGGAGTCGATGATTGAATTGAGATGAAAGGCTGGCTCTGTAGTTTTCAGCAGCTGAGGTAAAATTCCCAGAAGTGGAGTTTATATGATTAAGGTTTAATGTTGCATGCGAATTGGTGCCGAAGAGCACTTGAACTTTTCCTTAACTACAAAATACCTATAACCTAATCAACAAGTTGAAGGCTTGGCTTGTTTCTGGGCGCCAAAGAAGCACCATTTTCTTGCCCGCATCCTGAAACATATTCGTGCTGCTGTGTTTCTTTGCCTTGCTCTACCTAGTGAGCATAGTGTCTCATGACCATCTCGGTGTTTTTATGCCCCATCTGATTGGCAACGTACAAAATGTTTTCACCGCATGAGAGTGGCTGGCAAACGTGTATCTGGTTATATGCGAATTTCTATAGCCCAACACATGGGCCGCCTTGAGGATATGCTTCCAGGGGTGTTCCAGGTATTCGTAGTCGATAAAGGAGCATAGCGTCGATTTTTTCATGGATAAGGCAACCGGAATAACACCTGAGCGAAAACAAAAAATCTGGCAGCCACCCACCTCCACCGTATACTGCAGCAGAGAGAACAGCGCTAGGCAAGGAAACGGAGAAGTAGAATGAGTTTACATTCACGCTTACTTGGATGGTTCCCTGAGGAAGACCCGGTAACTATCATGCTCACAGCCGGTGTTGTTATCGAGTGGTTCTGCAATGTAATGCTTGACTACAACCGTATGAAGTAATTTGTTGACCCCTTGTCTGTATTGAACGTGAGTTTTCTAGACTTATAGGTTCAATCTACTAGACTTGATTTTAGGACTTTGTTGGGCTGTTAAATCGATAAATCCTATAAGGTAGGCTAGACATGGAAAGCAGCATGCAGGGAAGCAATGCTGGGATAGGTTATTTTAATACGAAAGATAATTCTGTTTCAGCAGGTTCAATTTCACTGGCAAAGGGTGCTAGCAGCGTCTGTTGCATGGGAGAAAGATTCGCTGCTGAGTCTATTGTCACCTGCGACTTCAAAATAATGTTGCCATCGCTTACTCCAACGAGGCTCACCTCCGGATCACCAGTATCACTTTATATACGATGTGTGCTCCAGCGGCTGGCCATTCGAGCCGAGGTGGAGTCTCTCACTTCCACCTATCAATTCGTACCACCGACCTACCAAAGATGGCGAAACCAAGTTAGGAGCATGTAAATGTTTTTTCTACGACTGATTCATCGTCACTACCAATCGGTTTGGCGGTTTACACTTATCCTAGGCCTATCAATTCATACCACGGCCTTCGCAATAGTAGACGCGCCAACTGAGGTCCTGCCCCGCATCGATGTTCGACAGGTAGTATTGTCTGACGATAGTTTGGTAGGCGCATTAGTCGGTAGCCCACAGCTGGAAGCTGCGCAGCAGGTGCGTAAGATCTATCCTAATCTTAGGTTACGCTGGAATGCCGTTACCGGCACACCCAAATCGCTCTACACACTTAATGCCTTGCTGACACCTTCCAGCAACCAGGAAGCGCCCATGGTGGTGCAGAATTTTATTAGTCTTAATCGCCAGCTTTATGGTTTGAGCAATGAGGATCTCGAAACCTTGGTTGTGGTGCGCAAGTCGGTGTCGCGTGGTTCTCCGGTAGTACGGGAAACGGTGAAACAATCACTTAACCACATTGCGTTGGATCAACGCTGGCAGGGGAGGCAGGTCTATCCTGCGACGTTGGTGGGCTCGGTCACTGGTGACGGTAGACTGACCAATCTCAGTGGTGAAGTGGTGCCCAATCTGGCCGCTGCTGTGAATGCGGATGCAGCAACACTCACACCCCAGGAGGCCCTAGAGCAGGCCGCGGGTAGCATAGGTGCCAGCTTTGATGCGGCTCAACATGCTGTCATCAGTGGGCCCAGTGGTGATGAGCAACGGCAGACGCTGGCAAAAGGTTCTGATTTTGGTGAAGACGTGCCCATGCGCTTGATCTATTACGTGGTTGCTCGTGATAACGTTCGACTGGTTTGGGAAGTAACAGCCACCAAAACAGGTGACGAGATTACCTATCATGTTTTAGTGGATGCGATTGATGGCGATATTTTGCTACGTCAAAGCCTTACCGATTTTGATACACCACGTTGGCGGGTATATGCGCAGGAATTGAGTGTGCCAACAGAAGACCCGAAGGATGACATGCGCCCGTATGACAGCCCTACACCCAGATCTCCCGGTCCTGCAGCACCCGATGGTAGCCAAGGCGTTGCCGTTGCCGCTCAGCTGATTCAAACCAATGGCGATCCGGTTGCCTCGCCTGAGGGTTGGATTCCAGCAGGTGAAACTACGCCAACAGGTAATAATGTAGTTTCCTTCGTCGATCTGGATGGCGATTATAATCCCGACGCCGGCGAACAACCCACTTCGGTAATGGTGGAGGTGGGGGGGGTGGACACACGTACCTTTGATTTCGCCGTTGATTTCACATCGGCGCCTGATACTGCTGTTAACGAAGATGCTGCAGCTACCAATGTCTTTTTCATGGGCAATTGGTTTCATGATCGTTTGTTTCAGCTTGGTTTTGATGAAGCGGCAGGCAACTTTCAAGATAACAACTTTACCCCCGATGGTGTTGATGGTGACCGGGTAAAGGCGCGTTTGCATGTTGGCACGGACAACTCTACGTTCAGCACACCTGTTGCCGATGGCACCTGCTGTCCGCGCCTTAACGCGTATACCTTCACCGGCCCCGACCCTGATCGTGACGCTGCATTAGATCAGGAGATCGTGCTGCATGAGTTTACCCATGGCCTGACTCATCGCATTATCGGTGGCCCAAACGTGAAAGGCCTTTCGCCTTATTCCGGTCAGACCGGCTCAATGGGAGATGGGTATAGCGACTGGTACGCAATGACTTTGTTGGCTGAGAGTGGAGATGCCGCCGCTGGAAACTTGGGTGAAGGTGCCTGGAGCACGTTTCATTTTCTGGATGGTCTATCGAGTCTGGACGCTGCAGACCCTTTTGATTTCGCGTTTGTAGACAATTATTACTACGGCATTCGCCGTTATCCATATTCAACCGATATGACCCGTTCGCCACTCACGCTGGCCGATGTCGATCCGGCGCAATACAACAATGATGGTGTTGCCATGAGTCCATTCTTTGTTGAGTTCATCGCCTACTACACTGACAAAGGCTACGCTGGCGATATCGACATGCACGAGGCCGATGAGGTTCATAATGCCGGTGAGATCTGGGCGCTGGCGCTGTGGGAGGTACGCGCTAATCTGGTAGCGGACCACGGTTTTGCCATTGGTAATGAGTTGGCTTTGCAGTTGGTGACAGACAGTTTATTTCTATTACCAAATGGACCATCAATGATTGAGGCCCGCGATGCCGTGCTGTTGGCTGATCTGGCCCGCACCGGTGGCGCCAATCTATGTCGCATCTGGGAGGGCTTTGCCAAACGCGGCTTTGGTGTTGGCGCTCAAACGCCAAACAATAATAATCTGGCAGGGGTGGTTGAAGATATGACTGCTCAAACCGCCGAGGATTGTCGTCCATTGTTGGATATGGCCTTGGTGCTAGACTTTTCCAGCAGTATGAACAGTCCTGAGGCTTGCGAGGACCCACCCAACGATATCAAACTCGATGTCTTGAAACAGGCGGTGCCTGCATTCCTGAATGCCTGGGAACCCTTCGCCGTGGATGGCGACCGTATCGGTGTGATGTATTTTGATGACGATGCCGATCCGCGTACCGCACCATTGTTGGAAGATTTGTTGGACAACAAGGCGGCCATTTTGATTGATGTAGCAGGGCGGGGCACCGGGACCTATACTGCCATGGGGCCAGGCATACTTTCCGCTGCTGATTCCTTTGATAATCTTGTGCGCAAACGGCATATGATTGTGCTCTCTGATGGCATTCAAAATGTGAATCCTCTTGTATTTTCGGCGGGTGATATCGATGCTGACACAGTGAACGAGCACGAGGTAATCAACGGCACAGCTGATGAAGCCTGGGGCGGAAACTCTGCTACTGTGGCGCCACAGCCTGGCAAGTACCTGCAGGATTTTGGAATGCCCATGCATACGCTCTCCATTGGTTCAGGCCCTGGTACCACCTATGACGAATTGTTGGCGGCCATTTCAGAAGAGACCGGTGGGCTGCATCAACACACCTGTGTACCTCAGGTAGAGCTTGAGGAATTTCTCACCACCAGTCTGGTGGAATCACTGCAGGGCGATACGCTTGAGTTAGTAGATTATCAAACCGGATCATTGAACAGCGCGGGTGCAATACAGGAACATCATTTTGTGCTGAATGGATCAGCGCATCGGGCCGCGTTCATGCTTTCCTGGAGTGGTGGCTCAGGCAATAGCAACGATGTCACGCTTAAACTCTATGCGCCTGATGGTACCGAGGTGTCGTTGCAACCTTATTTGACCTCAGGGCCGTCATTCAAACGGATGACGCTGGATTTTCCTTTGTTTGAACGCCCGGTGCATGTGACACCCAGAACAGGTTCTTCACGCCCCGTGCCTTTTGTAGGTGAGTGGCGGCTGGTGGCACAACGTAATATGGGGGGCAGTGGTACTGTGCTGCATCGTGCTTATGCCTTGGTGGATGACGCGGCACTCGAATATCGGTTTGATTTCGACAAGCCCGTTATCAATACAGGTGAACCTTTGACTTTATTGGTGCGCGTCACCGAGGCTAGCATGCCGGTTGCACCTAACAGCATTAAAGCAACGGTGAGCGGACCAGGGACCGGCTTGGGGAATCTAATCTTTGGTGCTGGTATTACAGATGCGGATCGTCAGCATATGACCACCGAGCTGGGTTATGCCGAGTTGCAGGGCTCGCCGCTCATGCAAACCTATGAGGTTGCGTTGCGTGATCCGGCCCATCGTGATTTGCTCAAGCCGGTGATTAGTCATCTCAAATTTTATGATGACGGACGACATGGAGATGGTCAGCCCAATGATGGTCTTTACGGTGCGGTTTATGATGCGACCCGAGTACCTGGTGAATATCAGGTGGCCTTTGAGGTGAGTGGTGAGTCTGAATACAACGGGCCTTACTATCGCAGCAAAACCACGTCGGCCACCGTTGTGTTGCGCGAGGTAGACGCCGCCAATATTCGCTTTGACATTATTGAGCAGGAAGGTGACGGTGGCACCTTTCAAGTGTGGCTGACACCGCAAGACCGTTATGGCAATTATTTAGGGCCGGGTTATGCAGCGGATATTGATCTGGCGCTTGAAAATGCACAGTCCACCAGCCCGGTGCGTGACCTGCTCGATGGTCGTTACACGCAAACCTTCCGTACCGCAGACTTCGAAACAGTGGCCATGGGTGAGGCTGAGTTCTTTGGTGAGCGTATCAATGTGCCCGGCCTGGTCAAAAAGGGTGGTTTCAGCCTACATGCCGGTGTGGTCATGCCAAGCGGTGCCTTTAGCAACAGCCATGATGATGGTATGACCGTCAATCTGGATTTCACCCAGTATCTTAATGCCGACCTCGCCTGGGACGTGCGGCTGGGTTATTCAAACTTTGATGGCAAAGGTGCTAATCCTGATCTGGATGTGTGGACCGTCTCCGGCAATTTGAAGTACTACCTTGGCAATAATCCAACCTGGCGAGGTTTCGTGAACGGCGGTATTGGGCTTTATGCCATGGACCCAGGTAACACCGAGCTGGGTGGTAACGTTGGCGCAGGCTTGGCCTTCCAGGTTCAACCTCGCCTATTGTTCGAAGCAACCGCCAATTACCACGGCACCGTGTCGGCAGCGCCTGATCTGAAGTATGGGCAGTTACAGCTTGGTTTGATCTATTCTTTCTAACCGAGGCTAGATCCGGCCCTGTGACGGTATCGATATGACAAAACCGGGAAGAGATGAATGTTGGAAGTAACTGTTGGTTATGAGGTGTTGTTCGGTAAGTATGCAGGAACAGAAATCACATTGGCTGATGAGGCGCTGTTGGTGATGCGAGAGTCAGATATTCTGGTAATGCTTGCGAAATATTAGCAAACGACCTTTATTCTTGGCGGAGAATTGCGATGACAGCAAAACAGATTGCATTTGGTAATGAGGCCAGGGAAGGCATGGCCCGTGGGGCTAGTATACTTGCCCGAGCTGTTAAAGCGACCTTGGGGCCTAGGGGGCGTAATGTCGTTATTCAAAAGCCATACGGCGCCCCAGCGGTCACTAAAGACGGTGTCTCAGTTGCCAAGGAGATCGAGTTGTTGGACGAGTTCGAAAACATGGGTGCACAGATGGTCAAGGAGGTAGCGGCGCATACATCAGTGCTTGCCGGTGACGGCACGACCACGGCAACGGTGCTGGCCGAATCCATGTTCACCGAGGGACTCAAGGCGGTTGCCGCCGGCATGAATCCGATGGACCTGAAGCGGGGTATCGACAAAGCGACTGATGCCCTGGTCGAAGAACTCAAGACAATTTCCATACCTTGCGAGGACAGCAAGTCCATTGCCCAGGTTGGCACCATCTCTGCCAATTTAGATGCCTCCATCGGCCAGCTCATCGCCGATGCCATGGCAAAGGTCGGCAATGAAGGCGTGATCACGGTCGAGGAGGGCTCCGGCCTGGAGAGCGAGCTAGAGGTGGTCGAGGGCATGCAGTTTGACCGCGGCTATCTGTCCCCCTATTTCATTAACAAACCAGATGAGATGTGTGCGGAACTCGAGGAGCCCTATATCCTCCTTTACGAAAAGAAGTTGTCGAACATTCGCGAGCTTTTACCCCTGTTAGAAAGCGTGGCGAAGTCAGGCAAACCTTTGCTGGTCATCGCCGAAGATATAGAGGGCGAGGCCCTGGCCACGCTGGTGGTTAATGCCATGCGCGGCATCATCAAGGTGACTGCGGTAAAAGCGCCGGGGTTCGGCGATAGACGTAAGGCGATGCTGCAAGACATTGCCGTCGTCAGCGGCGGCACGGTGATCTCAGATGAGTTAGGACTTAGCCTTGAGAAAGCCACGCTCGATGATCTGGGTTCAGCCAAGCGGGTGGTGGTAGCCAAAGACGAGACTACCATTGTCGGCGGCAGTGGCAAGACAGTCGATATCGACGCCCGTGTCGCATTGCTGCGTAAAGAGATCGACGAGGCGAGCGCTGACTACGACAAGGAAAAACTGCAAGAACGGATGGCCAAGCTGGCCGGGGGTGTCGCGGTGATCAAAGTGGGGGCAGCCACCGAGATGGCCATGAAGGAGAAAAAGGACCGCGTCGACGACGCTTTGCACGCAACCCGTGCCGCTGTCGAAGAAGGTGTCGTGCCAGGGGGTGGCGTTGCCTTGATTCGAGCCTTGCAAGCCGTCAGGAAAAAGGGGATGAAGGTGGATAATCATGACCAAGAGATAGGCATCAATATCGTCTTGCGGGCGGTGGAGCAGCCCTTGCGCGAGATAGTCGCCAATGCGGGTAAGGAGCCTTCGGTGGTGGTGAATAAGGTCAAGGAAAATAGCGCCAACTACGGCTACAATGCCCAGACTGAAGCCTATGGCGACATGATGGAAATGGGAGTTTTGGACCCAACCAAGGTGGTGCGGGTAGCGTTACAGAATGCCGCATCAATAGCTGGCTTGATGATCACGACTGAGGCAACTATCGTTGTATTGCCGCAGGAAAAGGCAATGCCCGGCATGGAGATGATGTGAGCTATTGATTAACCCATGTCATGCCCCGGCACGTGATTAATATCAATAGCGGCGTTTTAGTCATGTTAAGGCTCAGTGGCTGAATACGTTCTATAGTTGTTTGCTGAAGGCAAATATAAGCATTCCCGGTTTCCATATTTGAAAATTTATAATAGCAAGGAGGAAAATAGTGTCTAAGTCAAAGAAAAAATCCCCAGCACCCATAAAAGTGGGGCAGAAAAAATCAGCACAAGCTGCGACGGTCATGAGTGCCGAACGTCAGCACATGATTAGCGAGGCCGCCTATTTTCTTGCCGAACAACGTGGTTTTAGCCCAGGCGACGAGCTGGGGGATTGGCTTGAGGCGGAGAGCCAGATTAATGCCAGTTTGTCTCAATAAGGAGGTTGAAATAATGGAGCAGCGCTTGCATGCGCGTGAACCCGCCAAGTTTACTGTCAGGCTTGTCCAGCAGGGGCGTATTGTCGCCACTGCCGAGACGATTGATATGAGTATGTATGGAATTGGTATTGAACCTCCCAATGTAGCACTGAATAGTGGCGAGATAGTGGATGTGGATTTAGTTAAAGCGGGGCATCCACGTGGTATCAGTTGTTGCTTTCCCTCCTTGGTAATCCATGCCGGCCCCAAGTCTGTGGGTTTGATGCTGGCCTATGATTCGGAATTTCGACAGTTGTTGCCTGAACAGCACCTTAAATAGAGCAATCAGAATGACCAAGGAGTTAGTTATGACAAATCAACAGCGACATAATCTCGGTGCGCCAGATCCTGAAGCAAAAACATCGCCGATCATGGAAGAAACGGATGAGCAGTTTGAAGAGATCGCGCAAGAGCTAGAAGAAGAGGGCGTCTGTTATTTCAACAATGTTGTTTATGACAGTGGCAGCTTTGGCTGTAGCGGTAGTGGCGAGCTGTTGCGTTGCGAAAAGGGTGTCTGGGTTAGGGAAGCTGGTTGCGATCCGGATAACCCGTAGCCTGAGTGCTTCGTGTAGAGGCGAATTAAAAAGCACTGCACAATGGCCGGAATATGCAGGCGCATGTGTTTCAACAAGAGGGCGCCTGAACGTCGAATCAGTTTTCCCAGGACATCGACAGGCTAGACACCAATGACGTCGATAGGCGCACGTCTCAGATCTATACTTAACCTAAAACAATACAACAGACAGGTATTGAGTCCTCACGAAAAATAGATGCCACCGTAAAAAGCAGGGGGTCTGAGTGAAAAAAGTGATGGTAACTCCGTTATCAAAATTAATGCAGTCATTACCTCAGTCAAGTGGACAGTCATTTCAGCCTGCATGGCAGCCTGCGGTGGATATTTATCGTTGTGACGAAGCGTGGTTAATCAAGATCGATCTGGCAGGGGTAAAACAAGAGGACATAGAGTTGAGCACCAACGAACATTTCCTCACGCTCAAGGGTCAGCGTCGCGATCTTCAGATTCAGGAAGGGCATCAAACCTACTCGATGGAAATTTCCTACAATCGTTTTGAACGGACATTGGAACTGCCTTTCGATGCAAATAATGCCTTGATCCAGACGGATTACCAAGACGGTATGTTATTCATCCGTATTCAAGCAAAGGAAAAATCGTAATGGATTATTCGGAAAAAACGACGCTGCCGGTTTTGCCAATAAAAAACAGTGTTTTGTTTCCGTACTTAGGTATGCCACTGGTTGTTACTCGTTCTGCTTCAATGGCCGCGATTGAAGCCGCCTTAAGCAGTGAAGACAAGACAATTGCCATTTTTACACAACGCAGTGCTGACGTTGATGAGCCAGGCGAGAAAGACTTATATGACATTGGCACGGTGGCTGTTATTAAAAAGATGGTTCGCCTCGATCATACATTTCATCTTGAGGTGCATGGAATTTCCCGTGTTAAACACCTGGGCATGGTATTGGAAAAACCCTATCTCAATAGCAACCTGCGCTATTTGCCCGAGCTATCTGATACGAGTACAGAGATTGAAGCCTTGCAGCGCGAGATGATTGTGTTAGCCAATAAAATGTTGGGACTGGTTAAGCCTCGGATGCAGATGAATCTGAGCTTTATTTTGTCGGATGTTGAGAAGCCAGTGAACCAGGCTTATCTGTTAGCCACCTTGTTATCATTTGATGTTGAAAAGGAAATATCAATACTGTCTGCTCAAACCCAGCGGGAACTGTTTGAGCTGATGAACGGCTATTTAAATCATGAAATCCAAGTGCTTGAGTTGCGGCAGCAGATTTCAAGCCAAGTTGAATCCAAGCTAGGACGTGAACAGCGGGAGTATCTACTGCGCCAACAAATGCGCACGATTCAGGACGAGCTGGGTGAACAGCGGCCTGAACAGGCCGATGTGACTGAGTTGCGCCAGAAACTGGAAAAGGCAGAACTGCCTGAAACTGTGCGCAAGGAAGTTGAGAAGGAGTTGAATCGCCTCGAACGTATGTCGGCTGTGTCGCCTGACTATCAACTGACCCGGACCTATGTCGAGCTGGCCATCGAACTGCCCTGGACCCAGACCACAGAAGACCTGCTTGACCTGGATCGCAGCCAGAAAATCCTCGATGAGGATCACTTCGACCTCAAAGATATCAAGCAACGCATTATCGAACACTTGGCGGTAATGAAACTCAACCCACACGCCAAGGCGCCAATTCTCTGTTTTGTCGGACCACCCGGGGTGGGTAAAACATCGGTCGGCCAATCTATCGCCCGGGCAATGGGGCGAAAATTCGAGCGCATGAGTCTGGGCGGTTTACACGATGAGGCTGAATTGCGTGGCCATCGCCGCACCTATATCGGTGCCATGCCTGGGCGCATCCTACAGGCCATTCGCCGAGCAGGCGTTAGGAATCCACTGCTGATGCTGGACGAAATTGACAAACTTGGCCAGGATTATCGCGGTGACCCTGCCGCCGCCCTGATGGAAATACTTGATCCGGCGCAGAATTCTGAGTTCCATGACAACTATCTCGACATGCCTTTTGATTTATCCAAAGTGTTTTTTATTACTACCGCCAACACGCTCGACAACATTCCTAAACCACTTCTGGATCGCATGGAGGTAATGCGCCTGGCCGGTTACAGTGATGAAGAGAAGGCCCAAATAGCACGGCTTTACTTGATCCCTCGGCGGCTGGAAGAGGCCGGGCTGAGTGGCGAGCTATTGCGCATAGCCGATGAAGCGCTCAGTTACATTATTCGCCGCTACACCCGCGAGGCAGGTGTGCGTGAATTAGAGCGAACCATCGGCAGTATTGCCCGCAAGATTGCGACTAGAGTGGCCAGGGGGGATAGTGCAGCGGTGACCATCACTCCTAATATGCTGGTGGAGATTTTAGGCCCGGAACACTTCTACGCTGAGCAAGCCCGGCAACAACTTGCTGCCGGTGTGGCGGCAGGGTTGGCGTGGACGGAGGCGGGTGGCGATGTGCTTTATGTTGAAGCGGCATTGTTGGCCGAGGGTAAAGAGCTGACGCTAACCGGGCAACTTGGTGTTGTCATGCAAGAGTCGGCCAAAACTGCGCAAAGCTATGTTTGGGCCAATGCAGCTGCCCTGAAGATAGACAAAGAAATAATTCGTAAATCCGGTGTGCACATTCATGTCCCCGCCGGTGCGGTGCCCAAGGATGGCCCCTCGGCGGGTATCACCATGGCAACGGCCTTGGCATCGCTCTATCTTGACAGGCCGGTTCGCAGCGATACCGCCATGACCGGCGAAATCACCCTGAGTGGCTTGGTATTGCCTGTTGGTGGTGTTAAAGAAAAAGTACTTGCGGCACATCGCGCCGGTATCCGCCGCATCATCCTGCCGAAAGAAAACCAGAAAGATCTGCGAGAGTTACCCGAGCATGTTCGTGAGTCGCTTGAGTTCGTTTATGTCGAAGGCATCGACGAGGCATTGCTTGCTGCCATCATCTCAACCACAGATACAAGCGCTGATCAAAAAGTGGCCAGTGGCTTGAGATGAACATGAAATTTGACGTTAACCTTGTTGTATCGCCGTTATACGCGGCATGCCAATAACAGGCCCTAGTCAGGTCGGATGTTTGGATGTTCGGCATGTTGCTTTATGTAAAAGAGCATAAACATCTTCGAGCATTGTCTGGCTTACATTAATGCTGTGTTCTTTTTCAAGCCGGTCGCTTGCCTCTGTCATCGACTTGGGGGCAGGCTCCATTGCCGCGATAAAACCAGAGAGGTCTTCAATCACGGCCCACGGGTAGATGAGCCAACGCCATTTGATTATCTTCTTGGCATAGAAGTCCGGCTCAATACTGGAAACTGTTTTATGATGCAAGACGCCGATCTTCACCTCGGCCGGATTAAAGCTGCGTACATGGTCCAGTGTTACTTGCAAGGTGTCGCCCGTATCACTGACATCATCAATGATCAGAACTCTGAGGTCGTGCACGTCGACATTTAAGGGTGACGAGAGTCGCGCGGTCTGGCCCTTGTCAGCACCAGATGTGTAATGGGCGACCCGTATACTGGTGAGGTTGTAGATGTCGAGAAAATCACAAACCAAGCGGGCGGGCACGTAACCGCCACGGGCGATGGCAATAATGACATCAGGGTGATAATCGGACGTATGAATTAATTTCGCCAGGCGTCTTGCCAGACGCCGGATCTCCCCCCATGTCAGTAGTTCACAACGCATTTTATTGTCCATTATTAATACCGGTTCGATTTGCGAAAAATCTGCAAGCGCGGGAACCAGCGCTCGAAACCTTGCCCCTCGTCGGGCAGGATCTCGTGGACGCCGATGACTAGCACGCCGCCGGGGCCAAGATGCCGGGCAAGATCAGCCAGGATTTTGTGCTGTAACAGTGGCTCAAAATAGGTGAATGCGAGGTTACGACAAAAGATCATATGGAACGTAGCTTCAGGCATGGCTTGGCGGATGTCTTGTTGTATAAAACTTACGTTCTCACGGTAAAGTGTTTGAAGGCAAAACTCGTTAGCTTGCCTATCAAAAGCTTGATCACGCCACGCCTCCGGCAAGGCTTTAACGCTACTCCAGGGATAACAGGCGTTTTGGGCGCGCTGGAGCAGGTGGAGGTCAGTGTCGGTGGCAATAATCTTTAGTTCAATGCCGGGATATTGAGTGCAAACATGCCAATGCCAGACTAATGTCAGGGTATACGCCTCTTCGCCTGCGGCGCAACCCGCGCTCCAGCAACGGATTTCGTGTTCTCTCCTGGCCATAGCCAATTCTGCCAACGCAGGCAATACGACTTCACCAATCAATTGAAACACCCGTTTGTCGCGATAGAAACGTGAGATAGTGATGCGACACATCCGGTCAAGAACAGACCACTCCTCGGCGTGTCCTTCAAGATATTCGCGATATGTGTCTAGGTCGGTGAGTTGCAGCTCTCTAAGGCGATGGCTTAGGCGGTTGCTCACCTGTCCATATACTTTGCGAAAGCCCGGCCAGCGCAGGCGTAATTGGGGTAAAGCCCACTGCAGGAATGCTATGCATGCACTATCCTTCACATGAAGACTCCATAAAATTTCTAATACAATTATTAAGATAAGGGTAACTCTAATAATAGTAATTATTTCGTGGCGGTGACTGAAATTTCAAAGGGAGCTTGAAAGGTGAATGCAATCATTGCAAAAGTACGTGGCTGAATGCAGTCGGGAATGCGCAAAAGCACAAAAGCTGATTCAGGTGTTCTGGCTCAATGGGTACTTTTATATGATGTGCTGCTATTGGAATAAGAGGCATGGAACAAATGGGGGTAATAAAATCGAATTTTTATGCCGGGATTGTTGCGGTTATCGGCTACCTACTTTCACCGCTATCATGGTGGAATGATCTGTTTGTGAATGTGCCGTTGGCCTATTTGTTTGCGCTGCCTTTTTCTTTGCTTCATGAACAGCTCTATTTGCCAGCCTTCGTGTTGGGCTACTGGCTTAGTAATCTTCTCGGCTTTATATTGCTGCACCATGCAGGGTCTATGTTGATAATAGAAGGAAAGAGGCGTGCTTTATGGAAAGGCAGCCTTGTAATCACCCTGGGATACACATTACTGATCGTCATACTGGTAGGGCTTGGTGTGCTGCCGCCTGCCAATGAGTTGATGCTTTACTTGAAATAAAGGAAATTAACAGGATGTTTTCTATTGCCATCACACCACTGTTATCGCCATTACCGTCAACTGCCTCTATAGAGATGGTGGAACGTAAGGGAACAGGCCATCCGGACACCTTGTGCGATGCATTGGCAGAAACCATAAGTGCGGCATTATGTCGTTATTATCTCGATCATTTTGGCCTGATTTTGCATCACAATGTCGACAAGGCATTGTTGTTGGGTGGGGCATCAAAGCCGGCCTTTAACGGCGGTGAGGTACTGGCACCGATAGAACTTTTTTTGGCAGGGCGTGCCACCAGTGAATTCATGGGCAAGAAGATACCCGTTGATGAAATAGCAGTGGAAGCCAGGCGGCCGCCTGTTTATTCCGGTTAGATTGCCTTATATGCATCAAGTAATATTGCTGCTAGAGAAAGATGCACAGGGTGAGATAATGATGACGAAGGTTCTTGATGTTGCCGTTGTCTCCTTGATCGGTGAACATGTGCCTCCTTATTTATTATGGATCTTGGTGCTAATCTAAATATGATGAAGTTATTTAATTGTGGTTAGGAAGTGCTACTGTAATACGTATAGTTTTTGTCTGACCAAGAAGGCTTGAGGACGTTATGTGACAATTGGTTTTATCAATGACCCGAACAGTGGAGAGGTAAAAGCCAGCACCAGAGATTGAGTCCCACTCACCACCAGCAAGCCCGGAGGGAGAAGAACCATGGGCGTGCCGGAGACGGAGTCGGATGAAAAGCCTTTTGAGGCGCCAGTTGAGATCCCCACTGAGTCACCACGAGAGTTTTAACCATTAAATTACCAGGAGGTGTGATCACATGACAGCTGGAAAACACTGTAACCGGAATGTTGTCATT
>CALZIQ010000014.1 GCA_945787735.1 uncultured Chromatiaceae bacterium | reverse complement strand
CACCGGTGCCTCCTACTTTTGCCGCCGCTGTGGCCCAATCACCTTCAGCGATATTGTCTTTTGCCCAGATCAATCCAATCGCAAGCGCCGCAACGATGTTATATTTGCGAAACCGCGCCTTTACTGCCGCACGTGCTTCATATTTATCAAGGAACATGGTGCGCAGTTCTTTTTCAGAGAATTTCTCGCCCAGCAGTTTGGTCAACTGATCCTGCGACATGGTCCGCCATGTTGCGGGGATCAACCCAGCCACCTGCTGAATATATCCACCGCGTATCATATAGGATGTAAATATCGCCACATCCTTAGGGTAAGCGCCTCCTTCCTTGTGTAGTCCCGGAACTGGCGGCCTGATTTTTTCCAGTTTGTCTTCAGTTTTTGATATGTAGTCTTCAATCGACTTGTATTCAGTCGAATTTGGATCGAGCTTTTTCTTCGCAGCTTTAAGCTGGTCTATTCTATTCTCTAATTTAAACACTGCCGTAGGATCAGCAGCTTCCTTGGCCAGCTCCCAGGTTGCCAGAGTAACGCCCTCTTTTTTCAGGAAGCCGACGATCAATTGAAACATCTTCTCATTACCATGAATCCTAATGGTTTGCAGGGCAGCATTAAAATAGGTGCTATAGCCGGAATGGGCACGTGCGCGCAAATCAGCAACCAGTTGATGCAGGCCACCAAACTTTTTCGCAGTAAAAAAAGCATGCAACACAACTTTGTATGAAGGTGATTCGCTATCAAGCGTTTGCTGAACAATATGATTGATTGCTCTGATACGTGGGTCTTCGCCTTTCATCTTTTCCTGCTTTACTCCACCCGCCTCGGCTTCTCTTTGGATTAACGCTCTTCCAAGCACTCCACTCTGTTGCACTGTATGCGTCGCTTCGTGCGCCATCAGACCGAGATTGCTGCTGCTTTCCCCTTTGGCGAGAAAGATATTATTGCGGTGGGTAAAGGCACGCGCATTGATAGCGCTGGCTGCCGACTGCGCCCGCTCATCGTTATGCACACGCACTTGCGACAGATCAGAATTTAACACTCTCTCAGCGGGCGCCTTGACTGTATCGTGCAATGCTTCACCATTGCCGGGTGAAGCCACGGTTGTCGCGACAGCGTGATCAGTCTTACTTTTCGACTGCATACTCGGTTTACGCTGTATTGCTTGTGTTGTGAGATCACCAGCTTGGGCTTCTTCCATTTCAGCTTCACAGCCGGCACAGGCTTTTTGTATTAAACCATTTGATGCGCCATTCTTTTTCTGAACAGCGGGTGCAGTATTTTTTTGCATCACAGCCTGTTCCGCCACCGCATCGGCTTGCTTCTCCATCGGATCATCTGCGTTGCCGATAGCCAACTTTGCCTGCGCCGATTTTGACTGCAGCAGCACTTCCTCCTCTTCTTGCACCGTCTCAGTATCAGTTTGGCGTTGCAACGAAAACGAGGGTGCAGCAAGCGATATCGAAGCATTGCCACTCTGCCCTCGGGCCAGATATAACGGCAAACCCAATGCTCGGCTTGCTCCAGAGTTCACTGATGCTGAAGTATCTTTTCGTCGGTGTATAGCCGCCTTTTTATTTTCCTGTTTGGCTGCTTTTTGTTCTTTGGCCTTTAATGCTGGACTGGTCATTAGCTCTCCTGACATCCGCCTTTGGACTGAACATTGCTGATAAAACCACTGACGTCAAAATTGGATATCACCGGTGCCGAGGGCTCGGGTTTCAATTCCAATGCACCTTTACAGTATTTGTATGTACCTATGGAACAGGCAAATGCAGCATTGATGAATTGATATGTACAGGCGCCATCACCAAACACATCGATGGGGTGCGGCCCGTCTTCACCCACCACATCGACGCTATACATGGTGACTACCTTATCTTTGTGCACCAGTTGTTTCACATCTTTTTCAGGCCCCAATTCGTGATCTTTATTGGCCCGGCCGGTGATTGGATAGAGATTCACTGGATCACCAATCCCCCCCAGTCCGTCGCTGTCTGAGTGATTTAGTAGATGTCCTTTGATGTATACCTGACTTAAGGTAAATCCACTTCCTCCATGGGCAGACTTGGTTGGCAGTTTTCTGAAACGGTACAAATTATCCTGTCCAGACGGCTCACCGCCGCCGGTTTTTTCATGGGTCAAAAATTCGGTAATCATGTTATCGCCCACCGTGTCGCTTGACCCATCCAACAGAGTCAACGTGGTGCTATTGTAGGTCGTCTGGTTCAGATTAGGGCTGATACTTTCGATGTTCTTCGCCGTTTTCGTGGTCAGTGGATCTTCACACAGATCAATGGTCCAGGTGATGACATGATCTGAATCCTGTGTCGTTCCAATATCCGGTGGCACAGCGGGCAAGGCGTTATCCCTGACTGTTGCCGTTACTGTGATCGGCTCACCATTCCAATCTTCATTGATAAACAGACTGATATCGTGGCTGTTCAAGGTCGGATCACTATGCGTGGTATTACCACTGCCAGGCGCCAGCCAACTGGCATGCCCGCTCACCTGATACGCGGTGACATACGGCCCAATACCCGGATCAATCGGAATCCAGGCGGCGGTGCCGATCTTACGGAATTTATCCTTATCCGTAGATTCGACGCCGAAGACCAGCTCATCCCCGCGCGTGGCCGGCAGATCAACCTTCTTAGCTGGCAGCGAATTGATGACATTGAACGGCGTGTCCGGATGAAACTCCCTGCCTTTGGGTTTAGGACGCGGACGCGGTCTTGGCACAGGTCTTGGCCGCGTCAGCCAGCGATACAAGAGATAAAGCAGAAGCAATATTAAAATAACCACCACAATTATCACGATTACCTGTGTAACTGTGAGCGTAATCGCCAGACCCAGAATAAAGATATACACAACACCATCGATGATCACTACCAGAAACGGCGGTGGCACAAAGGCAATGGTGGGATTATTCGACGTAGGTGGCAACCTGAACTCTCCGATGACCTCTCGCAGATTAAAATCAAAACCTGCGCCACTAATAACCCTGCGCACAAAACGGCTGATGGCATTTTTGATTCGGCCCAGCACGTTTTTGGCAAACTCAATCAGGCGTTGGATCGGTCTCTCCACCAATGATCGAATGAAACTCACCACACGTTGAAACAGCGAAAAGATTAAACTGATCATATTCCGAATAAAACTTATCACCGCACGCACCATGCGATTGATGGTTTGCACTGCGTTGGCGACAAATGACAAGATCGATGAAATCGCTTGAACGATGCGGCTGGTGATGGCGACAATGATCTGATTAATCACCGATCTCAACGTGGTCACCAGCAGTGCAAAAAAGCTGCCGGTCTTTTCCCGGAACGAGGACACGATCTTGCGGTTATAACTGATCGCCTGTTGTGTAATCTCCGCCATGGCAGCAAACCAGTCGCCACTATCCGTCGTGGTCTCTTCGTCATCCGCCGTTTTATTGTTCGCCGCCGGTGACAGAGACATCGCCAGGGCCTGTAGATGCCGGTCTCTGTTTTCTTGAATGCTTCGCAATGACTGTTGTTCAAGCTCACGAATCGACTTCAGCACGCGCCGCTCTACCTTGCGCAGGGTAGGCAGAATGACACTGGTCAACACCCGCCTCAGCGTCGACACAATTAGATTCATCAGGCGGTTCAAAATCTGAAAAACCTTTTGCATGATTGAGGTGATCGCCGCGGTGATCTGCGCCATCACAGTGCCGATCAATAATCTGAAACGCCCTAGCAGTGACGCCACCAGATTCGTGCCCACAGTCAGTGCCTTGCTCAACGCGCCCAACACTGTCGACAGCGCACTATTGACGGCACCCGCCGCCCGGCTGAGCAGATTGGTGGCCAAGCGCCTAGCTCGATCCACGCCGGGTAAATCCGGCAAAGGAATGCTATTGATGACATTGTTAATGGAACTGACGATACCGGTGATGCGGGTCTGGATCGTGCTGCTGGCGCTTTGCACAACACCGCTGATGGTTTCCCCTATGCGTGTCACCTGTGTCTCGACAGCTTCTAGCGCTCCACTGACTGCCTGCTGCGCAGAGGTAATTGCACCTGCCGCCGCCGCAATCACCTGTGTCTGTTTAGCCGCCATAAAGGCTTGTGCAGACGTGATCTTATCTTCGATAAACCCCGCCATCGCAGCACGCACAGCTTCAAACTGATCGCTCACCTCACGGCGGCGTTCGATGCCCATCTCGGTGATTAGGCCTTCAGAGGCCAGGCTGTCGGTGTTGATCAGTTCCGCCTGGGTTTGCACATGGGTCTTGTATATCGAATCCGGCGCCGCCGCGATGCTGGCCATGCTGCTTGATGCGTCAACCTGAATTTCTGCACCCACCCCACCTGCTTCTGCTGTGCCTGCTTCTGCTGTGCCTGCTTCTGCTGTGCCTGCCTCTGCTGTGCCTGCTTCTGCCGCCGGGGTTCCACCCGCACCGCCTTGAGACTCTTCAGCCGCTGCCTGTTGCGCTGTATCTACATTTGGCTGCTGCGGTGCTTCAGCATCGGCTTGTGTGTTTTCACCCTGAGCTGTTTCAGCCTGCCCCACCCTTGGTATTTGTTGTGGCTGCTGTTCCGTTGGCGCAGCCGCTTCATCAGGTAGTCCGGCGGTATCTGTCACTGACGGCAGTTCAGCCTGTGTCTGTGCTTGCTGTTGTTCAGGTTGCGACTCGACGGCCTGGGCGGGTGCTCCTGCTTGCGCCGCCTGTTGTAATTCTTGTTGCGGCAATGCCTGCTCATCATTGCTGGCCTGATTCTCTCCGGGTTCACCAACCTGTTCGGGTTGATCCGGCCCTTCTCGTTGCACCAGGCTGCGTTGAAGACTTGAAGATGCACCCTGCTGCACCACATGAGTCGCCTCATGCGCCATCAATGGCACATCGCTGTCGCTTTGCCCTTTGCCCAGAAAGATATGATTGCGATTGGTAAAGGCCTTGGCATTAATCGATCCCGCTGCCTGCTGTGCCTGAGAATCGGAATGCACACGCACATGACTTAGGTCATTACCCAGCACAGCACCTATGCGTGATTGCAATTGCGGATTCAGGGGCTGACCTGTGCCCGGAGATTCAACAGTCCGCGCAAGCGTGTTTGAAGAGGCGCTAGATGTTTCACCTTTAGACTTGGGCTGAACCGAGGCACTGGACATCGGAGTCGCATTGCCTTGCGTCAACTCATCTTCACACTCGGTGCATAGACGTTGAATGTAAAGCGGTGTCAAAGGTTTTGTCTGAACATGTGCTGTGTACGGTGAAGCATGCTGTTGCTTCCGAGCCGTTGAGTTATCCTGCGAAGCCGGCATGCGCATTGCTTTGTCCGCCACCTGATCCGCTTCGCGCTCATATTCATCGTCAGGCGGACCCACCGTTACTTTGGCTTGAACGGAAGCCGTGTTCAACGATGTTGGTTGCAGCAGTTCCTCTTCTTCCTCTTCCTCAAGCGGTTGTCGCTGTAGCCATTTTGGCTGTAGCAGCTCTTCTTCCTCTTGCTCCTCCTCTTCAGCCTGACGTTGAACCTGCGTTTCATTGTGTTTCGGCTGGAGCAACTCCTCCTCTTCTTCAAGCGATTGCCGCTGCACCAACGTCGGCATCAGCAGTTCTTCTTCCTCTTCGATTGGCTGGCGCTGAATGTCTGCATCCGTACGTTTAGGCTGAAGTAACTCCTCCTCTTCCTCCAGTGGCTGACGTTGAACCAATTTTGGCTGTAACGGTTCCTCTTCCTCATCGGCCGACTGGCCCGGTGTTGCCTCCCCACAACATTTCGGCTGAATAAGTTCTTCCTCTTCCTCGCCTTCTTCCGCCTGTCGTTGGATGTGTGTCGATGTCTGCGAAACCGGCGGGGGGGCTGCCGCACTCGTTGTTTGAACCGACTGCAGAAACAGCGGCACACCCGCCGCGGCACCTGTTTCCGCCTCTTCATTGCGTTGAGGTTCGGGCGCCTGCTTGACGGCCGATTTGGTGGTCTTATCGTTCTCCTTGCGTTGAACGGCGGCGTCCATGATCAAGCATCCCAGCCCTTATGGGTTTCACTGGACTCACCTGTTACCGTATTCAAAGTAAACAAGTTCATCAACGCAAATTCCCGGTAATGGTGTAATGACCACCGTTTCCACTGGTAAAGCGAGACGGTGTGGTCGCATCGTTAAATGGAAATGCCCAAGACATGGTGGGGATCGGACTGCCGACATCAAGCAGGCTGAGCGTTAGCGCATCGCCGCTGCCGAGCCGATGCGGATTAAACAACGCATTAAACGGAAGAGTAATGCTGGCTGAGGCGCCGTTGGCCACAGAAAATCCTGGCCGTGTCACTGACGTGTGTCCGCTTGCCTGAACATCAAAGTCTTCCGGCGGAATCAAATCGGCGCCACGCACGACGGTGATGTTTACGTTAAAACTGGGATTTTTACTGCGCAGCCCTTCGGCCAGAATACGACCTGCCGCCGGGTCGTGGCGGCGCGTGCTTTCCAGATGCGCCAGCAACATCGCGGCCGGGGCCGCCGCCGCATCGGCGACGCTGGAAAATACCAGCACATCCTGAGTGCTGCCTATGGTGAAGGGCCCGGAGGTGACCGGCGCTCCGAAACGAATCTCGCTACTGCCGATAGCTCCGCCCGTGGCTGTTCCACCGGCGGCAATGGATAGATTCCAGGGAATACTCCAGGTTGTAGACTTAAGATGTACTTGGTTGCCATTGTGCAACGCCACAATGGAGGTAATAAAACTTTCGCTGCCTCTTGTCTCCGTCAGAATGCCATTGCCAACGCTCATCGGCAGATCGAATGAGGGTTGATCGCGGTAAGTCACCGGCTGCGATGGCGTTGCAGCGGTGATGCTGGGTGGACCAGTCACAGCGCCCGAGGGCCGTGAATACCAGGGCGCGGCCACATCGGGAACAGGACCGGTCGGGGTATCCCGATATTGAGCATCGCGGCTGCGCGGCGCCGTTATACGCCGCTCGGCGACGATATTGCCGCGGGGATTACCACCCTCGCGATAGATGCCAATCCGTTCCGATGACATCGTTGTTTGCACTGGCCCCACCTGAATGCTGGTGCCAGGCGCCAGGGTGGCGGTCGGTTTGAGTGATACCGTGGCGTTAAAGGTTACATTCGGAGCGGTCACTGTGACCTCGCCTGCAGTTGAACCCGGACTGGCACTAACGTTGCCGCTGTGTTGCAACGCACCCCCGGTCACATCCAACAGACCAGCGGTGGCCTGTTCCGGGCTGCCAGGCCGCCCACCAACGAGCGGCCAATCGACCACTTCAAGGTTCAGCGTGGTGGCGACACGCCCCGCGGTAGGCCCTCTTTCCACCCGCAACTCAAGACTGATATTGCCCGGCGAAGAATCGGTCGTCAGGTTTGCACGTCCGTCTGTACCGCCGGTCAAGGTAGCGCTGCCGGAGGCAACATGCCAACGCAGCCCACCGAAAGCGGCGGCGGTTGCCGGGGGATTAGAGGTAAACGAAAGCGTCGCCGCCTCCATGATGCCGAGCCGATTCGGACTGCCGCTGGGCAGCGCGGCGGCGGGTGTCAACACCCCGGTCACGCGATTATCTCTGAGCAGCGCTACTTCAAGTTGTTCTAAACCAGGATTGCTGACTTGGCCATGGAAGGCACTGGGATCAAACCAAAGGGTCACACGTAACTGAATCGGCGTGCCCGGTGGCATAATCGGCGTGCGGCGCCCCAAACGACTATGCATGGCTGCGCTTAATGAATGAAACGGCTGGTAAAGACTTGCCCGGCGCACCCCGCGAAAGCCGCGGTTTCTTGAAGCACTGTTGATCACCCGGTGATAAAACTCCTGGCTGTCCTCAGTCCAGCGCACGCTAATATCCGCCGTGCGTGGGCCCGCATCCGCCGGGTCGCGTTGAATACTTGAATCAGACAAGCCACTCTGCTGTGCCACATGGGTGGCTTCATGCGCCATCAACTGCACATCCATAACGCTCTGCCCCCCACCTAGATAGATGTGATTGCGATGCGTAAAGGCCTTGGCGTTGATTGCTTGCGCTGCCTCTTGGGCCTGATTGTCAGAATGCACACGTACATGACTCAGATCATTATTCAATACCTGGCCGATACGAGACTGCACCTGCTGCGGCAACGGCGAGCCATTACCAGGCGTGGCAACGGCTTGGTTTAGTTTATGTGATGAATTCGATGAAGCCTCACTTTGGGATTTGGTCTGAACTGCAGCCGTTGATGAAGTTGAATTGCCTTGCGGCAACTCTTCTTCACACTCCTCACATAAACGCTGAAGATAAAGCGGTGTCAGTGGCTTTGGCTGAATCAGGTCTTGCTGTTGTTGGCCTGCTATAACGCTGTCAGTTTGCGCAGCCGGCATGCGCATCACCTTATCCGCCACCTGGTCCGCTTCGCGTTCATATTCATCATCTGGCGGGCCGACGCTGATTTTGGTTTGAACTGCAGGGCTGTTGATACGTGTTGGCTGCAGCAGCTCTTCTTCCTCCCCTTCAACTTGTCGTTGAACCACAGCATCATTGTGTTTGGGTTGGAGTAGTTCCTCTTCTTCCTGCGTGTCTTCAACTTGTCGTTGAATCTGCGCTGTCGGGCGTGAGGCAGAGGGAGGTGCCGACCCAGCAGATGGCTGAGCGCTTTGCAGATACAAAGGCAGCCCCACTGACATGCCAGTCTCAGCCTCTTCACTTGCCTTGGGTTCGGGTGCCAGCCTAACGACTGTTTTAGCAGCCTTGTCGTTCTCCTTGCGTTGAACCGCGGCATCCATGTTTAGACGATTCTCAGCTTAGGTTTTTTCATAACGCCGCAACTCGGCGGGAAACTGCCGCCCGAGCTTGCGGTATTCACCTGCCAGCCCCACAACCACATCCTGAAACGCGATTGGACGTTGTGCGGCATTGGCCTCCACCGCCGCGGTTAAAACAGCATTGCGAATGTGACCACCGGCCAGATCACTGGCAACAGCCAGCTGGTTGACTTGCTTGATACCGAGTTGATGGGCACTGCCAAGATGGGTTTGCCATAGCGTGCGCCGCTCTTGCGGATTGGGCATTGAAAATTCGACGATTTTGTCCAGACGGCGGGTAAAGGCGGAATCAAAGCGGTCGCGACTATTGCTGGTCAGCAACACGATGCCGCGATAAAACTCGATGCGTTGTAACAGATAGTTGGTTTGCGAATTGGCAAAACGGTCATTGGAATCTTTGATGTCGGTACGCTTGCCAAACAGCGAGTCGGCTTCATCGAATAACAATACAATTTCGCTATGCTCGGCGCGGGCCAATAGCGAGGCGAGATTCTTTTCTGTCTCACCGATGTATTTGCTCACCACGGCAGCCAAATCAACACGATACAAAGGCAAGCCCAGTTTGGTGGCCAACCAACTCGCCGCCAAAGTCTTGCCTGTGCCGGAAGGACCAGTCATCAAACAACGCACGCCCTGTTGATAACGCGCCTTGATGGTGATGCCCAATGATTCATCCAGGTGTTCACGCGCACGGCAACGCGCCAACAGTTGTTGTAATTCCAGGTTCACCGATTTCGACAATACCAAGGCTTCGTCGGGAATCTCGGCCGTGATCGGTTGCGCCAGACTACCCAACTGGCCGGCTTCGGCCTCCCAGGCGGCGCGGCGAATGTCGACGATGTTCGGCTGTTCACGTTGTTGTAATTGCGCTTCGCGTTGCGCCAGCTGCGCCAGTTCGGCAATGCGGCCCACCGAGTGAATGTGTTCACTGGCCAGCTTATGCGCCAACACTTCCTGATTCAGATATTCATTCCAGAGTTGCTGACGCTCCTGCTGTGATGGCGGTGTCAGGTTCCATTGCTGGATCGAACCACGCGCGACCTTGACCTGCCCGTCCGGCCCCAACAGCACCAGACGCGGGCCGTGATAGGCCACCAGCTCCGGCACTTGCGCCACCTCTTCCGCCCCCAAACCATATTCAAACACCGGCAGTCGTTCGCTGATTAAACAAGCCACGCCCAGCCCTTTCAGATCATCGCCCGTGCTTGAAATCAACAGCGGTTCGCGCTGCAGCTGCGCGGCCACTTCGAACGCCACCGCGCGTGTCTCGCGCCGTGAGGCCGAACGAATCACCAGCACACTGTTGTCACTGCGCATCAATGCAGCGGCCTGGCGCGCAGCCTGTTCCAACATCGACAGGGGCAGGCGCACATTGTCCTCGACAGCAATTGTTCCGATGCCGGGCCAGACCAGCGGTTTGCCGCGCAGAAGCAAGGCTAGCCCCATTGGCACTTTTAGTGTCTGCTCCGGCAGTGGCGCCTGTTGATTGAGCAACACCAAAACACCCGCAGAGATCGCCGAACCAGCCAACATGGTGCCGGTGACCCAGCCACCCGCTTGATCCGCCAAAGGCGCCAAGGCCGCTTCCAACATGCCCAGTGCCGGACGTGATCCACCCACTGGCGCCTGAATGTGTGCCAACACTCGGCCAATCATGGGCTCCTCTTCCACCATTAAGGCCAACACCAGCGCCATCACTTCCACATGACTCAGTCGCAACAGGTTGGCTAGATTGGCAAGCTGCGCATCGGCGGCCGTCGGCTGCGCCAGACAGTGATTCAGCGCCTTGCGAATATCCACATGACGCAGCCCATCATAATGGTTGTAGAGATAGATCTGTTCTGCGCCAAGCGGCTGCACATCCTCCTCGATAAACAACAAGCGGCCGACACAGGCCAGCGCCACATGGCGTAGATTAAGATCCAGTTTGTTATAAGCTTCACTGCTTTCACCAGCGCTGCGTTGTGTGGTCTCGCTATACATAAGCCTATCCTTCGCTATCGTAATGAAACTGCACCACCCGTCCCAACCATGGCACCCAGCCGGGATCGCTGTCCAAGGCAAGTCTGCGCAGCCGTAGATCGGTTTGATTGATATCGAACATCACATCCCAATGAGTGTGGCTCAGCGCCACTCGGCCCGGTCGTTGAATAAGACCATGTAATGAAAGCGCGCAATGGCGGCGCAGATAAAGGCCCGCCAGCAACTGTGTGGTATTGATCAGGTCGTTCAACGAGGCTGTCGACGCCGGTGACAAAGGACGACCCGAGCGTGTCGTCATACCAGTCCAAATGGCGGGAAGCTGAATATCTTCAAGGGGGACATTGACAATGGGCTGGAAGTTTTCAAACAAAGAATAGACAGGATCATTCTCGACGACAGCGAAACGCTTGGCCATCATCCATAACAACTGGCGCGGAAAATCGAGTTCGAGCAAACGTTCATGATTGCCCAGCAGCTCGGAAATACCAATTCGCTGCAACAAGGGGATGACAAAGGCGAACCCGGCATGTTGAGTGAATGATACTGAGAGCTCGGTATTTGATGCCAATGATTGCGCGATGTTTTCATCGCTGTTGGAGGAAACCTGTTCATCGCCAGGTAAATCCCCCCCTGCCCCCCTTTGCAAAGGGGGGGGTGACAAAGTGGCCACACGAACACCAGCACCAACCTCGTCGCTCGCCTCACGATATATAAACTCCTCACCCATCCCCCCCTTTGCAAAAGGGGGGTTAGGGGGGATTTCATCACCCGCAACATTACGCGAATTATGAAAATCACGGCCTCTCGACCAAGCCTGCAACCATTCACTCACATCAATCCGCTGCAGAGTATTGGAGCGTTCAAGCCAGGCCGGTTGATGACAAACCAAGCCTTGCCAGGCCAGCCAGCCGCTGCGCTCATCTTCCTCTCCCCATCGAGCAACCACGCTATTGATCGCATTGCGCCAGGCCAGACTTAGATTAGGCGCAGCGATTGGTTGCATTGCTTTTATTTCAGCGGAGAAAGTAGCTTGTGTTTCTGTTGCAGGTAAAGAAAACGGCGATATGCCCTGCGCGTGCAAAATTCTGCGTGCCAGCGCTGGCGTCACAAACGCTAACAAACGCGACAAACGTACTGGCGCTAAACAGGATTGGATCACCAAGGAAACCGCCAGCCCTTTTAATGGCGTCTGGCAGGCCTTGATCAATAACTGCGTCAACAACTGCTCGTTAAGATTCAGGTCTTGTTCGGGAAAGAGTGACTGCCAATACCATTCGTCTGCAAGCTTGCCATCCAACAGACGCTGCAATAACACTCGATACGGCTGCAACGCATCACTGAGCCAGACAACACTTGCATCATTGGCAGGCTGTTGATCGATACAAACGGCTTGCGCCGCCAAAGCACGTACCGTTTCTGAAATGGTATCGGCCACCTGCACCACTGAAACACCGGCACGGATCTTTCCCAGATCAAGTCGTCGAACCAATACCATGGCATTCGGCGGCAAACCGGGCAATGATGCGGTGCGAAAGGCTTCTTCGAGAAGATAGCGCGCCTTCAGCAGGTCGTCGTTGTTACGACCATAGAGTTTCAGATTGCGAATGCGTCGTTCTGCTTGTGTCATGGCTTATTGTGTTACCTCAGTCATTTATCAGCCACCACCCTACTGACCGGTTAACACCACAAGTCCCCCTCTTTATTAAAGAGGGGTTAGGGGAGATTTGACAGGCGTACAGAAAAATCATCTACATCTGAAATCTGCCAAGCATCTAAATCCCCCCTAGCCCCCCTTTGAAAAGGGGGGAACATATAGGGTGGCTTTATCAATATCATCTAAAACAACAATCCCAAGCGCTCTCCAATCTGCACTCTGGCACCTGAATCCAGCTGCACACTCTCACCCACCGTGGTATGCACCTCGGCTGTTACTTCGCCGCCAGAAATATCCGCGACCTTACCTCTCACCAATGTGGCACCCGCCGACACCATGGACACCGCCATGCCGACACGAACCCGGGTCAGATCCGCGACCACTCGCACAAAACTTCCCGGCCTCACCGTCACTGGTTCAGGCAGGTAACCGGCAATCAACTGATTCACCGGCGCATGACTGGCAGCGAGAATGGCCACGCGGATCAAATCGCTGATCATGTCGTGGGCATCGCTGAATTTGCTATCAATGCGGCCGTAGAGCCAATCCACCAAGCGTTGCATGTTATGGCGTTCGGTATAGTCCATTTCACCAAAACGAGGCAGGCTATACAGATTGCGCAGATTCACCGCACTGTCGAATTGACTGAAGCGTTCGGCCCAGTCAAGACGAATGCCCGCAGGCACTTCAGAGAAATTGACATAGAGGCAGGTCGCTACCTTGGAGATCATATCCATCTCAAACGCGGCGCGTTGGCTCGCCCCCATACGGCCGTGATTACCGTCGATCAAATCACCCAACGACACCACTTCCGGCACACGTTTGATCGACTCCTGCCAACCGAAGCGTTGGAACGATGCCAGATCAATGGCCATGGTCTTTTTACGCTCAACCAAAATACGCTGTTGCGATTGCATCAAGGTTGCACCCATGCCTTGTACTAACATGTCCGGCACCTGGAAGTTCATTTTCATAAATGGATGCACGGTAATCTTTGACGCTGCTCGTTTCTTGGCACTTGAAAGCGTGACATGCAAATCGGCCAGGCGGCTGAGATGGGGCAAGATCAAGTTTACTGCCTTGAACCATTTCATCGGTGCATCACGCACCACATCCAACATCGCCTCAATCGACTCCGGCGCTTCCACTTCCGACAGATCACACAAGGGCAGCGGTTGGTCGGAGAGATCGGGATTGAGGTAATGCATGGGCACATCCAGACGCGGATCCAGCGTGCGTGGACGGCGAAACAGCAGGAATGGCACTTGTGTCGCGAGGATCTTGTCACGCTTGGCATTCAGCGCGGCGATGCGTGCCTCTTCTTCTGCCTTTAATGCTCGCGCGACGGAGACATCATGACGCGACTCGGCCAGTTCATCAGCGATAGTTTTCAGGCGCTGATCGGTCTTGCCCAGCTCGGCCTGAATATCAGACATGGCGCTCTTGCATTGAGTCACGGCGCGGCGATAGGCATGCACGCGACCTTCGATCAGACGTAAGATACCCACAACATTTTCCATCGCTCTCACGCCGGCATTGAAATATGCACTCTCATCATCTGCTTCATCCACCGGGTCGAAGTCACGATTGAGAATACCATCGAGAATTGCACTATCTGCACGTATATCGCTAAACTTATTGTCGCCTACACCCGGCACGGCAAGATCATCGATATTGATATCTGTTTGCAGCAGATTACCAATCAACTCTCCCTTTACCGCAACCCCGGCGGTGTAGGCCACATTGGCGCTGGACTCTTCCAAGCGCTCACCGATAGTTGCGTTGTTAAAGAATTGCACGTTACCGATTAACGGGTTCTGCCCGCCAATATCCTTTACCGAAGCGGAAGAATTAAATAGCCCAGCGCTGCTGCTCTCTGATAGCAGTTGGCCTTGCAACAGGGCCGTCATCATCACACTTTCATTTTGACCGCCACCCAAATTAATATTGCCGCGCTCCAGCAGAATATTGTCACCACTCCTCAACACAGACCCAGCCGCGTTGCGCCTGATCAGATCTTCTGAAACGGCATCATTGAACTCTCCTGAAACAAAACTGTTACCGGATAACGAGGCACGCATACCGCTGTTATCAAGCGATACATTGCCGCCCCCAGTCGGTGTTCGGCTGATGGGGATGCCCCCTGCTGCACCACCGTCACCACCATCCTTCGGTGTTGTTTTGATGCGTTGATAATAAGTCGACAGCTCGTCCTTGGTCGCCACTGCAGATTCGCCCTTGGCAATCTCTGCCAGTGCAGGCGAAGTTGCCAGCTTGGTGCCAACCTCGTTGCCCAACATAAATTGCCTGACGCGATACATGTCGGTGCGCAAACGTAGAAAACCAAACTCAACCCGGTCGTCGGCCTGACTGATCTTGCGTTGCAGAAAATCGATGTACTCCTCAATACCGATCTCATCCAGCTTGGCTACTTCTTCATCAGAGAGCGGCGTTTTTTCATCCAGATAGTCACGCAACTCATCCAGGGCGCTAACATCGTATTGCTCCATGCCAAAGGGAATGGAGATTTTCTGATCGCGGAAAAGTGATTTTTCAGTGGTGCCGAAACTGTCTTCCGTGTCCAACAATTCAACACTAATACTGAACGCAGTCTCACTCAGGCTGACGTTATGCCCCTGGATCGCGAGCACGTTTTCACCTTCAATAAAACGGCCGCTAAGCTCACCCAGTTCATAACGTCTCTCTTCCAGATCCTGGGCCTGTTGAGCAGTGGCATTATGAAACGGCCGCGTCACATTGGCCGAGCTTAGAAAACGGCCATTGAGGTAGGCATAAAAACCACCGTTGGTTGTGTCCGTCAAGGTATACCGATGCGCCTCATCTATGCTATCGAGGTTAAAACGATGCCGAAAAAAGACCGTGACATAGCTACCTTTCATATCATCAAGCGTAGTGCCCATGCCGCCGGCGCCGTAGCCAATTCGAGTGAGACCACTATCCCAAGCGCTATCATCAAAGCTGTTTTGCATCCAGTTGCTCGGCGGTGATACTTGGCCCTTGAAATACTGACAGGCATCGCCCCGTTTAACGAACTCCTGTTCGAACTCGATCGCCTGTTCAAGGCTGTCGATGGCATCGGGATCATCGGCACGATAAAGCAATGGCCTGCCCTTCATTGCCTGATACAGAGCCGAGGCCTTGTGGCGCACAATCAGACGCCGACCCAGCCATTGATCGCGCTCGGTAACAAAACGGGCGATGGTGCGATCGAATTCAGGATCAATCACTTCCACCACTAGCAACTGCGGTTCGTAATGTTGCTGCGGCACCGGCACTAACACTTCAACCCGATCCGGTGTGTTGATGTCATAAGGCAACAGGCTGGCGCTTTCTTCAATCGCCAGATCAAGTTGTTCATAGGGAATGGCCAGGGCGCGGATGGCATAACTCATCGGAAAGAAATGCTGCATCTGTTCCCTGGGATTCATAGTCTCTTTCGGCAACACCCCCACCGGCGGCAGACGACGAAACTCCTGACCGGCATTCATTAGCGTCGGATTAAGCGCTGGGTGATCCATCAACCAATCCACTAGATGCTCATTAAACTGCTCAAACTGGGCTTGCCACAAAAAACGATTGCCGGCCGGTTGAATGGGCACATCATTCCCCTTGGCTTCACCACCGCGACGCACCACCGCATTGCGGTCGAGAAATTTAAAATCGAGCGTGGCATTCAAGCCGATCAAAGCGATGGGCACACCCAACGCCATCCACGGCAGGTACTCGCCTTCAGTCAAACCACGTTCATAATCGAAAATGGCGTTGGCGATGCGGTTGCGCAGCCACATGCCTGGCGAGGGCACCGGGCCCAGTTTTGGATTCCATGCATACAGGGCGAGTCGACAGCCATCCAGCCATTGCCAATTTTCGAAGGCCTCGTCGGTAGGGTCATAGTCGCAAGGATCGGTGGAATCCTCTTGGCCAAAGTGTTCCACCGCCACCGGCTGCAACACCAGCACCATGGCTTCGGGCAGGGGTCGCCCATCCGCACGCAACCTCGCCAGGGTATCGCCCAGCTTATAGGCTCCTTCGCCCTGGCTGCTGTCCCAGTCGGCATCCAGTATGGAAGCAGGTGCATACACACGCACATCATCGAGCAAGGCGTGCTGATTGCGGTTGATGTTGATGATTTCACCGCTGGCGGCGATGCCCATGCCGGCGGCGATCTCAATCACCATATTGCCATCAATCTCTGTTGCATCCGCCTCCAGCCCCATCACCACGCCGGGTGACAACGCCTGTCCCAGGGTCGCAAGGTGTCCGCCTCTGCTTTGCTGTTCCAGCCGCAGGGCGGTATGGGTTAGGGCACGGCCGGTAAAATATTCCAGCCGCTGCCGCCAGTCTGCATCGGGATAACGTGCTATCGTCGGATGAACGAAGAGTACCTGTTCACCGACTACCGGATCATCAATCGGAAAGACTTTCATGACTGCCTCATCCTCTTGTTTCGCGATTTGTCACACGTAAACCTGAGGCCAGAGGTTTGGTCACTACAGGTCCAGTGCGTTCGTTGGTACCACTTGCTGCCGCCTTCTCTTCAATCACCTTCTTCAGTCTTTCAACTGCTTCGGCATCGTTGCCACTACCCACCTCGAGCATTTCATCTGTAAGCACCTTAAACTCTTTTTCTGGCAGGGTTCGGCTGAGTTTGTCTACCTCAGGCAACAAGCCGGACTTGGCCATATTTTCCATCACCCGCGTATTGCCAGTGAAAGCCTCATTGCTCTTTTCCAACCGCGCCATGCCTTCACCAAAACCAGGTTCGCTGAAACGCTCGGCCACCTTCATCACGGCAAGGCTATCTACAGTCTCTGCTTTTTCCAATTCTGTGACGGCTGCCCGCACTGCAGCATCTGAACCCTTGAGCATGACGGGCGAAGCCAGAAACGAGGTAAGCTCAGCAGAGGCGATGTTTGTTGAACGCCCCAGCAGGGTGTTAAAACGGGTCTTGAGATTGAGGCCAGTAACACGCTCCAACACATTATTTTCTACCACGGCCTCTTCGGTTTTCATTTTGACAGACCAGGAAGTCACTTCGGCCTTGTAGTGCAGGTTGCGGCGGCGCACATACCATAATTGACTATGCTTGCTTAGCTCGTTGCGCCAAATACTGTCGGCAGTGAGCACCTCGGGCAGAATCGGTGTAATAAAACGGCGCGACATTAACTGATTCAAGGCGACAATGGGTTTGCGCTTGGCGATCATGCCCGGTTGCGCCGCTTGTAGCTCACGCGTGAGGGTCGGCAGGCTCTGACTCAGCGTGCGTAACTGGTGTCTTGGAACAGGCATCACCACCAATACCGAAGTAGACTCCTGTGCCTCACCAGTCAGTTCCAGATCCAACGGCGGCAACAGCATGGAGTCTTCCAATAGTGCCGGCAGTTCATCCTCAGGCACGATGGAGAGTTCCACATCCATCTCGGCAGGGAAAAAGTTGAAACTGAAATCGGCGCCGTTGATGCCACTGGCCGGCATCGGTCCAGCCGGAGGCAAGACTGAGAAATGTTCACTGGCGATGATGCGACCGCTCGTACCCAGATTCTTTTGCACTTCATTTAATTGCACACTGTACTGGCGCAGATGTGATGCGCGCAATGGCCGTGGTAAAATACCCAAGCCCCAGACATTACGCTCACGCTGGGCGATCTCGCGCCGCACCATGAACAGATCCAGCCATTTGATGATGCCGTGATCAAGCGCCAGCATGGCCAGCGGCAGTACATCTTCGGGTTGGCCTTTAAGGCTTTCTTCAAAAAAGATTTCGCGTGCCACGGCACTGCGGCGCTGTTCCAACTCGGAACCTGCACCAGGATCGGGATAAGGGATCAAGGTTACCGCCGTCGCTTCAATCACCGAACCGTCGTGCACCGTGCGCGGTGCATCCACCTTGGTGGGATAAGCAGAGATGGGATTGCCGGTATACTCCACTGTGCGCAGGGCAATGATGTAAAGCCCGGTGCGGTTAAAAGGTGAAGCCTTGGGAATGGCCGAGATACCAAAACTGGCATCCAGTTGCTGACCTTCGGCCACGGCGGCAAGATCCACCGTTAGCTGTTCTGGCAACACCACTTGACTGCCCGAGGGCGTCAGGCCATGACCGGCATCGATGGTGATGGTACGTGCCTTTTCGGCATGGGCACGCACACCCAAACCGGTGATAACACCAAAACCGGCGACACGGCCATAGTCACTCTGGCGCGCGAGAAAATAATTCTGCTCTGCGTTGAGGGCCTTGGCATCGAGAAAACGGCCATCGAACCAGAGTGGGCGACGACGCCGGTCATCGGTGATGATGGTGCCTTTATCGCGCCACTTAAGCAGCTCGGCAAGATCAATTTTTTCGCGCGCCGGTCCTGTCTTGATTTTGTTCATCTCGCTTCTCCCTGAACGTGTTCTGGCTGGAGTGCTGTTTTTAAAATCCCCCTCAATCCCCCTTTAACTATGGGGAAGGTATACAGCGCTTCTAAAGACAGCCTGCCAGTTCCCCCCTTTGAAAAAGGGGGGTTAGGGGGGATTTCATTCACAAGAAAATTAAACATCCGCCATCACCTGAATATTGAGCCAACGCGCCAGCGCATTTGCCGTCACAACAAAAGGCCGCAGATCATTTCTCAGCTCTACCGTTTCTGTCGTGCGCCGCGCCGGCCGTTGTCCGGCCGGGGCCTGGTCCGCCGGCAACAATACCCGCGCCAGAAACAATGAGCTGGTGTCTTGCCCCGGCACGTGCTCGGGCAATGGATCGATGCCTTGCAGGCTGCTGTAGGCACTGCCCTCGCGCCAGGCGTTAAAGATGGCATCACGCAGATTGGCGGCATCATTGCTAAAATCAGGCCACTGCGGTTGCGGCACTGGGGGGGTGGTCTCCTGTCGCAGAATCAATTCCATCTCAAAACCATCACGCAAACGCGCGGCGGTGACACTATCAAAACTATCAAAGGCATCCGAGGCAAAGGCCGGCGTCTTGCCGCGCTCACAGACAACAAAGCGCACAAACAGGTCGGCCGCCACACCTGAAGGTGAATCTGTCCACAGGTTGCCGCTGTCATGCCATGCCTGGCGCAATAACTGAGGCGACTGAGCCAAATACCATTCATCCAGTTTCAGGCAACGGGGTTTGACCACTTCAATCATGCGTCCAAGGCGATCGATGGCTAAACCAGGCGCGACCAACAGGCGTTCCGATTTAGCCGGGTTAGTGGCATCGGCCGGTTGCTCAGGTTCGTGTGTCACCTCAAGACCTGCCAGCGTGCCATGGCCCATGGCATAGGCCAGTGCTCGCGCCAGACGGCTACGGTGATAATCCTGCTCGGCCTGAAAATCCTCCGCCCCCAGCAACACGCCGATGGCATAGTTGACCCGGTCAGGTCCTTCCGGTAACGGCAATGAATCTTCAGCTTTTGCCATGATTGATCTCCTTCAATTCCATTCACCGTAGGGTGCGCACCGCGCACCATTATTCGTTTTGTTCCAACACCTGGTGCGCAGTGCGCACCCTACATCTTATGGGTTCCCTGGTCGGCGACGCCGCACATTCGAACCACGATTAACCGGTGGCACAACAATGCGATCATTTCCTCCCGGTGGTCTAACCGGGTCTTGTGCCTCGACAATTTTCATTTTTATCTTGGCTGCTTTGCTCTTGTTACCACTCTCATCTTCCACCTCGAGCTGAAACACATACGTGCCTGGCGGCAAGCCGCCGTCCACCACGAGTAGCGATTCCCGACTTTTAAAACTCTTTTTTTGCTTGAAGTCGGCCATGGAAAATATTTACTCCACCAAGGTCCAGGTATAGCTAACAATACTGCCGCCGATATCGACAGACCGTTTACCGTTGAGAATAAAACCGCGGCCAAAAGCAACCGAGTTGTTCTCCAAGGGACGGCCCTCTTCATCGTTGAGTGTCAGCACTGCCGTCGGCGCTTGGCTGTCTATCACAATCAGCATCACTTGCGCTGGCGATGAGATGTTGCCCGAGTCATCCGCCACCTCTAGTTGAAAAGTGTGGCTGCCAACCTTGAGTTTTTCATTGGGCATAGTGATAGTCAGGGTCGAATCATTGGTCTTGATAGGATTGGCCCGAATGTCTTCAAGTGTTTTGGTTGTCATTACACGTCTCCTTCGTCAATAAAACGCCAGTGATATGCCGTCAGACTGCGGCCCGGTGCCGCCTCCGATGCACTACCGTCCAGTGTGAAATCTTCGCCGAACTCCGATGTAACATCGTCGGCGCGGGCGATGGGTTTTTGCCCCGGTAATTCGGGCACACCCGAGCCGATGCCTTCCAGGCGCGGATCAAGCGTGGCCGGACCCATGACATAATCGCCACGGCCGACATAACTGCGGTTGATGCGCGCCGGGCGTGGCACAGGTTTGGCTGAGAGGTAGGTATCCACCCCGACCAATGATGTGATGCCTACCAACAGCGGTGCGCTGGTGGTCAAAATTCTGAACTGCACATGGGCCGGCACCTCGCGTTCGGCAATGCGTTGAATGGTGCCCAGATCTTGGGGATCAACATTTTGATGCACAAGGATGGTGACGCGAAAGGCGAGTCTTTCAAAAAAAGCATCAATGGCAGCCGCTTCGGCTTCACTCACTGCCAGATCGGCGGAAAACAGGGCCAGAAACTCACGCCGTTGTTCATCGCCGATAAACAGTGTGTCACCAACGAACGAGTTACCGGTCTCGATACCGCCTAAGGTAAGTGGATCTTCATCGTCATCCAAGTCAGCACCAATGATGGTGGCAAAGGTGCGACGCAAGCGATAGTCTTCCAACACCACAATCTCACCGCCGCTAACACCGCCTTCAGTCGCAATCTCAAGCGCCAAGTTCAAACCTCGGATGGTGCCATGCCATTGATACAGATCCGCTGCGCGTTCGAGAAAGAGTCGCCGTTTTGATTCCGACCAAGCGGCTTCAAACTGAAAACCGATCCACTCTGCCAGCCATTCCAACGCATCGCTCGGCACGGTTTGTGGTCGTGAGACGAGGTCACTGAAGGCCACCCTGTCTTCCAGGCTGGTGAGCATGCCTTCGATGTTGTTGACATAACGTTCGAGAAAATCTGCCTGAGTGGCGTTGCCCGTTTCATTCGCTTCAGGGGCAAAGGTCTTTTCCCAATAGAGTTTGGGCAGATAATGTTCAACATAGGAAAAACGTTTGGCATAGGCGCGCACGGCAAACAGTTCAGGCGTAGCGTTGCCCGGACCATTCAGTTCAGTCTTCACATAAAGATAACGACCACGCAGGCTGCGCACCGCCAAACCGCTGCGCTGAATCAGAACACTGAACAAACCTTTGCGTTCTGCCTCGCGCTCACAAGGTAATAGTCCAGGGTGATGCGGCAACTCAGAAGCAATCGAGGCCCAGTTGCCCACAGGAATATCACTGCGACCACCGTGTTGATAACGTTCACCAAAACGATGTTCGAACCATTGCACGTCGGTGTCGTTGATGTGATCCAGCACTTCATTGCTCGCCGCCAGCCAGATACGCACACCACACCCAACCGGAATCGACGCCTCGATGTAAAGCCGGTGCCAGACTGCATCCACTTCAGCGCTATCCAGCTGCATATGCAGGCCAGTGTTATAGCCCTGGCCTACCCGGGTGAAAAACGGAAACGACAAACGATGCAGGGCATGGCTGCCAGTAAACGATGGATAATGCGGTGGATAATCCAAACCGTGAATAAAGGGGCCGAAGTTGTAATCCTTTTTCAACGGATAAAGATCGCCGGAGGGAAACTGTTGCGACAACGTGGTATCCACCGCATACACCCTTGCCTCGCTCTTGGGTTCTGGTGGCGTATCATCAGTGGTTTCTCCAAACACCAGCACACCCGCCTTGCCACTGGCTACCCATGCCAGACTGTAAGGTGATTCAGAGCCCAACAAGGTCACGGCATCGCTGAGTGTGAATTCATCGGTTAGTTGTCTTAGCACCGCATCACCTTCGTCAAGCCAACTCAGGCAAACCAGTTCACCACTAAGACTGCAAGCCAGCGCGACGGGCGTTTCTTCCACCGGCCATACTGCTTCATCCATAATCACCAAGCGCGGTGGATTGGCGTTTTCATTACAGGGCCGAACCGTATCGGAGGTATAAGGTTTAAAAGCACGATCCGAAATGGGATAACCGGTCAGGCGCGCCAGTTGACGATTGTCACGATCCAGCACCCAGGCACCACCATCCGGCGTAGGACTCAAGCGCCAGGCATTAAACCCAGTTGCGGTAATCACCACATCGCGCCAACGCTGACGTCGGTCATGCATAACCAATGCGCCATCCACTGCCATGTAGAGCACGCCATCATCACCCAAGGCCATGTCGGTCAGTTCTGCATCGGGCGCGAATGAATAGATCGCCTGTGGCGTGTCGCTGACACCAACGGCCAGGATGCGTTGCAGGTCGGCGTCATACCAAGCGCGGTTGCCGTGCACATCACGCGCCTGCGGCACGGTTTCTAATCGCGTCTCAGCGACCGATCTATCTTCTACTAAATTTAGCTCACGGCGCTGCCGTGCCAGGCGCAAGCTGCGGCGCTGGGAATCATATTCCAACGCCGGCGGTTCACCCGGCAAATGCCAGTGCAACCCGTCGGCTAATAACCAGAATTTGAGACCGTTGGCATCCATCAGCAAACCTCTGGAACAACTGGGAGGGCCACACCGCCACCCGTTCCAGCTGTTGTACCTGTGCCACCGCCACTAATGCCGGTCACGGTAACCGTATCCGGCGTGACACCATCGGTGCTGACCACCACGGCAAGCAGTTCAGGCAATTGCCACTCCTGTAAGGTGATCTGAATCGCATCGCACTGCTGCACGCGTTTCACCTGCTGCCAGATGTTGTTCTGCTTCTGGAACAGGTTGACGCTGCTGACGGTGTCAACGCCTTTGACACGCGCAACCACCACTTCCAACTCGCGGTCCTTGATGGTGCTACCTAAAGGCCAACCTTCACCACTAGGTCCATAGGGCGACAAGGGTGCAAGATAGGCCTTTAGTGCTTGTTGCACATCGTAGTTGATCTGGTCATGGCCAAAACCGGCCTTAACGGTCATACCAACACTCAAAGCCATCGGAATGTATTCACAACCGATGACATATAGCTCAGTCGCCAATGGGCGGCGCGCCGAGAGATAGTCATGCACTTTTTGGATCAAAGGTTGATCAGGACGCGGATGTGGCGCATCAAAACTCTCTTTGCGCGGCAACACCATCACCGATACCACCCCCGGCACATTGAAACGCCGTTGCCTGGGCATGAAACGTGGCAGCACTTCGACACGACCGATGTGAGTGCCTGGCGTTTCAGCCACCAGTGAACGGTAGTCGTCTTCAGTCACGGCGCGATTACGATGGCGCAGCCGTGCCGGGATACGACGCTCGGCCTGGTCTAATGTTTCAGCATCGGCGCCACCATCGGTGGCAATACCCTGAATCACTTTTAGTTTGCTGGTAACGGCACTTCCATCAACGCCGCGGGCTTCGATTTCTTCTAATGTGCCAGCGGGCAGATTACCGGCAGCACCACCACCGGCACGCATTGTGGCGACACGAATGCGACGCCCCGCTTCGGGAATGCGTCCATAGATGCCGTTGCCAAACTGCACCGTGCCAGCTTCGCTATCCAATTTATAAACACCATCGTCACGACCACTCAGGGCAAGATCATCAACCGCCTGCCACAACACATAACCACGGCCTGCCTCTTCTACCTGCAATTCAAAGCTGGCTGGGCCGACCGAGCTCATTGGCAAAGACAACAACTGATCGGCACTGCCATCACTCTGACCAATGACACGATCACGCACAGTCTGACGCTGATCGATCTCAACTGCATTGATACCGACCCAGCTCAAGGCCATGGATTCCAGCTTGTCCGCTGGGCGCAAACGGAGCCAAGCCACTAAACGTGAAAGTCTATCGGGATCATCAATACGTGGCGGCCGATCGCCGACACCAGCATTGGCCTCTTTGCGTGCATCGCCCTCGAGCACGCCAAAGTCTTCCACGCCACCCGGCATCACTAAGCGTTCGATACCACGGCGAGTGTAATCCTGAGTAGTGTCTGAGAGACGACGCAGATTGCTGTACACCGGTTCGTCATCGACCAGATCTTCCGTACTGATCCACCAGCTGTGCTCCAGCGCACCGGCGCGGCGGATGTCATCAAAGCTGGCGGGCAATTCAATGGCGGGGGCAATGCCCACATTCAGAATCTCGCTGCTGTCGCCATCACCGGCCAGCGCCAGTTTCACTGCAGCAACATCTTCAGGACGGCTGGCAAGCAGCGCAATCCAAAGACTGCCATCGGCGGTGTCTTGCACCACATCCAGTCCACTCTTAATACCCAAACCATCGACAAACACTTGTGTGGTGACATAAGCATCCACCGTGCCGTCGATTTTGTGAAACTGGCGCAAGCCTTCGATCACCTCAGACAGATCGCTCTGTTCATCGCTGCTCAACGCACGTTTGTAATAACACTCGCCGGTGACCGGCAACACAGTCACTTCAGACAGCGATTCAAAATTCACCGGCCCGGCCAGCTGCGCCTCTTTGGCCAGTGTGACTGCAGTGACAGGATTCTTTTCATCAAGGATGAGTGAAACTACACCGTGCGATGCACGGGCCGCTTGCATGGGCATACCGAGCAATTGCAAAAAGGCGAGACGCTGACGCTCGGGTATCAGGTTGGCACGGTAGAGCACGGTGTCCGCCAGCCAGGCAAACAGTTCCAACAATGTTCGACCCGGGTCGCCCACCTGCGCCGGGGTCCACTCCGGCGTGTGCGCCGGCACCCGGGCCAGCAGTTCTTCGACCAGGTCTTCGTAGCGTCTGTCGTCTAAACGGGGAGGCGTGATTGGCATAGTCCTGCTCCTAACCTTCCAGTTCCAGTGTGATGCCCATCTGTTGCGCCTGGTTAGTACGGCGCAATCGATAGACGATTTCCACCCGGACGGCATCCGGGCGCTCCTCGATTTCCCACACATCCACTCGATCGAGCAGGATGCGTTGTTCCCAGCGCTCTAATGACTCGGTGATCAGGTCGCGAATTTGGCGTCGCGTGGTGAGCGTGTTGGGCTCGTGTAAATAACGCTCCAATCCACCACCGTAGCGCGGACGCATGACACGCTCGCCCGGGAGGGTCTGTAAAATAATTTTGATTGACTGGCGCACGCTCTCTTCCAGTGATGGGTAATACAAACGCCCGCTGCTATCGGGCAGACCCAACAAAGGCCAGTTAACCGGTGCAGGTTGGGTATTGGTTTTCATCCCTTACTCCTTCCCTTCTCATCCGTAGGGTGCGCACTGCGCACCATTGAGTTTGGTGCACCCCCAACCCTCATGGTGCGCAGTGCGCACCCTACGCGTGTCAATCCCCCTTTATGAAAGGGGGAGGCTGGGTATGGTGAATATTCGTTTTGCATGCTCATTTTTTCTCCTCACCCATCAACTCGACGCCTTGCCTTTCAAACCCGGAATGGGCAGACAAATAAACAGATAAGGAATCCAGCGGAAAAACAGATCAAACAGCGCCACCATGATCATCATCAGGATCAAGGCGCATAGGGTTACAATCGGGATCGACAGCGAACAGATCATGCCGAAGCTGTTGCTACCCTCTTTGCATGTACCGCTGCCTGGCTCGGGAAGATCCTTATGGAAAGGCCAGGGCAGCACCGACAGCACCAGGTCGGCAAAGGTCATCTTGCGGATGCCCTTGATCTTGCCGCACAACATGTCGGAGATGACAAAGCCGGTGTTCTTCTGATATTTGCGCAAGCCCGCAGGTGAGATATCCACAGGCATAGGAATGCGCACCGGCCGCGCCGGGGCATCGGGATCAAAGAACGGCGCCATCTGAAATTTCTGTGTTGCCGCACTCACCAACGGCGCAAATAAAGGGCCGCAGTTAGGCCGCTGATAAACACAACGCACCACAAACCATGCCTCGCGTGTATCACCCAAGGGCACACTGTCGATCATTTCATCCACTGGGTCTGCGGCAGGCAGCAGTCGCTCGATCATCTCGGCCAATACATCCACAGCGGTTTGTTTACGCTCAAGTCCGCTCAGGCCGCTTAGTTCTGACGCCGCCACGGCAGGCATGGGCGCATCAAAGACCGGATCGGCCAAAGGAAAGAGAAAACCAGGCCAGTTGTTGTCCACCGAAATCGGCGTGCCGTTTTCGTTAAAACGAATAAAGGTGGTGTCCACTGCTTCCAGTCCCTGCTCTGCAGCGTCTGCAACCAGCAATGCATCAGCTAGAGTCCATTTCAGATGAACAAATTTGTAAGGCGCACTGGCGGAAGGGATAGTGCTGCCCCAACCGATGGCCAACAAAGACGCTAACAAGGCATCGCTGATTGCACCCGGGCTTTGCTGATTCCAAAAGGCAATGAACTGCAATAGCTGCAGCAAAAACGTCTCGGCGTTGGTCGTGATTTCGCTTTCAGGTTTACCTGCAATTGTCTCCCAGGCCAGCTGACTGGAAAGCACGGTGTTATTGATTGCAGTAACGAGATCCTGCTCACCATCATTCAACGTGCTGAATTGTTTATCACCCTTGAGCACCTGCCAGACATCAGGCAGATGATTTTGCAGGAACTTGGCAAAGTCGAGCAGCACATACCAGGAACCCGTTTGCAGTTCATCACGGCTGGTACGCAATAGACGTTTACGGTCATTCGCCTGAGCCGTGGCATCACTGCCGAAATTGGTAAAGCTATTGTTAAGGGCGTTCTTTTTAAATTCGGCCTGTTCCAACAATAGTTTCCAAGGCCCTGCCACATCGGCCTGAAACAAAAAGCTGGGCAGGCTGGTGCTGATATTTGCGGCCGCACTGCCTGTGCTGCTGCTCACACCACTGGCTGCCTCTGCATCCGTGCCCAGCTCAGCACCGACCCATTGCTCACGCCGACTGACAGGTATAGCACCGCTCAATAGACGGCGGCTGTCACCACAGGCTTTGTGATCAAAGCTCACCGGAAACATGGGCAGCTGTTCTTCATTGTTGATTACAGTACGCGTGGCGCTGCTATTGTGTTTACCGATACGGCGCCAGGTATTTTGTTTAGCACCAGGCACAAAGGCATATTCGTCCCACTGATTCAAGGCTGCATTTTGATTATCGTCCGGCGGCAACAGGCGGCGCACGACAAAGCTCGCCTTCTCCTGCTGTAGTAATTCGGGCACGCAATCAGGCAGACCCGGTTCTTCGCTAATCAACGACGCGCTGACCAGGTAATGCCGTTTTTGTCCGGCTTGATAGAGCTTGAGAGGCAACTGTTCGTCACTGATGGCAGACGCGCTTGCCAAAGATTTTTTCTTGAACTGGGTTTTGACTGCCTGCAAATTTATGGCCGTGGGAAGAATCGGTTTTTTCGCCGCGGTGAGACGACGTGTCTTGTCATAAAGAAAAGCGACCTGGGATGATTCCACGGATTCAGACGGCGTCAATATGGGTGAACGCATGGGTGCACGCCAAGTCTCCGGTTGGGCGATCCATTCACCCAGGCGTTCCGGTTCATTCTGCACAGCATCGATGTATTCCTGCACAAACTCATCATGATCGAAACGCAGAATGGCAGGTTGGCCTGCACGGCTGTTGTCTTGCAGACGTAGACCGACTGGACTGGGTGTTGCCCAGATCGGCAAAGGCCCTAGCCATCTAACCTTGGCATTGGGGCTGCGCCCGACAGTTGTATTTTTTGCCAGCGTTACCATATGTTGCCCGCCCCAGGTGTGTAGGATGCGCTGATGACACTGTTGCTGATCACGGTGTCAGCCTGCACAATCCCATTGAAGCGCGACATGGCGGCATTCACCGTGACCATAGCGGCGGTAATCTCAACTTGTGCGCCTGCTTGCACGGTAACGTTCATGCTGGTGTTGACCGTGACACCCTGGTTGTCATAAGTCACTGTCGTGCCACCCATGATGAATTCGATCTTACCGCCACCGGCGTCGGTGAGTTCACCACTGACACCGTTGGGTGTGGTGAATTTAATGGTGGCATTGCTAGGTTGTTCTTCCTCAATGGCAATCCGGGTGCCAGCCTTGCCGGTGATGGTCCAGCGATCGACGCTGTCACCGCTGCCACCCAACTCTTCCGGCACATCGGCACTGCCGCTCCACAATCCACCGATCACAATCGGCTGGCGCGGATCACCGTTAACAAAACTCACCAGCACTTCGTCATCCACATCCGGAATAAAAAAGGCACCGCGGTTATTTCCGGCAAAGGGCACGGCAACGCGGGCCCAGATCTCGGCATCTTGTTCATCCGTGCCATCGAAACTGAGCAGGCGTATCTTGACCCGGCTGATACCTTCGGGATCGTTCACCGCCACCACCTTGGCCAGATAACTGCCGCCATGCAGCATGGGGATGAGGTGTTTCATTAGCGCTTGATCACTCATGAGGCCTCTCCCAGTGCGGATGACTCGGCCTTGAAGTCAGTCATGTACCCCTGACGCACGTCGTAACGATGATGGGTGCTGACGAATAGGTGTTTTCAAAACGCGGGCTGGCACCACTAAGTTGCAGATGGGTACCGACACGAATACTGGGATGGCCGGTGGCGGTGCCTTCGGCGCAGACAAAACTGCGTGCGCGTTGATCGAATACAGTGTCGGCCAAAGCTTGGGCCTCGTCATCGGTAGTGACGGGGATATGACCGACATGTTCAAGCCGTTCACCAATCGCATCCTGCAACAATGATGCACCGCGCCTGCCGCGGCCCGGGCCGAAGTTAACACCACTGCCGCGGCCACTGACTTCGCGGCCTGTGAGTGGATTCCAGCCAGCACAGGTCACTGCAGTAACTTGATGAGCAAGATCGACAACAAAACGTACACTTCGCAAATCCTGAAATAGTTCCATCTCGATGACTTGGCGTTGCACTTCGCTGATAGGCGCGACTTCAAGTCTGTCCTCAACGATCTGCATGTCGGCATCAAATCGTCTTAACAGTCTTCGCAGAAAGGCAAGGTCGCTTTCATTCAACTGTACCCAGGTGCCACTGGGTGAACTCAGGCCACTGACCTGTGCCTGCAGGCTCAAGCGTTGTGCAATTTCATTAGCGATGTCGGCCACCGACATGTCGCGGTAGGTTTGGGTGCGACGGGCCATGCGTGCATGTTGAAGCTTGTCTTCAGCCAGCAATAACAATTCAGGCGGATTGGATTCGGGAAACTCGGCTTCGATACCGGTAATAACACCGCGGAAGAGTTCCTGCGGCTCGCTGGTATCACCGGCTGAGACGGTAATGGTGGAACCGAGACGAATCTCTCGTTCATCCTCAAAGGCAAACCCGGCACCGCCGTCGGCATCGCTGGCGATGTTGCTTAGGCGCAGCTCCAAAGATGAGAGGCCGCCTTCCTGCTCGCGCATGTCTATGGACTGGAGCAGTTCGTCGACCTTATCGAAACGCTGGCCGTCGATTTCCACGACGGGACGTGGATTGTAGACGGGTCTGCGGTTTAGGGCGGTGACGGTCATGCTGTCACTCCTAGCCTGAAGAACGAATCACTATGTCCCCCCCTTTGCAAAAGGGGCGTTAGGGGTAATTTACTCTGCCCACAAATCCCCCTCAATCCCCCTTTTGCAAAGGGGGAGGCTAAAAGCATTGAGTTCTTATAGAACACCATCAATCCGCCTCCAGCCTTTCCTGCCGACGCCAAAACGTCGACTGCTGCTGTTGCCAGCAATACGCCTTCTGTTGCGTGGATTGTTGCCCGCCACTCTCCTGCTGCTGTTCTTGTGGCGGTTGCGGCGGTGTTTCCACCTGGGTCACGACTTCATCAAATACCACGCCCATTATTCACCTCCATCAAATTCAATCTTGGCTTTCAACGCACCGGCAGCGCCGACATCGGCTTTGAAACTAGCAGAACCCTGCAGGCGCGCCTGGCCCCCAAGTGAAAAACCAGCTGCGTCTTCAGTACCTAGTTGTGCAGTACCGGCGGGACGCAAAAAATTACTCAGTTTTAAAGAACCACTGACACCTGTACCGGCATTAACGCGTAGTCCAGCAAAGGTGCCGCCCACACTGGTGCTCGCAGTCATGGATGAAACACCGGCTGATACTGTTCCCCCATTGATCTGCAGCTGGGCGCTGCCGGGAAAGCGCATGTTTTCAAGACCGTTCTGAGATGCGATCTGTCGCGCCGCTGCAGGATTCCCCCCTTTGGTAGCCGTCTGGGTAACACCACGGCCGTCGCTATTGGGAGGTGGCGGTGTCTGCACACTGTTGTTGCCAGTACCACTGCCCAGTGCACCAGCAGTGCCAGTATTGGCAGTACGTTCATCCGAACCGCCTTCAAACACATCATCCTGGCTGGCCAGGGTCAGATTGACTGAAGCGCGTAAAGGCACACCATCGGATGAGAAAAAGTCGATGGTTTCTTTATAGGTCTGCATCATGCCGGCGAAGGTATAAAGCCCCCACTCGAATTCAACGATGGGCGGTGTCTTGTCACTCTCTTCCGGTTCCATTAGTTGCGCTACACGCACGGTGTGCAGACGCACATCTTCGCCACTGTCGGTGGTATCGAAGATCAGATCCATAACCAGCTTACCGGTGCTCTCATCCACATATTGTTTGGCCGAGTTGCCCGAGCCAGTGTTCTTCATGTTGTTGGTGATGGTGTATTGCAGCGATGCAGGATTGAAATGCACATCAAACCGATCCTCTTCGCTGCCGCCGCGAATCTTGAAACTGGCTCTGACGATGTTGGGTGTGTTTGGCATCTCTACTCCTACAACTGTTTCACTGCGGCAGCGGCACGGCCCATGCCCTCATGCACTAAGTGCAATTCTTCGATCGCCACTTCATTGTTTTTTGCATTCAGATCCGGCGCTTTGAACTTGGTGGGCATGGCCTTGAGCAGAGTCCAAGAGAAGATCCCCTTGCCTGATTGATCAAACATAGTGATGGATACATTGAGGCGTTGGGCATAAGCGCCCTCGCCCACCAGGTTGAACCAGGCCCACAGATCGTCTGTTTGGGTGAGGCCGCGTTTTAACACCACGGTGCCAAAGTTGATGATTCCCATGCGTTGCGCAGCACCCCAGTTACGTCCACCCTCTTTGATGGTCTTGGGTTCCATTGTGGCTTCCAGACCGGTGCATTCGGCAAAGGCGCCGCTGCACAACACCACTTCACCACCTTCGCTTTCATTGGTGAGCATCTGTTCTTTAAAGTCCACCTGAAAGCGGAAACCACGCAGCGGGTAGTCATAGACGTCGCTCATGCCGCCTCCATGCCCAATGCCGAGAGTGATACACGACCGCCATCGCCGATAGTCAGTTGGATACGCATGGTTTCGATGCTGGCGACGGGTTGGATCATGACCACCACTATCACACGGCCGTTATCGATATCCTGCTGTGTCATGGTGGAACGATCACATCTCACTTGAAATGCATCCTCTGGCCGTCGCCCGGCAAGTGCACCGGCGGCCTGCATGGCAGCAAGCACATCGCTAAGACGATCTTGAATCTGTTGCCATAGGCGTTCGCCCGAGGCTTCGAAGACATACTCTTCACCGATGGCACGGGCGGCACGCATCACCAGTGCAATGGTGCGATTGATGTTGGCCTGGCGATAGTTAATATCGTTGCTGGTGGTGACATCGGAGAACATACGAAAACCATCGACAGTCGGGCCAATCAAGGAGACACGATCAATTAAGGGCGCCTGGGGTGAGGCTTGTGTTGGTGCCGCCGGGTTAAGACCGAACTGTTGTGACTGGCCCAGTTGCGGGTGAAAATCCACTACCTCGTTCAGCGTTAGTCCCGTGGCACTGCGGAAAGTACCCCGTACAAGTGCGTTGCGTGCCAACACACCAGCCACAACACCTTCGGGTGGTTCCAGATTAGCTGGCAGATCCCCTGCATAATTCATCTGCAACCAGGGATAACCCAATTGCAGAAAGGCTGTGGCCAGGCTGTTGGTAGTCTGCAACGTTCCGGTAAGCCAGCCCTCCAGATGCATAAAGGCGAGCAGATCACGCGCGGCCTCGCTGTCTTTTTGTGGCAACGGCAAGGCCGCCAGCAATTGCACATCACGACGAAAATCAGACAGCCATTGTGCGGCACGTCTTACCACAGTGCGCCAAATGACGTATTCGGAATCGGTGCAGCGTGGCGCGGCAAGATTAATTACTTGCTTGTCTTGCGTTGACACAGTTGGTTCAGAGCATTCCACAAATTGCGGTTCGGCTGGCGGCACCTGCACTGGGGTAACAGTATCTTCGCGATAAATGGACGCTAGTTCGGCCAAGTCGGGCATGGACACAAACGAGACTTCGGGCAGACCAAACAAATGATGTAAACCATGCCATTCACTGCGGCGAGAACGCTGCCCGGTGTACTGCGGTACTAGTTGCAACAACATGGCGTCACGGGCGATGCGGTTGTCGTCAAGCGCTACCGGCTCACCCAGGCTGACGACAAAACACTTGCGTCCACCCTGGGTAAAAAAGGAACGCACTGCAGCACCGAGATAGGTGGCACCTAGCGTTACCTCATCGCCATAGGGCCGTTGATCCCATTCAAACAACTGGTCGAACTGCTCCCAACTATGAACCGGTACGGGCACATCATAAAGTGATTCAACACCACTCTGCTCACCAGCAGAGGAGTCGGTGTCCCACCAGCCTTCAAATTGCAGCCACTGTGTCAGCGCGGTGGGTGTATCGATCTCACGCACCTTGGCAAAGCCAATAAAGCAGGCCACATCGGTGCGATTGGGGGCCGCATCGGCTTGTGGCGAAAGCGCTTCGAAGATCAGTCCTTTCATTGTATTTTTTGAAATCTCCCTTGACTCTTCTAGTGCCACTTTCAATCCCTTCTCCCCTTGAACGGGAGAAGGGATTAACGGGCTTCGGTTAATTGAGTTAGGCCACTTCGAGATCGATGCCTTCAGACGACAACACCAACTCTTCCATGGCCACATCACCACCACCCTTCGCCGCCAAGGTCGGGCCGGTATATTTCATGGGCACGACGTTGCGCAGGGTCCAGGACTCGACGCTTTCACCCGCCTCGTCACGCAGCGTGATGACGACTGTGCGTTTGGCATCGGGGCCATTGCGTTGGGTTTGTTTAATCCAGTCCCACAGGTCTTCTGAATTGACTATGCCGCGTTTCAGCGTCACGTCCGAGACCTTGTGAATACCGGCTACCTTACGCACGTGGTTTTCTTTTTCGTTGCCGTTGCGGTATTCGGCCATGGTGATCTCCACGCCCAGACCACTGACATCGGAGAAACCACCAAGAGGTGCCTCCGGACCCTGGGGCCCATTTAGATTGACGATGAAGTTAAATGCACCGTATGGGGTAATGCGTTCAGCCATGATTGTTTTCTCCTTTAAAATTTTCGCCACAAATCAGCACGCCGTTTCTTCCCCCCTTTGATAAAGGGGGGCCAGGGGGGATTTCTGCCGCACATAGCGATGGGAGGTAATCCGCCGAAAAAATCCCCCTCAATCCCCCTTTACAAAGGGGGAGGCTGAATATGTTGTTGAGTTGCCATTTCATCTCAATCACGTGCATCTGCAGTCTTCTGACCGATGCGGAAGATGACAAACTCGGCCGGTTTCAGTACGGCCACCCCGATCAGACAGATCATGCGTCCATTGTCGAGATCGTTCTGGGTCATGGTGCTGCGATCACAGCGGACAAAGAAGGCCTCTTCCGGTGTGCTGCCCAATAAGTTTCCTGAACGCCATTCGTTGTAAAGAAAACTGGTCACGGCCTCACGCACATTGGCCCACAGTTGAGGCCCGTTGTTTTCGAACACGGCCCACTGGGTGCTGCGATCAATAGAGTGTTCGAGAAACAGGAAGTAACGCCGTGGTCCGATGTATTTCCATTCCGGATCGGAACTGGCGGTGCGGGATCCCCACAGGCGATAGCCACGTCCGGGGAAGAAACGCAGACAGTTAACACCGCGAGGATTAAGAACCTCTTGTTCGCCATGGCTGATGTTGCGTTCGAAGCGCAGCGCACCGCGCACGATTTCATTGCCGGGAGATTTGCTCACGCTGCGCGAAATATCATTGCGGGCATAAATGCCACAGATAAATCCTGAAGGAGGCAGCGTGACTTCGCGCGGGATGCTGGCATCATCCGGCCGTGCCAATGGGTTAGATACAACCACCCAGGGGTAATACATGGCGGCATAGCTGGAATCAACCACACTCTTATCGGTAAGCGCCTCGGTTGGAATGATGCCCTGACGCGCATCAAGCACGGCAAAGCGATAGGCCTTGCGTGTTTCGGCATGCGTGATCAGGGCACTTTGAATACCGGCCCGGTCGCCAAACGAAGCATAACCTGGCGCGGCAACAATAGAGATATCGTCGACTCGTGCCAGCTCGCCTAGGGGTGCGGTATAGGCACCGGCCGCGGGTTCACCACCATCGGTGCCCCCAGTTAAAGTCTGGGCAGTACCGTCAATGCCATCGATGATGGCGTGCAGACGGAAGTCATCCACCCCTGCGCCCTGTTCTAAGGCAAAGGCCAATTCCAGCTGATCCACCAAGCGATCCGGCGCAGGGCTAAGGATGTCGCCGATATAACGTGGATGGCCTGCAGCCAGGCCGAGATTGTCATAAAACATTTCGTTACCATCAGCATCGCTGATCAGCACATTCGCGGTAATGAAGTTTTCATTGCCACTGAGGGCAGTGAAGGCAGTATCACCGCTGTCGACAAATCCCGCATCGCCACGTATGAATATAGTGCCACCGTCATCCATCACCGAACCACGTGGGGCACGATCAAGAGACATGGTTGTGACAGGGGTTTCAGTTAGGCTAACCGTGACCGTGCCGTTGCCGTTGCGACCGGGTGAGCGGGCAATAAAACGTGCGTTGTTGGCGTCGTCGGCATCACCACCGACAAAGGCACTGCGGGCGATACCGTCACCGCCGCTAGGGCTGTAGACGCGCACCATGAACAGGCGCGCGCCGCCGTTATCAAAGTAGTTGCGCACTGCGTGGCCAATGTAGTTGGTGACATCGCCGGAACCGAAATCGAGATTTTCAAATCCGCCAAAGATCCGTTCAAAGTCACCAAAGCTGGTGATCAATACCGGCTCGCCTGCAGTTGGCCCCTTGCGTGTTGGGCCGACAAAGGCGGTGGTGCTGGTGCTGACACCCTCTATCGATTTGGCGCGGAAGCTTGTCTCTTCCACATAGACGCCGGGGGCTAAATATTCAGGCATGGTTCGTCTCCCTTGATCATAATCAGGTTAGGTTGATTGCTACTCTTTCCATTCGTCCGGTACTGAGCGTTAAGTCCATACTTACTTTTCGATTTGCTACGTGGTTTTGCTCCAGCAGATCTGGATTCACAGGCCATGGCTTAGTGACGTCTAGAGACAACTCCAGCCGTACAGCCAAAGTGTTGACCAACACCGGGGGTTCATCGTCACGGCCACGTCCCCTTCCCCTTCCTCGCCCCCTACCGCGATCATCATCTTCCTCGTCGGCGAACTTGGTCACAGGTACGCCAGGCACTATAACCAAGGCCTCACCACGTTCATCCGAGATGCCACTGGCCAAAAGCGTGTCTTCGGCTGAGTCAATGATCTTTATCAAAGCGCCCCGCACTGGCGAATTACCTACCTGATCAACAGAAACACGTACGGTGCTCCAGTTATGTGATAGCGAGGCGCTGCTGGCGGGATACATGGCAACATCGCGCGGGGTGAAGAGCGAGTTGGCATTGCCAATATTTTCTGGGTTGGGATCACGCGGCAGTCGCACTGTCACCAAACGCGGCAAATAACGTTTTTGTGGGTCTTCTATTTCGAAACTGTATTCATTATCTTCCAGTGCCGGTGGTGGTGGCGGTGGTTGCAAAAATGCCTCGGTATGGCTTTCCAAACCATCGGCGTGGGTAATGACATAAAAACCGCGCCGGTTGCGCACCAGCGTAGCGGTATCAGAGCTGATCTGCATCAGGCGCTTGACCGGCGTCTGCGTTACGCTGTCTACCAGCTGCAGTGCACCTAATACGCGCTGCTCCACACGCTCAATCAGCATCGGTCTTCTCTTCGTATTGATAACGTGTCGCCACCACTGGCAGACCGGTTTCGGAATCTTCTGGATCGATGCGGATAACACGAGCAATGTAGGACAACGACAAACGATAGTCAGGCGCCAGGGCATCCCAAATCCGCATCAGATCTTCGTTGGATAGTTCGGCAGGAATAATTTGCACTACGTCGTCATTGCGCCAACCGCCCTCTTCTGTCAGTGAAGAGACATCCATGATCGGCTGTTGATGCAACTGCTGCATGGTCCAGGCACAGATGGTCTGCTCGGCGGCAGCGCTGTCCGCCCAAATGCTGATAAGAAAATGCAGGTCTACCGACAAAGGCAAGGCAGCATCGCTGGAGCCACGTGCTAGAGGTTGGCTGCGCACATGCTCATTGACCATGACACGATAGAGATAAAGCGTCAGGCTGGTGCCAAAATCAGCACCGGGCTCCAACTCGCCAGACGATAACACCCTGAATGTGCACGGATACTCATCCTGCATAGTGGTGCCAGGCTCGCCATCCGGTACTGGATACGCCTCATAGGCGTTATGCAGAAACTGAATAATCGAGTTACAGACTGAGTGAATGCTTTTTACATTTGCCATAAATGAATTGAATATTTTTTTAGTGGCTTTTATCTTTGAGCCGATAAACCGGATCCTGCTTGTCTTCAGCATGTTTAGTGGTGACGACGCCTGAATGGGTCAGTTGTTCCAATGCCGCACGCACCACTTCCAGTTCGTAGCGAATACGCTGCTTTGATACCCACCAAGTAGCGATCCCCTCAAGCGAGTCAGCTGCTTGTGGATGAGATTCCAGATATTGTTCAATTTGGCGGGCAACACTCTCAACCCTCTCTTCCCATTCACACATGAGCAGACCCCGTTTTCTTTTTCTCCATAGCATGAGCAGAATGCGTGCCAAGCACCGAATAGACTCAAGTGATTGATTCTGTGTTGTGATGATTAGTTATGATTAATGCAGATAGGGCATAAAGGCCCAGGGATTACCCGTTTGTTTGGGGCAGTTTTGCCCCAAACAAGCAACCTAAAACTTTCAGCAAGATGAATAATTGAAATATTGAATCAAGCGCATTCCCCCCTAAGAAAGAAGGGGCACAGGGAGTACTTTTTTAAATCACAGGATTAATCAATGAAAGCAAATGCCAGCACCCCATTCCATCCAGGTGGGCACATTAAAGTAAACATAGAATAGAAAATAAGTTACTGACCGCTATAACGCTTTCTGGCAAAGCCGTATTTGTCGAGCAGTTTGGAAAAGGTTCTGCGTTCTTTTCCCGCCTGCCGGGCGGCCTTTGAAATATTGCCGTTAGCATCATCAAGCACATACTTCAGATAATTGCGTTCGAAATCTTTTACCACCACCGACTTTGCATCCTGAAAGCTGCGACCATAAAGATGCTCATAGCGGCGATCCTGCATATTCTTACGCCGCTCCCCCGTGATGCCATCAAGGGGACAAATAGCAATACAGGATGAATCGGCCAACAGAAATTCTCGTAGTATCAGATTTTCAAGTTCGCGCACATTGCCGGGCCAGTCATAACGCGCCATCCAGTCGAGAGTTTCCGGATCAAGATATTTATCGTATTGCTCATACAGTTCGCGATATTTATCTACAAAATGCTCCGCCAATAGGATGATATCCCCTGTACGCTCTCGTAACGGCGGCAATTCAAGCGAAAGAATGTTGATGCGATAATAAAGATCTTTGCGGAAAAAGTTCTGGCTAACGAGTTGTTCCAGCGGCTCATTGCTGGCCGTAATCAGGCGCAGGCAGGCCCGCCTAGTTTCTTGCGAACCCAGCGGCCGGTACTCGTAATCCTGTAGAAAGCGCAGCAGAGCCACCTGACCCTTGTGACTCAGGGCTTCGATTTCATCCAGAAATAGGGTGCCACCTTCTGCCTGCTCTACTAGGCCGCGCTGCGATTGCCTGGCATCAGTATAGGCGCCCCGCACATGGCCAAACAGCTCGTTCTCGATCAGGTTGTCAGGCAAGGCGCCACAGTTCACTGCCACAAACGGTTTGCCGTCATCCAGACCGGCATAATGAATAGCCCGGGCAATCTTTTCTTTGCCGGTACCTGTTTCACCCAGGATCAGAACAGGCGCATCACATTTGGAATACTTTTTGATGTCGGCGATGACCTTTTGAAAAGGCTCCGATTCCCCTACAAGATTGAGCTTGAGCGTGAGTGTTTGCTCAATTTGACGCTCGGCATTAGCGAGCCGAAACAAACGTTTTAGTTTGGCGCTAAGTTCATCTTGTCCGCCTGGCCACGCCACCACTTCAGTGCAGACGAGTGCGCGTGATGATGGTGACTCGACTTCACCAACCGGCAACAAGCCAAGCACGGGATGGCCACTGACTGAACGCCAGTCATTGGTAGCATTATCTGCCTCCGTCATTGAGACAAAATCAATAATCAGAATTTCATGCGGCAACAATACGAGGGTATCCAGCCCCGCCGGCGTGATACAGCGCACACTGCCAAGGCTCAGCCCCATTAGACAAGGCTCAAGACCAATAGCAAGCTGTTCTGGTTGACTTGAAACTACAGTGAATACTGGCTCTTCCTGGCCCATTTTATTATTCCCTTCCCTGTTATCCGATGGCATCTGAATCGAATCAACAACTAACAGTGCATCGGCTTCTTCCCCCGAAGAGCAACCTAAGTTCTTCAGACCTAGAAAAATAGAACAACATACATGATTATGCAACTAGGTCTTTTTTGACGCCTTAAGCTAAAGATCTCTTCAATAGCATAACTACATCAATATCATATTATTCTATACAATCATTTTCAGGCATACACTGCAAATGTCGCCAATAGCCGACAAATATGGGCCTAATATTACCTTTAAAAATCAGGTATAAACATCGGAATGCCTCATTACTGAAACATTAGTAACATTGTTGAACCTTGAAACTTTCAGGGGCTATGCTTAGGCAAAACGCCAAGAATAAATAATCCACACATACGTTGAGGCTATCATGTCCCCTCAAGAATCATTAAGCAAACCTATTGTCTGTCGCTATTGCCAGCAGCCGATCCATCCCAAGGCAACAAAGTGCCAACACTGTGGCGAGCACTTAAGTCACCCTAGCCCCGCGCAACGCTTCACAAAAAAAATAGTTGGGCTAATCGGAATCACAACCGCCCTGCTCAGCCTTTTCTATGCGCTTAAGGAAGGTTATTTCTATATAGAACAACGCCAACAACAGCGAGAGATGTTTGCTGCGCACATGAATGCCGCTGAACACTTCCTCAAGCTCGACAACCTGGAATATGCCGAAGCTAGTCTCAACCAGGCCATACAGCTTAACCCCAATGACCAGCAACTGCGGCTGCGACACTTCTTCTTGCGCTCACGCAACCTACTGCGTGAGGTGGACTATTACGGTGCCCAACTGCCCGAAGAACATCTGAACACCATGCCTGACCTGGTCACCAGCGGCTTTAGCCTGATCGATAATGACTTCACAACACAAAATCATGCCCAGCTCTTAATCACCCTTGCCCGCTTATTACAATATGACAAACGCTGGCAATCACCCGCGGCAATCGACGAGCTCTTTGCCAAAGCACATTCATTGGCGCCAACGAATGCAGACATTGCCTACTGGTATGGTGAATGGCTGGTTAATCAGGAGACAAACATAACAAAAGGAATCCAGCTGATTCAAGAAGCCACTGAATTAGATCCCGAAAATGCACTTTATATTGCCGGCCTCGGCCGTCAACAAGCCAAACAAGAAAACTACGCTGCCGCCTTCGTATCACTCAAGCGTGCCATCGAACTCGACCCCAAACAACACGAACTGCAACGAGTCCGCGCCGCCAACGAATCAAAATATACATTGCGCAGGGCATTACTCAGCGCCGATTCGAAAATAGACATCACCAGCGATGACTTCTTTGGCATGGACACCCAGGCACGTATGGCGATTGTAGAATTCACCCTGCAACATTCACCTAGCGAACGTAACTTTCGCCGACTCGCTGCAAGGCTTTTTAATCATGCTGGTCAGCAAGACAAAGCAGAACCCATCGTGCGTGAATTGCTGGGGGAATACAACGAGCGTTCAGATATAAAGATGCTGACTCTGTTTGCAGACATCCTAAAAGCACAAAACAACAATGAAGAAGCGGCTAAAGTGCAAGCCATTATGGATGCAAAACAACAACGTGATACCTATGAAGAGATGCTAGAAACAAGCATAGAAGATGGCCACCGCTACAAGGTTGGATTAAAAGTGGCAAAACAAAATGAAGGAGACGGCATCCTCGTTATCAAAGCCTTTGACGGCTACCCATTCGCCAAGGCCGGAGTAAAACCCGGCGACAAATTACTGCAATTTGCCCATCGCAATGTTACAAGCCTTCGCTCTATCTGGGTGCCTATCAATGACTTTACGCCGGGTACAGATGTGCCGCTCAAAATACAACGAGACAGTGAGCTGCTTACGCTTACCGTGGTGATTGAATAATGCCTAACTGAAAAGAGTTATGACAATACTGTCGGCGCCGGATGTGAACTTGCCGACTAATATTGTGCTGTACCCTATAGCAGCAGAGTTTGGATAAAGAAGCGTATTCACACGCCGTAAAATGTAGAATTATTAATTGTTAAAACAATTGCATAAGTGACTGTCGCGGTGAATCTCGTGCGATTATATCCGGAGAGCCTAAGTCCAAACCAACTGTCGTAATGTCATTCATGGCCTTCCCCCTCTTCCATTGATAATTGTAACATTTCTATCATGGCGCATTACGTCGCCGGCAGCTGAAGTAGGGGGAGACCATTTCATCGATAGGATTGATATCCAGGTTCCTAGCAGCCTCTGTTCGACTATAATGTAGATACAAAACCAAGCAAGGCGTATGTTGGTTGTTGATGCAAAGCATCTGGCGACAGGAGCGGTATGTGTAATTGCATAAGCTGGTTAAGGGGAGTAGCTTTCAAAGGCAGATATTTGGACAGAAAAATTAAAACCAGGAGCCGCCGTCCTGGTTTGGGTGAGTATAAAGGCGTATAAACTTCCTTAGGGCAGTAACATTAGAAAAGACAAAAATAGAAAGCGTATTAGAAATACGTATGCAATTATCTACGAAAGATCTTTTGTTTTTGTGCGTTATGACTCAAAAACAAACGAATGTTGGTTCGTCATTCTGGTTTGACTGAATGAAAAAGCAAAGACTCTTGTACTGCTTAGATTGCTGAAAATTTAAAGAATCTTTAGTAGGACTAAATGCTAAGTAGGCTTAAGGTAGCAATCAAATACAGAGTTAAATTGGAAAATGGGGCCGAAGTCTATCAAGTATATTTAAAATCAGAGTTAACACCACAATACCAATAAGCTTGAAAGAACCTAATCAAATGCTGGATGTTACTGGTACATAAAGATATTTTTATTGTGGTGAAGTTAGGGGGAGACCTGGCAGGTTTCAGGTTGAGATTGCGCAATCATTTTCGCGTGTCGATCTTTTGACAACACAGAAAGCGCATAGCAAGGAAAAGGAGAGCCGGCGTGTACAAGATTAAGTTCTACAAGGGTAATTACTCAACGCGACAAAGCAAGGCGAACAACGACAAGGCAGTTGCCTACGTCGAGCATCATTTCAATAGCAGTTCCTCCAGCACCGCCAACTACGCGGTGGTAGTGACGGGCTCAAATGCGTCACGCACCAGCAAGAACTGGGGGCGTTGGTATGCAAAAGCAGTAGCTACGTTTTTCGGAACCCAGGTTTCGGGTGACAACGGCATCCTGGTCGGTGGCTGGAACGGACGTGGTGATGGCAACCTAAAGCACACCAATATGCCAGCCATCCTGCTTGAGCCACTGTTCGCAAGCAATCCGCTGCATGCGGAAATTATCCGTAGCGAGCGCGGGCAAACAGATCTGGCGAGAATCCTCGTCGAAAGCATTCAGCGCTTTTTCCCAAATGGCGGCCTGATCGCCTTCAGCGTTGGCCACAAGTACAAGAAAAGCAATCCAAACGACCGTGGTGCGGCTCTCGCGGGAGGCGGTAATGAGGCCGACTATGCTGAAAAAGTGCTGAAGAAAGCGGCGGTCATGTTAGAGGCGATCGATCAGATCGGCACAGCCAGAACAATTCGCGTGATGCGCGGCGACAAGGTTTTGTTGGAGACTGAGGTGGACGAGGATGCCTTGGTCGTTTGGGATACGGAACGCGGTCTATTAAACATTTCCGAATGAAGAGCGATATCAAGATAGGTGCGTGTCCTGCGAGTGGGCCGGCGAGGTTTCTTTTATGCGCTGATGTTAGTCCGAACAGTATGTTCAGATTCCGCAAACCCATTTTCCGTACGCGTTCCGCCGTGGTCTCAAAGTCGATTTTTTATCTGTTAGCCGTTATCATCACCTTGGTTGCCATAGGCGGTTGCGACCAAACCCCGACCCCCTCTCAAGACCAGCCCACCAGTCGATTCAACGTCTATTTCAACAACGACAAATTGACTGATGGCTTGACGATATGCGATGAAGTATTTCCAGTCTCAAGATCCTCATCGTCTAGCCGCAATGGGGCTGTTACCGCACTCGAGGCGCTGTTTCTTGGACCTACGCCCGAGGAGCGTTCGCAGGGTTATCGATCCTACTTTTCCGAACGCACTGATGGACTATTGATACGGCTGAAGATCGAAGCCGGAACCGCATATGTCGATCTGCACGACAAGCGTGACGAACTTTCGGGTGTTACATCCAGCTGCGGAAGTGCAGAGTTTTTCTCTCAGATCGAGCGCACGCTGGGTGAATTCCCAACCATCGACCGGATCATCTTCGCAATCGAAGGAAACCCTGCTGTCTTCTACGATTGGATGGAACTCGAATGCGACCGGACCAACGACATCTGCGACCCAGCTCCCTTTGCATCGCCGTGAAACAAATGCATTGCGATCAGTGCGAATACTATCGAACACCGACCCTGAGCCTGGCGAATTAACACCTAACTATCTCTGTTTGGCATGATATTCCTATGGTCAAGTTAGCTTGCATAGGATCACAAGGTCATCAGCGTAGGTCACGATCCGACTGCCAAGGCTTCGCTCTAGCCCGAGCTTCTTCCATGCCAACACGAACCGGCGCATATAGAGATTCGCCAGCAGCGGTGAGAGTACGCCGGTTACAACTGTGCATAATTGACCCTCCCGTTTCTGACGGTGATGTACAGCTGGTTGCATCATTTGCCGGCGCTTCTGGATCTATTCGGAATACGACGACGACTTCTTCCTTGT
>CALZIQ010000013.1:23920-44972 GCA_945787735.1 uncultured Chromatiaceae bacterium | reverse complement strand
ATGGCGCGCCCGGCACGATTCGAACGTGCGACCGCCTGGTTCGTAGCCAGGTACTCTATCCAGCTGAGCTACGGGCGCTTATTGAGGGCCGGGATTATCCCGATCCGGACACTTAGTGTCAAGTTGATAATGGCGGAGAGAGAGGGATTACTGGCCTTCGGCCTGCCCTCTGGGCCAGCGTCGCGATACTCCGCTGTTCTCCTTTCACACGCTACGCGTGCTTCAGTCGTCGAACCCAGCTTTTTATACATCGAGGGGTCGAAACCGTTCTTTGCCATTTATCACTAACTGCCCTCTGTAAGGACAGTTACTGATAAATGGCGGAGAGAGAGGGATTCGAACCCTCGATAGAGCTATAAACCCTATACTCCCTTAGCAGGGGAGCGCCTTCAGCCTCTCGGCCATCTCTCCGTAAAGTGAGGAATTATACCTTATGCATGGTTGGAATCCGAGCCAGGAAACCACATGAAAAGCGCTTAACAAAGCATCCCTCAATTTGAGGGCGTAAGAATACCGGTTGATAGGCTGATCGTAAAGTATCTTTTTGTTATTTAAGGTTGATTTGGAATGTTTTATGAATTGCCGGAGGCTTCTTGATCGTCGTTTTGATCTGCGGCGGGTGCGGATGATTTTTGCTCTTCATCCTTTTCTTGTTGTATGCGTAGATAGATTTCTTCGCGGTGAACGGAGACTTCTTTCGGGGCATTGACACCAATTCGAACCTGGTTACCCTTTACGCCCAGCACAGTAACTGTGACGTTATCTCCAATGATCAGCGTTTCTCCTACACGCCGGGTCAAAATCAGCATATCGGTCTCCTTATCTGCATAATTCCTGTAGGTCCGGTCCGTCTGCCAAGCTATTTGTTAACTTGACCAGGTTGACCTAACCTGTCATGCATAAGTTATCGACCGTCAATTTGATATCTGAAGAAAAAGCTATTAATTCAAGACCCTGGAGACAAGCGAGCCGGAGCAACCGCTTTCAAACACAACTATCCTACTGATTTATTTCTGTTTATCGTCCAAACCAAAGGCGGAATGCAGCGCTCTTACGCCAAGTTCGAGATATTTTTCATCTACCACAACGGAGATTTTGATCTCCGAAGTTGAGATCATTCGAATATTAATACCTTCATTAGCCAGAGCCTCGAACATGGTGCCGGCGATACCTGCATGTGAGCGCATGCCAACACCTACCAGTGAGATTTTTACGATCTTGTTGTCGCCGGACACTTCGCGTGCGCCTAGCTCTTGTTTGGTCTGCTCCAACACAGCCAGTGCCTTGCCATAGTCATTGCGATGCACGGTGAAGGTGAAGTCGGTGGTACCATCGGCACCCACGTTTTGAATAATCATGTCGACTTCGATATTGGATTTGCCGATCGGACTCAGAATTTTTGAGGCGACGCCCGGCTGATCCGGCACACCGACGATGGTCAGTTTGGCTTCGTCACGATTAAAGGCGATTCCGGAAATCAGCGCTTCTTCCATTTCCTCTTCCTCATAGGTAATCAGGGTGCCTTCACCCTCTTCAAAACTGGACAGCACCCGCAGGGGCACATTGTATTTACCGGCGAATTCAACCGAGCGAATCTGCAACACCTTGGAACCCAAACTGGCCATTTCCAACATCTCTTCAAAGGTAATGCGTTCCAGACGACGCGCCTCGGGCACCACACGTGGATCGGTGGTGTAGACGCCGTCAACATCAGTATAGATCTGACATTCATCCGCCTTCAGTGCCGCAGCCAAAGCAACCGCCGAGGTATCAGAACCACCACGCCCAAGCGTAGTGATATTTCCCTCTTCATCCATACCCTGAAAACCGGCAACCACCACGATCCGGCCTTGGTCCAGATCATGACGAATACGCTTATCGTCGATATCGAGTATGCGCGCTTTGTTATGCGTGCTGTCGGTACGAATATGAACCTGATGGCCTGTGTAGGAACGCGCCGCACAACCGAGTTTGTTCAACGCCATGCTCAAGAGAGCAATGGTAACCTGCTCACCGGTTGAGAGCAGCACATCCAGTTCACGCGGCACGGGGCGATCTTGAATTTGGCGGGCCAACTCAACTAAGCGGTTGGTTTCACCACTCATCGCGGAAACCACCACAATCACATCATGGCCCTGGTCACGCCAGCCTTTAACCTTAGCGGCAACGGCCTCGATGCGTTCGACACTGCCGACCGAGGTGCCACCATATTTCTGTACGATTAATGCCATTTGAACGTCAGCGTTATCCGAAAAAAGTGCGCAGTTTACTGTACAACGTGGGAGAAATCACCTAATGCTGAAATCGCATCAAGCCATTTTTTCCCGCACCCAGGCCTCGACTGAGCTTAGTGCGCCTTCAAGCGCGGCAGGATTATTGCCGCCGGCCTGGGCCATATCGGGACGACCGCCACCTTTGCCACCGATCTGCTGGGCAACATGGTTGACCAACTCACCCGCCTTAACGACCTTGGTTTGATCCTGGGTTACACCCGCGGCCAGCGATACCTTATCTCCATTAACAGTGGCCAAGACAACCGCTGCAGAACCAAGTTTATTTTTAAGTTGATCAACGGTGTCGCGCAGCGCTTTAGGGTCACCACCTTCCAGCTTAGCTGCCAGCACCTTGATGCCATTTACCTCAATTGCCTGACCGGCCAGATCTGAACCCTGGCTGCTGGCCAGTTTGGCTTTGAGCTGATCCAGTTCTTTCTCGAGTTTGCGGCTGCGCTCAACCAGCTGTGCCACCTTGGTAGCCGCATCATCACGAGACCCTTTAATCAAACTAGCAATGCTAGCGAGATTCTTTTCCGTCTCACCGATGTATTCCAACGCACCCTGACCAGTTACAGCTTCAACACGACGCACGCCCGCAGCAATGCCTGCCTCGACCACAATCTTGAACAGGCCAATATCACCGGCACGCTGTGCATGGGTACCACCACAAAGCTCAGTTGAAAACTCACCAATGCTTAACACGCGCACATCATCACCGTATTTTTCACCGAACAGGGCCATGGCGCCCGCTTCAACGGCATCGTCATACCCCATGACACGGGTCACCACTTCATCATTGGCGCGGATCTGTTGATTAACCAGGTTTTCGACGTCATTGATCTGCTCAGCCGTCATCGCCTCAAAGTGTGAAAAGTCGAAACGCAGACGATCAGGTTGTACCAACGAGCCTTTTTGCGCGACATGCTCGCCCAGCACTTGACGCAGCGCGGCATGTAATAAATGGGTCGCGGAGTGATTAAGAATAATAGCCTGGCGACGCGCAGCATCAACCTTTGCATTTAGCTTATCGCCGAGCTTAATAACACCTTCTGTAACTTTACCGATGTGGGCATTCACACCCTGACCTTGCTTCTGGGTATCGACTACTTCAAACACCACACCATTAGCTACCAGCTTGCCCTGATCGCCAACCTGCCCACCGGATTCAGCATAAAAAGGGGTTTGCGACAGAACCACCATGCCGTCCTGACCTGCCTTCAATGAATCAACAGACTGGTTACCCGCAAACAGAGCCACTACGCTAGCCTCATCGGCCAGATGCTCATAACCGGTAAACTCACTCTCGGCATCTATCTCAATCTTGCCGGGATAGGCACCGCCAAATGTACTCGCGGCACGGGCCCGTTCACGCTGGGCCTCCATCTCTTTTTCAAAACCGGACTCGTCGACCGTCAACCCACGCTCACGTGCTATATCTGCCGTGAGATCGGCGGGAAAACCGTAAGTATCATAGAGTTTGAACAGCACATCGCCGGGAATCTCTTTACCAGAGAGCTTGGCGATGTCATCTTCCAAAATCTTCATACCCTGTTCCAAGGTTTCGGCGAAGCGTTCTTCTTCTAGCCGCAATATTCTTTCGACCTGGGCCTGAGCTTTGACTAGCTCTGGATAAGCCTCACCCATTTCATTCGCAAGCGTGGCCACCAATTTATAAAAGAAACTATCGTTCATACCCAACTGGTAGCCGTGACGAATAGCGCGGCGAATGATACGACGCAACACATAACCACGGCCTTCGTTAGATGGCATGACACCATCAACGATCAGAAATGCACATGAGCGAATATGGTCGGCAATCACTTTAAGTGAGTTGTTGCTCAGGTCAGACGCATTGGTGGCTATCGCTGCAGCTTTGATTAGATTTTGGAACAAATCGATGTCGTAATTGCTATGCACTTGCTGCATCACAGCGGCCAGACGTTCCAGGCCCATGCCGGTATCGACTGAAGGCTTCGGCAGTGGTGTCATGTTGCCGTCGGCATCGCGGTTGTACTGCATGAAGACCAGGTTCCAAATCTCGATGTAACGATCGCCATCCTCTTCCGGCGTACCGGGCGGGCCTCCGGCCACGTCCGGACCATGGTCATAGAATATTTCTGTACAAGGACCACAGGGGCCGGTATCACCCATAGACCAGAAATTATCGCTATCGTGCTTTTTGCCAGGCTTATCGCCAATGCGAGTCAATCGCTCTGCACAGACGCCAATTTCGTTGAGCCAGATCTCAGCTGCTTCTGTATCTTCTTCGTAGACTGTGACCCACAATTTTTCCGCAGGAAGTTTCAGCGTCTCGGTCAGAAATTCCCAGGCATACTGGATCGCCTCGCGTTTGAAATAATCGCCAAAGCTGAAGTTGCCCAGCATTTCAAAGAAAGTATGATGACGGGCGGTGTAACCGACATTTTCAAGATCATTGTGCTTACCACCGGCACGGACACAACGTTGCGATGAAGTGGCACGGGTATAGGGGCGGGTTTCCAGACCAAGAAAGGTCTCTTTAAACTGCACCATGCCGGCATTAGTGAACAACAGGGTCGGATCATTGCCCGGCACCAATGGACTACTGACAACCACTTCATGACCATGCTGACGGAAATATTCCAGAAAGGCCTGGCGAATTTCTGCACTCTTCATCGCTTAACTCTTAGTCCCAATCATTCTGTTTCATTGCGCTGTTGATCTGTTCTGCATTAAAGCCACGATATTGCAGAAAACGCATCTGTTTGGCGCGCTCTTCAAAGCTTTGTGGCAAAACAGCGCCAAAACGCTTTTGTCTTACCTCGATCGCCAACTGCTGCCATTGCTGTTCACGCAAATAGCGCTGAATCAATTCATCATCTACCTGGTGCTCGCGCAGCTCCTGCTTAAGTCGCACCGGGCCAATGCCCTTGTGCATCTTGGAACGCACATAGCTCTCAGCAAATCGATCATCTGACAAGAGATTTTCAGCTTGCAGCGAGGCCAAAACCTCGTCAACTAGGCAGGCATCGAAGCTACGCGCCTGTAGCTTTTGTTTCAGCTCCTTGCATGAGTGTTCTCGCCGGCTCAGTAACCTGATGGCTGCAGCCTGGCAATCCTGTTTTTTAGAATCCGACATTCGACCCAGGTTTATTGACGAAATCTTGCCGCTGATGGTAGAGAAAACTCCCCTTTTAAGCAAGCAGCGACCAAATCTCCTGACGCACAAACTCCAACCACCAAGTCATTCTCTGGCAAACAAAAAACGCCCCAGGCAGGAGCGTTTTTCAAACCATCAATACAGCCAGACTCAGGCCTCGACCTGCTCCTCGACCAACTCATCATTTTGTGGCTCGGGATTCGTCTTAGCCAGCAGCTTGTCGCGGATCTTCCCTTCGATCTCCTGGGCCATCTCCGGATTCTCTTTGAGGAAGTTGCGCACATTGTCCTTGCCCTGGCCGATACGGGTACCCTCATAGCTGTACCAGGCACCCGACTTATCGACAAAGCCTTCATTGACACCCATGTCGATGATTTCACCTTCACGCGAAACACCTTCACCATAGAGAATGTCGAATTGGACCTGTTTGAAGGGTGGCGCCACTTTATTTTTGACGACCTTAACGCGGGTCTCGTTACCCAGCACTTCGTCGCCCTTTTTGATCGCGCCGATGCGGCGAATATCAAGACGTACAGAAGAATAGAATTTGAGCGCATTACCACCGGTGGTGGTTTCCGGCGAACCGAACATAACCCCGATCTTCATACGGATCTGGTTGATAAAGATCACCAGTGTATTGGATCGCTTGATGTTGGCGGTCAATTTACGCAAAGCCTGGGACATCAGGCGTGCCTGCAGACCGACATGGGAATCCCCCATATCGCCTTCGATTTCAGCTTTGGGCGTCAGGGCCGCCACAGAGTCAATCACCACCACGTCAACCGCGGCAGAGCGCACCAGCATGTCGGCAATCTCAAGCGCCTGTTCGCCGGTATCCGGCTGCGACACCAACAAGTCATCTATATTGACGCCAAGTTTTTCTGCATATTGTGGGTCCAGTGCGTGCTCGGCATCGACGAAGGCTGCGGTACCACCAAGTTTCTGCGCTTCGGCCACCACATGTAGCGTCATGGTTGTTTTACCTGAAGACTCAGGCCCATAGATTTCCACCACACGACCACGGGGCAGACCACCGATGCCCAGGGCTACATCCAGCCCCAGCGAACCTGTGGAGATGACATCGATATTGCGCACAACGCCTTCATCACCCATCCGCATAATGGAACCCTTACCAAACTGACGTTCGATCTGGCCCAGCGCTGCGTTTAGCGCTTTACGCTTGTTATCATCCATTTTCATTCCCCGTGATTAACTGTGTAAACGTACAGTACTATACAATCAAACAACTCGACTGACAATGCCCGGCATTATTCCATATCAATCACAGCCAACCTAAGCTTTCTCACTGAGCGGCCAACGCCGTACCACCTCGTATTGCGCCCCCAGCGGCAATAAGGTGGAGCGCACTAGAACAAATTCCTTGATTGCCCATTCAAACGGTTCGACCGAGATCCGCCCTGGCGCGCGCCTGACCTTACGTGCCAGGGTCAAGTGGGCCCTGTAAGGGCGGTGCTCAACCTCCAATCCACAGATCTTGGCGGCCTGGCGCAACGCCTGCACCAGTTGTTCAAGCGGCGCGGGGGTCTGTTTCGCACCCCACCAAAACACCTGTGGCCTGCGCCAGTAACCAAACTGATCGAGCATTAATACGAAAGGCTGGGCATGGATGCACTCCAGCTTCTGCTCTAAGACCTGACGCGTCTCCAAGCTAAGCCCGCCCAGATATAACAAGGTGATGTGCAGATTTTGCGCCGGTACCAGGCGCCCACAGCCGGCAGGCAATAACTTCTGCGCCTGTGCAGCCCAGTTCCGCTGTTGATGGACCTCGGGCCAGAGCGCCAAAAATAACCGTTCGCACTCAGCCATCCTGAAGCAAATCAAGCACACCGCGCAGGACATATACCACCGCCTGGCGGCGCACCGCCTCGCGATCGCCGGAGAAATGCATCCTGCGACTGACCGGCTGCGCTCCTCTTTTGGCCCAGCCAAAGCAAACCGTGCCCACCGGTTTCACCATCGAGCCACCACTCGGCCCAGCCACACCACTGACGGCAAGCGCGACCTGGGCATGGCTGTGCTGCAAAGCCCCCTGAGCCATCTCGCGCACTGTCTCTTCTGAAACAGCGCCGTGCTGTTCCAGTGTATTCAAGGAAACGCCCAGCATCTCTTGCTTAGCCACATTGGTATAGGTGACAAAACCGCGCTCGAACCAGCCGGAGCTGCCCGGCACCGCCGTAACCTCTTGCGCCACCCAGCCGCCGGTGCAGGATTCCGCTGTCACCAGCATCATCTCCCGCTTGCTCAGCCGCTCACCCACGGCCTGCGCCAGATCTGTCAGTTCCATTTTGCCTGTTCCCCTCTACGCACCGGTGTTTTGTTTATCAACGCTATTAGGGTAGGATACGCCAGCCGAAACTGCCTGAATATAGCCACGCCATGTCCTTACTCGATCGCCTAAAAGCCCTGATTCAATACCCCCTGCCTCATCACCTACTTTCAAAACTGATGTATCTGGTCACTCGCTGTCAGTGGCCGCCGTTGAAAAATGTAGTGATCCGTTTTGTCATCAAACGCTTTGATGTAGACATGAACATTGCCGCCGATCCAGAGCCGGCCAACTACCGTCATTTCAATGAATTTTTCACCCGCCCCTTGAAAATCGATGCCCGCCCTATCGCCGCGGAGGCAAACGCCATCGCCTGCCCGGTGGACGGCACCATTAGCCAACTGGGCTCGATTCGAGACGGCCGAATCTTTCAGGCCAAGGGGCATGACTACAGTCTCAAAACCCTGCTGGGTGGCATGGAACATCTGCATGATCGCTTTGCCGGTGGCCAGTTTGCCACCATCTACCTGTCACCCCGTGACTATCACCGCATCCACATGCCACTGGGCGGCAAACTGACGGAAACCGTCTATGTGCCAGGGCGCCTGTTTAGTGTTAGCCCCGCCACTACTCGCGCCATTCCCGAGTTGTTTGCACGCAATGAACGCATGGTGACTGTTTACGAAACGGAATACGGCCCGATGGCGGTGATTCTGGTGGGGGCTATCTTCGTTGCCGGCATCGAGACCGTCTGGAGCGGAAATTATGGCGACAAAACCTTTCGCGCCTTCGAACACTGCAACCGCGACAACCTGCCCGACCTTGCGCTCGAGAAAGGGGCGGAGATGGGACGCTTTAATATGGGTTCAACCGTGGTTGTGTTGTTTGGCCCGGGACAAATGCAATGGAGCGAAGCGCTGAAAGCCGACCAGGCCGTGGTAATGGGGCAGCCGCTTGGAGCAACCCTAGAACGCTAGCACGTCAGCCTTGAAGAAGCTGGCGCAGGGTACGGAAGGAAGAAATACCCTGCTCGTTAAATATCACACCAATACCATCACCTGCCGTCCTGGCCACTTTTCCCTGCACTTTGTATTTGGTAAAACGGCTGGCATCACCGACACGAAAAAGCAGATCCACCGGCGCATTGGTGACAGGTTGTACCTGTTTAATCTCGACAAAAGCACCGTTCAGACTGACATCACGAGTCTGACAGTTAACAATTTCCATGTCTTTGTAATGCACGTCAACTCTGATATGTACAGGCCTTCTTGTAGCCCAGCGTTTTTCCATTTAATAGACCTCTGAGCCCCCGAGCGTTATAGATTTATACTATTTCCACCCTTCACACTACCGGTAGAAATAGCAGCCAGCTTTAGCCCATCATGCGGCAACCTCTATGCCCATTACAACAGACATCTGCAAAAATCATGATAAATAAATATTTACATTAAAAACCAATTAAAAACCAATGAATTACTCAGCGGCAATCCAGAGCCAAGCGATCAGAAAATTCACACAAAACAATGGGCTTATGGACATAACCAATTGCCCGACACTTAAAATCTAGCAACGATCCAGCGGTAATGCCAGCACTTCAGCAATGGCCTGCTCACCTGCTGCCAGCATCAGCAGACGATCGATTCCCAAGGCAACACCAGCACAGTCAGGCAATCCATGCTTAAGAGCATCAATCAAAGCCTCATCCATAGGCAGTTCAGCCATCCCGAGATGCTTGCGCTGCTGCATTTCTGATTCAAAACGTCGCCGCTGTTCGGCAGCATCGGCCAACTCATGAAAGCCATTGGCCAGTTCAATGCCGTTTACATAGAGCTCGAAACGCTCGGCCGTGGGCGGCTCACTTCGACTCAGGCGCGCGAGCATGGCTTGAGAAGCAGGGAAATCATAAATAAACACTGCCCCGGAACCAAGATTCGGCTCGATGATGTGGGTCAGGATCAGCATCAACCAATCATCCTTAGTCGCCCCGTCCATGTCCGGCGCCGTGATGCCATGTTGTTGCAAACAGGCCTTTGCTTCTTCAACCGTAAAGATAAACGGGTCGAACCCAGCCCTGCCCAGAAACAGATCACGATATTTAATGCGCTGAAAAGTCCCGATATCCAAGATTGAATCCAGCAGCGCCTCCACCTCATCCATCAGGGCATGATGATCAAAGCCGGGGCGATACCATTCCAGCAGGGTGAATTCGGGATTATGGTAAGCACCGGCCTCACCATTTCGAAAGGCCTTGCAGATCTGATAAATCGGGCCGCTACCGCCGGCGAGCAAACGCTTCATGGCAAACTCGGGCGAAGTCTGCAGAAAAAAATCCTGGCCTTGCGGCGCTAACGGCCCTAGATAGCGGGTCACAAAACTGTCCAGATAAAGGCTAGTTGCCGCAGCGGCTGAGAGTAAAGGCGTCTCTACCTCCATCACATCCCGCTCTGAAAAAAAGGCCCGGATCCTGGCCAGGAGCCGGGCACGATGTTGTAGGTTCTGCAGCGACGCTGCTGGGCGCCAGTCCCGACGAGGATTCAACCTGGAAACTCCGGCTTACTCCTTAGCGCGGGAAACATACTCGCCGGTGCGCGTATCGATTTTAAGCACATCACCGATATCGATAAACAAGGGCACACGTACCACCGCGCCGGTTTCCAACGTGGCAGGTTTGCCGCCTCCGCCGGAGGTATCACCGCGCACACCGGGATCGGTATCGCTAACCGTCAGGGTTACGAAGTTGGGCGGTGTCACCGCCAGCGGCGCATCATTCCACAAGGTCACAACACAGGACTCTTCACCCTTGATCCATTGCGCGGCATCACCCACCGCCTCAGCGCTTGCAGCGTATTGTTCGAAAGTATCCGGCAGCATGAAATGATAGAACTCGCCGTCGTTATAGAGATACTGCATTTCCGTATCCATTACATCTGCCGCTTCGACAGACTCATTAGATTTGAAGGTACGCTCGACAACACGACCCGTCTTCAGATTGCGGATTTTCACCCTGTTAAAGGCTTGACCCTTACCTGGTTTCACAAATTCATTTTCAACAATGGCACAGGGATCATTGTCTATCATGATTTTCAGGCCGCTTTTGAATTCATTCGTGCTGTAGGTCGCCATATCGTCCTCATTTTCTCATTCACACCAACCGGGCTATACTTGCCTGCCCCGGTCAAAGATGACCTGAGCCCAAGGCGCCCGATAAAACGCGCTATTTTAGACAAAAACCGCCCCATGTTACAGCTCAAACTTTTGCAGCCACAGCCGGATGGCTGGCAACAAATTCTGGCAGATGCCGTTCGTGATCCATATGAGCTGCTGGAAATGCTCAATCTTTCTCGCCACATGATTGACCTGAGCGAGACAGCGGCTGCGCAATTTCCCTTGCGCGTCCCACGGGGCTATGTCGCTCGGATGCGCAAAGGAGATGAAAATGATCCGCTGTTGCGACAAGTGCTGCCTATCGGCGCAGAAATGCAAGAGGTCCAGGGATTCACCACCGACCCGGTTGGCGACCACGATGCCATCATTAAACAAGGGCTGCTGCAAAAATATCACGGCCGAGTGTTAATTATGACCACGGCGGCCTGCGCCATTCATTGCCGCTACTGTTTCCGGCGTCATTTTCCCTATCATGAACAAGCTGCAAGGCCTTCACTCTGGCAACCTCTGCTGAATGAAATTGCACAGGATGCCAACATCAGCGAAGTCATCTTGAGTGGTGGCGATCCACTCTCACTTGGCGACTCAGCGTTGCTGCAATTAATGACAGCGCTGGAACAAATCCCACACCTGAAACGTTTGCGCATCCACAGCCGTTACCCGATAGTGCTACCGGAACGTATCAATGAACCACTGCTAGAGTGGTTCAAACAAACTCGTCTAACGAGTGTAATGGTAATCCACAGCAATCACGCCAATGAAATTGATGCCAGTGTTAAAACAGCTTTACACAAGCTTAAATCAACCGGCATGACCCTGCTAAATCAGGCTGTTTTATTGCACGGTGTGAATGATGATGGTGATACGCTTTGCCACCTGAGTGAGGCACTCTTCGAAACAGGTGTCATGCCCTATTACCTGCACAAGCTCGACAAAGTGGAAGGCGCCGCCCATTTTGACGCAGATGAAGACTTAGCAAAACAACTTGTCACTGAAATGCGCAAACGGCTGCCGGGTTATCTCGTCCCCAAACTTGTTCAAGAAGTTGCGGGCACACCTTACAAACAACCTTTATAGAGAGATAAGATCTGAGCTACTACAACTAATTTTTCTTCTTACCCTCTGACTCAAACTCTTCCGCTATTTCACCAAAGCCTTCAAGTCCGTCAAAGGACTCATCATCTTCGATACTAGCCAATTGAGACAACAACTCATCCTCATCAAATGTGTCTGAAGGGTTTGCTTGTGACTGATCTGTTTCATCCACTGACAAGATATCTTCTTCAGGCAAAACATCACCCAACAGGTCATCTGGTTCAACCGCCACATCAATACCAGACACCACGATGTCGTCATCTTTTGACAGATCAATTACGGGGCCACGGCCTGCCGGCTTTTGCTCAGTATTACCGGGGTCCTCATCCTGTGTCTGCTCAGACTTCTGTTCGGCCTCTTTCTGCGCGGCACTCTCTTCAGCCATGGCGTGCAAAACAAGGTCTTCCAACGACTGGTCATCATTCACCCCCATATCGGCCAGTATGCCTGCCGCCTGCCCGGCACTAGGTTTTGGTTCCGGCGCTGGCTCCGGTGCGGGTTCCGGTGCGGGTTCCGGTGCGGGTTCCGGTGCGGGTTCCGGTGCGGGTTCCGGTGCGGGTTCCGGTGCGGGTTCCGGTGCGGGTTCCGGTGCGGGTTCCGGTGCGGGTTCCGGTGCGGGCTCATCGTCAACAGGTGTTGTAATGCCAAATCCATCCAGCAGTGATTCGTCAATCAAATTCTCAAAACCATCGTTATCCAGATCAGCTAAAGGCTCTGAGTCATACTCGTCAACAGCCGATGTCTGTTCAGCGGGCTCTGCAATTACCTCCTGCATGGATCCATCAGCCAGCGTTTCGGCTTCACTGTCAGGAGATTTTTCTGGCGCATCGGCGGATACAGGCTCTGTAGGGGGAGCGTCTACCGCGGGCATCTCATCCGTCTCGGAAGGTTCAGCAAACCCATCCAACATCGATTCATCTACCAAAATTTCTGACTCGCCTAAATCTTCGTTAACCTCCGGTTCAGATGCTTTTTGTTCTTCAATTGATTGGCGAGACACTTCTGTGGCTTCGGCAGTCACTGCGTTGGTTTCACCCTGTGCTGGCGCTTCAGATTTTGTCTTTTTCTCCCCTCTGAAAGCTAGCGTGTATTCACGCATGGTCTGTTCAATTTCGTTATATGCCTGTTTGAGATCTTCCGACAGACGCTCATTCTCTCCCTTAAGCCCGGCAACTTCTTGCGCTAGTTTTTGCCCTTCCTGCTCCAGGTGCTCAAGATGTTTTTGAGTTTCCTCTGAAGTTGCACCTTCCTCATCAAGGCGTTCACGCATCAGCGCAACCATATCCAGATAGGATGAGGTATAGTCACCCATCATTCTGTCAAGGCTCTGCAATGCAGTCGAGTTGCGCTTCATATACATTTCAACCAGACGGTTGGAAAATTTATTTTCAAGCTCAACCAAATTTTCCGCGATTGATTCGTTTTCTTGCTGCTGTTCTTCGTCCTGATTCTTTTGTGTAAGAACCGCTTCGAGATTCCCTTTACGCTTATCCCGATTGCTCTTGATACGCTTTTTTAAAGCAACCGCAGCCGCCTTGTCTCGTTTTTTTGATTTGACCAGATATATCACCAAGCCAATAAGGGCAATAACGAGACCAAGCACGACCTCGCCGAGAATAATCAGGATTGCGGGATCAATCTTTATCATCAGCTTCGCCCCCTTCCTTTTCCTCCTCTTCCTCTTCCTCTGCTTCTGCCTCTCCCTCTTCCGAGTCTTTAGGCTTGCGGAACCACTTGCGCCAAACAAAGAATCCAATTCCAAACAACACACCATTCAGCCCGATAATCTTGACGGCGACCATGATCCAATTCGGGGATTCTTCATCAACATGCTCTTCCTCATCCGCATGCTCTTCTTCATCAGCTGCTTCGTGCTCAGCCTCGGGCTCTTCATGCTCAGGCTCGGCGTCAGGCGCCGCTTCATGTGGTTTTTCCGGCACAGGGGGCTCTTCGTGTTTTACTTCTGCAGGCTTTTCAGGCTCAACATGCTTTTCAACATCGGGAGGTGTTTCCTCGGAGTGATCAAAGGCCACATCGGCCGAGCCACTGCCCAGCTCGAAACTACCGAGGTCATCTTTGATCTCATGTCCATTAAGTCGCTCTGCCTGCATAGCGATGCTTACATCGTAAATATCACCTGCATTGATTTTCATATCCAAGCGCCATTCACTTGGGCCGGCACGAGGAATATTCACCGAGGCCTTACCACCGCCCCGCTTTGAGACGCTCGCTTCAAGATGGAGGGTGTCCGGTTTGATCAATTCAGCAAACGGTATCAGCGTTAGCGAGTATTCCGCCGGGTCGCCTGCTTTTTCTTCCTTGACAGTGACCGCAACCGGCTTTTCAACCACGCGCACGCTATCTCGTTTCGAGCGTTTGAAGGTCATCCCGTCAACCTGCATTTCGTATTCGTATATGCCTGCCGTCAACTGACCACCCACCCTAGCGCTGAAACGACCGTCGCTAGCACGCTTGTCGATACTTTCACCATCATCCCTGAGAGGGATGCTTTTCTGGTGCTCACCCTTAGCGGATCTCTCCAGCGAAATATGCACAAAATCAAGAAACTCAGGCTTACGAATCACCTTGCCTTCTTCTTCCAGCTCGACAAAATAGGCCATAGCATCTTCGGCCATCATGATATTCGGCAAGCGACTGGCACGAACCTTAAGATCGGTCACCACCATGACTCGGTTGTCTGGGTCCAACTCTGCATTGACCCCCCATTCACCGGCGGCCGGAGCGTCTATGGTGATCAGGTCATAGCGCTCTTCGTGGCGCCAACGAAGATTCTCCTGTTTTGTTTCATGATTGAGTTTTTCACCGCTTGGTGTAACGAGGGCAGCTGACTGCGCACCCTCTTTTTTGAAAATCAACAAGGTCAGCTCTTTGATGCTGTCGTCCACCAGCACGCGATTGTTTTTTAGAGGTAAGGTTTCCACCGGCACCGATTTTTCAAACAGTTTGAGAAAAATACGCTCCAACTGTGAGGCGTCCTTTGCGATCTCGTTCCAGCCGCCCGTCATTGATGAAAGCTGTCTCAGGAAGGCCTTGTCAGCATCATCTGAAAGCGCGATGGTATGCACAGTGACCCCTGCTTCTTTCAGACGTGGCAAGATCTTATTCAGAATACGACGCCGAGATTCGGCATTGGCGGCCGAGTCCCTAGAAATATCCACAACGCCATCAGTAAGAAAAATAATACTACGATTGGTTTTATCGTCGGCCTTCTTCCAGTCCCAAGTCGACTTTTCCAAGACGCTTTCAATATTTGTGTACAGGCCTTTGGAGTTGATTTCCTTGGCAGCCTTGTAGGCCTTATCTTTCCAAGCCGAATCCACCTTATCCTGCTTTACTAACATATTGACGTATTGGCCAAAGGCCCAGACGCCAGCCTGCTGGCCTTCTGGAATCAGTTGGGTAAGCAAACGAAGGGCGGGGACGCGGAGATTTTTCGGGTCATTTTTTTTCATGCTGCCGGAGATGTCTATCACGACACGCACATCGCTGGTGGCATTTACCCTGGCGTCTTCCGTTGCGGCCGCAACAAAAGATGCCGTCCAAATGCCCAGCATAAATAACAGGAAAATTTTAACTTTCATTCGACGCTCCACATGAATCCATTCATTCCCCAGCATCTTCAGTACCCGATCAGATCCCAGTTTTTTACTCCACGGGTAGACTATCGACCTTAATTAACAATGCTTTAAGTTAGCTATCTAAAAGAAAAGGACAACGGAACGACACCTGCGCCTATATTCAGCGCAGTCAATTCAATCGTGAAGACTTAGGGAATTACTGATTGTGGTGGCAAATACGCCAACAGCTGTGGATTCTGGGATTGCGTTTAAAATCACGGGGCAGGGTTTTACCAGAGATATTCTCAACTGCGAATTGCAGTTCGAGTTCGGGATCAAGCTTGAACTTTCTGAAATTATTGGAAAAAACCAAAACTCCCTGCGCTGATAGCAGCGCCATGGCCAATTCAATCAGGCGCTTGTGATCGCGCTGCACATCAAAGGCCTCTGACATGCGTTTGGATGTTGAAAAGGTGGGCGGATCAAGAAAGATCAAGTCAAATGTTTGCCGTTTGTAGACCCCGCCTTTCTCGAGCCATTCCAGACAGTCGGCCTGAACAAATTGGTGCGTATCATCGTCAAAGCCGTTCAATGCCATGTTGCGTTTGGCCCAGTCGAGATAGGTGTTGGACATATCCACTGTTAGGGTCGACTTCGCCCCTCCTTTTGCAGCATAGACCGTGGCACTGCCGGTATAGGCAAACAGATTTAGGAAGCTTTTGCCGGCCGCCATTTCGCCGACAAATCTGCGAGTAATGCGGTGATCGAGAAACAGACCGGTATCGAGATAGTCTGCGAAGTTGACCCAGAAGCGGCAACCCTTTTCTTCAATTTCAAAAAACTGTTTCTCGGAGGCCTGCTTGGAATACTGCGCCGATCCCTTCTGCCGCTTGCGCACTTTAAAGTAGACATTTTCATGCGGCAGTTCCAACACCTGCGGAATCACCGCCATCGCTTCGCGTAGTCGCTGGCGAGCTTTTTTCTCGTCCACCGATTTGGGCGCCTCGTATTCCTGCACATGGACCCAGCGCTGTTCGCCCTGATATAGATCGATGGCGAAGGCGTATTCCGGCATGTCGGCATCATAGAGGCGATAACAACTTACCCCTTCCCGTTTAGCCCAACGGCCCAGCTCTTTCAGATTTTTGCGCAAGCGGTTGGCCAGCATCTCTGCCCCAGGACCCAGCTCTTCCGGCTTGGCTGGACGTGGACCGCGCTGCTCACTCATGAACCATTCGGGTTGAACATCAAAACGCAGCAGCTTGCACGGCAGCGCACCGTTAAACATGTTGTGCTGTTTGGCAGCACGGATGCCCATGAGCTTGGCCAGCTCGGAATTGCCAGTGAAAACCGCTGCCTGCCAGCCGGTAAATTCAGATTTCAGCCGCTCACCCAGGGCCTGATAAAGCGGCTCGAGGGAATCACGTTCACCCAGCCTTTCACCATAGGGGGGATTGACCACCAACAGGCCTGTCTCCATCTCTGCGGGACACTGCAGTTCAGTCACGTCGCATTTAGCAATGCGTATGTATTGATCCAGCCCTGCCGCAGTGACATTTTTATGGGCGAATTCGATGGCCTTGGGGTGAACGTCATAACCGAAGATTGGGGGTAGTTTTTCCAAGCCCTTTTCTCGCCGTTGCTGGGCTTCATCCAGCAAAGACTGCCACAACTCAGCATCATGCTTTTGCCAGGCGAGAAAACCATAACGTTGCCTTAGCAGTCCAGGCGCGATATCAGCAGCAATCATGGCTGCTTCGATCAGCAAAGTGCCCGAACCACACATGGGGTCGACTAGCGCACCACCCGCCGCTGCGATTTTAGGCCATTCAGCACGCAGCAGAATCGCGGCAGCCAGATTCTCCTTCAGCGGTGCTGCACCGCCTGTCTGGCGATAGCCACGCATATGCAGGCTGTCGCCGGAGAGGTCCAGATAAAGCGTCGCCTCATCTCGCTGTAGAAAGACATTGATGCGAATATCCGGACGTTGCACATCAACAGACGGTCGCTCACCAGTGGAGGCACGAAACTGGTCGACGATAGCGTCCTTGACCTTTTGTGCGCCAAACTGACTGTGCTGAATTTTGGAATTGCGTGAGACAAAATCGATTGCCAAGGTATCGTGCTGATTAAAATGCGTTGCCCAATCGATGCCTTGCACAGCCTCATAGAGTGCCTCAGGCGTTTCGGCCTGGAACGATGTCAGCGGGAGTAACAGCCGGTTGGCACTGCGTGACCAGAGGCAGATTCGGTATGCGACTGGGAGATCGGCACTGAACTCAACCCCGGCGGGCTGTTCGCGCACTTCGTTTGCACCTAAGTCGCTCAACTCAGACATTAGGATTGCCACCATGCCCTTGGGCGCCGTGGCAAAGAAGCGGGAAGAAGATTGCATCTACGTATCTAAATTTATCGTGGTGCCAAAATTAAGAAACCCGGATGTCGCATCGCGCCATCCGGGGCATCAGATTCAAAAAGAGGAATACTCGCACTAAGCGCTGTAGCGCTGGAACACCAGGCAGGCATTGGTGCCACCAAAACCAAAGCTGTTGGAGAGCATGATATTGGCACTCACATTGTCCTTGCGCTCGCGCAGGATCGGCATACCTTCTGCGGCAGGGTCCAGGGTTTCGATATTGGCCGAGGCACAGAGAAAATTATGCTGCATCATCAACAGCGAGTAGATCGCCTCGTTGACTCCCGCCGCGCCAAGAGCGTGACCGGTCAGCGACTTGGTTGAGCTGATAGCGGGCATATGATCGGCAAAGACTTCGCGAATCGCCTCTAGCTCTTTCATGTCACCTGCCGGTGTGCTGGTGCCGTGGGCATTGATGTAATCCACCTTGCCTTCAACCCCTTCCAGCGCCAGACGCATGCAACGCATCGCACCTTCACCGGAAGGCTGTACCATGTCGAAACCGTCTGAGGTAGCGGCATAACCAACCAGCTCGGCGTAGATTTTGGCACCGCGGGCCTTGGCATGCTCCAGTTCCTCAAGCACCAGCACACCACCACCACCGGAGATGACAAATCCATCGCGCTCGGCATCATAGGCGCGCGAGGCCTTGTCAGGAGTGTCATTATATTTGGATGACAGGGCACCCATCGCATCGAACATCATGGAGCCTTCCCAGCCCAGTTCCTCACCGCCGCCGGCAAAGACCATGTCTTGCTTGCCGAGCTGAATCTGCTCCATGGCGTTGCCAATACAGTGAGCACTGGTGGAACAGGCTGAACTGATGGAGTAATTAACACCTTTGATCTTGAAAGCAGTGGCCAAATTGGCCGAGGTAGTACTGCCCATGGTTTTTGGCACCATGTATGGCCCGACACGGCGAATCCCTTTTTGACGCAGAATATCTGCAGCAGCAACGGTGTTGGCGTGCGAGGCCCCGCCGGAACCCATTACCAAGCCGGTCCGGGGAGTAGAAACATGTTCTTCGTTTAAACCGGCATCATCAATTGCCTGGGCCATGGCGATGTAATTATAGGCAGCGGCATCCCCCATAAAACGACGCAGTTTGCGATCTATCAGTGCTTCCGTATCAACATGAATGGATCCATGTACGTGGGAACGAAACCCCAGCTCTGAATATTCTTCGCTGAGCTCAATCCCACTACGGCCAGACTTCAATGATTCCGTAACTTGTTCTTGGTTATTACCAATACTGGAAACGATCCCAAGTCCTGTGACAACCACTCGTCTCACTGGTCACACCCTTACATATTTTCAGTGGAGGTAAACAAACCAACGCGCAGATCCTTGGCAGTGTAAATCACCTTGCCATCAACTTCCATTTCTGCGTTGGCCACACCCATATAGAGTTTACGCATGATCACACGGGTCATGTCGATGCGATAAGTCACTAGCTTTTTATCTGGTGTCACTTGGCCACGAAAACCGACTTCGCCAACACCCAGGGCACGGCCACGACCGGGACCACCATTCCAACCAAGGAAAAAGCCAATCAGCTGCCACATTGCATCCAGGCCAAGACAGCCTGGCATGACCGGATCACCCTGAAAATGGCAGGCAAAAAACCATAAGTCAGGATCAATATCGAGCTCGGCGATAATTTGCCCCTTGCCGTTGGCACCACCTTCATTTGAGATCTTGGTGATGCGGTCAAACATAAGCATCGGCGGCAATGGCAACTGTGCATTGCCTGACCCAAACAACTCACCCCGGCCGCAACTCAGCAGCTCTTCCCGTGTAAAACTATCCTTATTGAGCATAAATGACTGTTTTGTAGTTATTTCCCCGCCAGTAGGTGGCGGGCAGTATTTAAGGGCGGCTGGTTAATACCCACACCCTTTCCCTATATTATATTTGGATGACAATGATAACAGAAACACCCTGCCAACATCGCGTCTATTTCAAGCCGATCCGTTTGAGTAATAATCAAACTATATACCAGCATGGTAGCGCGCTGTCATCCCGCCGGTACCCGGTTGATCGAATGCACCTCAACCGAAGCTTGATCGGCGACTGACCAATGCACATCCAAGTCATATAAGCGCACGCTGTACACCCTGCTGCCAACCGAGCCAGCAAGATAGGCAGGCCGAGGGTCCTGGCTCAATACCGACACAATTAACCCATACAGATCAGGCCAGCGGACCGCATGCTCGCAGCATTGCTGCGCCGCTTGCGGGCTAAACACCACCTCAAATCGCAGCTGGGGAGCATCGGTGGCGTAGTCGGCAGTGCCCCCCGGAATGGCATCCGACATAGAGACATAGGGCTTCATGTCCAACACAGGTGTCCCATCTACCAGATCCGCCCCTCTGAGCAACAGTGAGATCCCTTGACCACCCTGCTCGATGCCCGCCAGCTCTACGACTGAAAGCCCAATCGGGTTGGGGCGATGGGTGGAACGGGTGGCAAACACCCCAAGCTTACGATTTCCTCCCAGGCGTGGTGGTCGTACCGAGAGGCGAGCCTGCTGACCCAAGCAGTGGTGAAAAACGAATATTATCCAGACATGCGAAACGCCGTCCAGCTGTCTGGAGACCTCAGCGCCATCATGAGGCGGAAAAAAATCCAGCCGGGCGTTAACAGACTTGATCAAACCGGGCTGACGCGGCACACCAAATTTGTCTTTAAAACAAGACTGGATAAGTCCAATAGCCTCGACGCTGAAACCCATAAACACCTGTTTTTACGAAATCAAACAGTATACAAAACAAAGGGCCGCATAGCGGCCCTCTAGTAGCGATACGGACTAGCATCAGCCCGATCGCATATTCAACATAGGAGATACAAACACATGTCGAACACCATTATCAAACCAGCATTGAGCCCAACATGCCTACAATAAACACAATAAATGCGGCGCCTCCCACAATTACCAGATCATCATCTGCGGCACTGCGCGATTCTTTCATAAGCCCCTCCTGAACAGTTGCTTGTTGAAAAACATACTGCCATTTAGGTGTATATCCCAACACCTAACAAATACCATAGTAAAAACATCGGCAATTACAAGAAAGAAAAATTGCTATTGATAGA
>CALZIQ010000013.1:1411-23910 GCA_945787735.1 uncultured Chromatiaceae bacterium | reverse complement strand
GGAGAGTGCTTGGGCTCTAAGGTGTGCAACTGTCGCTCAATTTCTTCAACTGGAGAGATCGTCAAACCTAACTGGCGGCTAATGACCCTGCTAACCCTGACAGAAAAATACTTAGGATACTGCTCGATAATAGTGGCATCAGTACAGTTTTGTTCGATACAACTTACGAGTTCGGCGGTATGATGGCCGATCTGCTCGGGCGATGAAAACAAGGCCATCAAGGCACCTGCTTTAACGTATGATTCCGAATACGCAATTACTGGTTTGCGCTGCCTCAGGCTAGCCAATAAAAGCCCCTGTACTGTTCTGCGATTGAAAAGATATGGGTCTGGCAATACAACCACCGCATCACTCCCCCGCACCAAATCTTGAAGCGTCGACATCAGGCGTTGCTCAGCATTCAGCCTCACATCCTTAATCTCAATCTCATGCTGCTTAGCAGCTATCTCAAGCTTTTTCGAATAGGCGACTGAAACATCACCATGTAGATAGCCCAGCGTATTCACGGCGGGCAATGCGGTCTTGATCAGGTTAATAAAACGATAGGCAGGCTGGTCGATAAATAGCACCTGATGATTATCAGCCAGCAGCTGATTGTCCTTAAGCCACTGATAACTGCTTAACGGCAACATGGTGTAAATCACCTTGCTGTCACCTATGCTTGCCTGCGCCAACGTTTTTGCAGCCTCGACACCGGCAACCACAATCGTGTCGTATATAGCCAAAGCATCCGATGACTCAAGTGCGCCTGCCAACAGATAGGAAATCTGTGGCGTCTGTTCAGACATCGCCAAGCTCGATTCAAAGCCTTGCTGGAATGTCTTGTAGAGAGGCGATTCCTGGCTAGATAAAAACAATAGGCGAGCCTGGACATTGGCGCAGCACACCAATGCGACTAGTACTATCCAGGCTGTCTTCTTCGCGTTCATTAACTGTTTGCCGCCTACATTTGCCGCCCCCACGACACAAACTTCACCACTACATATTTATTTTAACAGTGAGATACGCAGATGAATCCGTCTCATTCAATTCAGGAAAACTAGCCTTGGGCCGTAAGACTTCCATTTCTTCATAGCGCCCAAGAACGTTACGTGCAGAGAGTGCGAGCTCCGTCTGCAAACCAAACAGCGATAGTGCTCTGGCTACTTTTAAATCCAGTCGCCTTACTGGGTCGCGCACTTGATCATTACTAGCGCTATCCCACCCTTGAACACGGTCGGTAAAGTAATAACCGACACCCGCACTGTAGCCTTGATCGAAGTCCATCATATACAGCAAGCTGAAGCCATTCTGCGGTGCGCGATAAAAATCATTTTCAACCCATGTCGCACCTGTTATGACCTCAATTATATCGGTATAAGAGTAGCCCAGATGAAGGCTTGAACTGTCAATAAAGGTAAACTTCCCCTCTATCTCAAACCCTTTCATCACAAACATGCTGCTGCGGTTCTCAAAAAACCAGTTCTTATCGTCAAGATCACCGGCACCCGTATGGCTGACCAGCCCGATCAAGTCTTTCACTACATTACGAAACAGCTTGATATCAATCTCTGCATTGCCTTGTTTGGGAACGACGTGATACCCGATCTCATAGGCATTGATTGTCTCAACACTGGTCTCACGCGTGCCAAGCCAGTATTGATCGACAACATCCGGCCCGGCACCTATCAGGGTCGTGCCCGAGTAATAATTGGTGTTACCAGAGAAGGCATAATTGGCAGCATATTCAAACATCGCCGGCGCCCGAATTGCCCTTGATGCTGTGACTCGCATGCTTTGTGTTGGTGTAAAGCGGTAATTCACACCAAGCCTGGGTGAGATCTCGGTGCCAATGGTGCTGTAGTCTTCCACCATCGCACCGGCATTCACCAACCAGCTTTCCAGCGGGCTCCACTCCAGGTTCATAAAACCGTATTTGAGGTGATTGTGGATCTCCTCATTCGCCATCAGATTCTGCCCTCCCCATACCTGATCATCACGCATACCGCCGCCCCAAGCCATACGCAGGGTTTCATCCAGATTGACGTTGTGTTGCAGCTCCAGATCATAGCGATCTGTACGGCGGCTGAAGTCAACAAACATTGGCTCAACCACCCAGTCGATACCACCTGCCGAACCTATTGGAATCGTGGCCGTCGAGAAGGTTTCAAAATTGCGTTGAAAAATATGGTAGAACTGCAACGAGATGCTTTCGCCCAACCCCAGTCTGCGCTCCCACTTGATGTGTTGATGGTGGTTAAGCACTGTCTTTTCACGTTCCGGGCTCAATGCCGAGGCCGTTCTATTTTCCACACCGCGCGGCCCCGTCCCCAAACCGCCTTCGAAACTGAGCACATCTGATCTGTTAAGTTGGTAATCAGCCCTGATGGACGCAGTCTGAGTCCGTTTATAATCAACCCGATTAATAAACCCATCATCCTCAACAAATCCGAGCGAGACACGATAATCGAGTTTGCCGGCACCACCGCCGTGACGTAAAAACACCTCACGCACGCCTTGGTCACCCAGGTTGGCCTTCACTGAAGTACCCTGATCTAGAACCGCCTCGCGCGTGATGATATTGATCACCCCGAAAAACGAGTTGGCGCCATAACTGGCGGAGTTGGGCCCGCGCACCACTTCAATACGCTCAATATCATCCAGCGTGACGTGCAGAGTAGCCCAGGGAATAGCGCCGATGGCCGTGGTATAAATCGAGCGACCGTTGACCAAGACCTGCATTTGACGTGCATAGCGATCGCTGGTCATCTGATAAATGGCTGACGGGGTATGGCCATCGTGATAGCCAACCACCATGCCTGGCACCAATCGAAACAACTCAGGAATCTCACGCGCCCCCGATGCCTCAATCATGCGCCGGTCAATTATTGTCACTGCTAATGGCGCATCCATAAGGGCTTGTGAAATTCGCGTTGCTGACACCACCATCGGCACATCATCCCAAAATACCTCTTCAGAGATGGGGGGCTGGCTTTGCCCCATTACCTGAGGAGAAGAAAGCGCGATGAGTACTAGAAACGCCATTCGACGAGAGAAACGATATGACATCATTCCGAGTTAACTCCATGCTAGTTATAAGTAATTTTCAAAATACGTATAGCAGATGGCTCTTTTGCCTGACACATGCGCCAACCCACAGGTAATCACTAATATGCTTATTTTATACTGGTTAAGTAGTGCATATACGCCCAACTAGGAATAAATCTAACATTTGGGCAAATCAACACAAAAAAACAGTGATTACCTAGACGGGCAGGCAAGATATAGATGGGAATAAGTGATTTAAGAACGATTTCTTTTATTGCTGTCCAGCAATCACACAATCCACTAGCTAGTTTACGGAAACCGGTGCGTCTCAAGTTCAATTCGATGAACAGCCAACCCCAGCATCTGCACTTCGCCGCGATAGCGCTTATCACCGCTTGTGGAAAATTCAAACTCAAACCTGCGCACGAGGGAAAGATTGCCCGAAGGCGCACGCCTGAAAGAAATACTGCGCAGCATAACGCTTTGATCCAGCAACTGAACTCCAAACTCATCACAGCGACGCTTGGCGGCCTGATAAGCAAACTGCTTGACTCCTTGCGTTTTCCACCAGAAAACAAGAAAAAACGCCAGCACGGACATCAACATCAGATTGCCGAGATAGGACGCCATTAGTCCGGCTTCAGCCAACCAATTTCACGCGCAGTCTGCACGCCGACGAGCGTCTTAGCCAGACTGGCGGGCATTTCAACTTCGGATTCAGATAGAGGAATATACGCCCCCATCAATTCGGCAAAGCGTTGTGGGAAAAGCGGCTCACGTTGTGGCTCAGCATAGCCATGAGGATAAACAGGCAGACCGCTGAGCAAGTCGTATTTATCGCTTGCACCCAGGGTATGCAACATCTCGTGCGCCATGACGACATTATTTCGACTAGCCAACTTTTTATGGGCAAAAGCATGCACAATGCTCACCATGCCTTTCTGCAAACCGGTTGAGTGGGCCAGGCGTTTGTTCTCTTCAGGGGTGTAATACAAGGCAAACACCTTGATGTCTGGCTGTGGTCCATCATAGTGATCATTCACGATAGACCAGTAACGCAGTTTCAGACTCCACAGCATCACCCCCAGCCTGTCACTGTTTTCCGGAGGCAGCGGCGGCCTCTCAGATAAAACTGGCCCAAGCCTCACTTCAACAGGGTTGTTGACCGCCACGCCATAGCGATCAACCTCTTCGCGAAAATAAGATTCGATCGACGCGAAATCAGACTCGACGAGCGCAGTTATATAGTCATCCACCGCCTGACTGCCCTCTGCATTGATTGGGTAGACCACCACCCATAAGGAATGATCCCAGTCGGTCGTGCGTTGCATGGTTAGCCAACTGTCCAGGGCCACGCCGGCCAGCAGCAGCAATAGCAGAATGATTCTCACTTTTTTAAAGCTAAAACCAGTTTGCTTGTTAACCTGACTTCCATGGACGTGTTTACTTGAGGCGGGATTCGCAGGTTGATGTAATTGAGATTCCTCAGCCTGGTATTTGCGATAGGCGATGCCGCAGGCGGGGCATTGCCATTCAGGCACCGTTTCATTGGCCTGGCGTGTATAGCCACATTTCGGACAGTTCAATTGCGCCCCCACAACCCGATATGCCTAAACACCCTACCTCACATCAACCATCAACTTCTCACTAGGCTGTCCAAACAAGCCGCCCATAGTGTGGCGCAATTGCCATTGAAAGGGATACAGCCCTGGTTCCGTCGGCGCCTGCACATTAAAGCGGAAGCTAAGAAACTCACCCGGCTTAATCACCTCCCTAGGGTTCATCTCAACCACATCAACAGCCCATAACAAACCACTTCTATCCGGGTTAGCGAGAAACACCTCTCCCTGCCGCCAGCTCGACCGACTGACATTCTTGAATTGAATCACAACCCCATGCACCTCACCTGCCAACATGGTCTGGCCGACCTCTTGATAGACAAACTCAGCATCGGCAGACAACCCGTGTTGGTTACCCACACGCACATTAACCATTGGCGTGTTATCACCGAAATAAGTATTGTTTTGCCGCATCTGCCATTGAAAACGATACTCACCGGTAGACTGTGGTGCCCTTACTCTGGCCTTGAACGTCACTGTTTCATCCGGGGCAATATGCGCATTGGCAGGCAAATCAATACGCTTGATATTCCAGGCATTGGATTCAATCGCTGCCAAATGATAACCACTATCGCGATTCCAGGTGGTACGGCCAATATTTTTCACCTGGATAACCGCCGTAAATTGTTCACCCGTCGAAATTTCGTCTGGCACCAGCTGCATAACCACGCGAGCCTGATTTTTTTGACTCTCTACACGCACTTTTTTGACCACCGCCGGTTCACCGAAATAGTTACCCTGAGGATCCAGCAACTGCCAGCCAAGTCTCATTTCACCGGTTTCTTTTGGTGCTCTAATATCAAACTCGATCATCGCGACCTCACCCGGTGCCACTGGGGTCTCAAACACGTTACCCTTTTTCAGCTTGCCCCAACTTTTTTCCAACTCTGGGCTGGCCCAAGCAATTTGATAATTTTGCTCAACGCTCCAAACTGCAGCCCCGGCATTTTTATATTCAAGACGCACTGTATAGCGCTCACCACTGATCATGTAACGAGGCACATCAATCGAAATTAGTTTGGCATGATTATCCAACTCCGCCCGTGCAACTGTCGCCCCCCCAAACCAGCAGAGCAATGTTAAAAGAGACAGCCAAATAACCTGAAATTTACGCATCAGCAACACCACCAGCATTCCCCATTAATCAAAGATTTCTAATCCTTACAGCACTTTAACCGCTCTCGAAGCTAATCGCCAGCAATGCACCTGCAGCAATTCAAGTGACGAGAGCAAAGTGACGACTACAACCTGATGTAGATGAGATTGATTACTGTGATTATCGACAATCTCCAGCATGCCTTGATGCCAGACATCTTGCTAGCAAATGCCTCGCTTGGTCCATAATAGATTGCGGCAAAAAGTCCTTTGCCTCAAATATGGGATTTTGTAATTTGCATGATTACTTAGAAAGCAATAATTCCCCTAACCATTCGCAAAGAGGAATTCTGCACACAAATAGAAAACTAACGAAACGAGATTTGAGACGGGAAAATGCACCTTAAAACTTTAACGCTTCAACAACATCAAGATTTAGATGCTGTGTCACGCTGGCAAGGGGGAAATAAAAAAAGCCACACTCTATAGAGAGTGCGGCCTTCATATTTGGCGTCCCCAAGGGGATTCGAACCCCTGTTACCGCCGTGAAAGGGCGGTGTCCTAGGCCTCTAGACGATGGGGACGTTTTTTTAAAACGTCGATTCAGAGCCAGGCTCTGAAAAACTTGGTGGAGCTAGGCGGGATCGAACCGCCGACCTCTACACTGCCAGTGTAGCGCTCTCCCAGCTGAGCTATAGCCCCGAAAGAGACGCGCATTTTACGGAGCAAGACAATCCTCGTCAAGAGGGAAGTTTTAATATTTTCCTAAATTTCCCCTCAACTTAGCTTCACCCACCCTTTTGCTCAATCTTGGCCCACGTATCACGCAGGGTCACGGTACGATTAAAGATCGGCTTACCATTCGCATGATCTACATCGGCGCAAAAATAGCCTTGGCGTTCGAACTGGAAAGTCTGTCCCGGGTTGGCAACGGCAAGCGCTGGCTCAAGCACACATTGCGTCAGCGTGCGCAGGGAATCGGGGTTGAGATAGTCGGTAAAGGCTTTGTTTTCTTTGCTGGCTACCGCATCTGGCGAAGGGTGAGCAAACAAACGATCATACAGCCGCACCTCGGCCTTGATACCGTGTTGGGCCGAGACCCAATGGATGACACCGCGAGGTTTTGGCGCACCTTCAGGCGTTTGACCTACCGAATCCGGTATATAGCTGCAGTGCAGCTCAATTACTTCACCGTGGGCATCCTTGACCACTTCGTCGCATTGAATGATGTAGGCATTGCGCAGACGTACCGCGCCGCCCTTGATCAAACGCTTGTACTTCTTGTTGGCCTCTTCACGGAAGTCTTCTTGCTCAATATAAAGCTCGTTGCAGAATGGCACCTTGCGTATTCCCATGGATTCATTCTGCGGATGATTAGGGGAGTCCAGCTCCTCCACCTGACCTTCAGGATAATTGGTGATCACTAGCTTAAGTGGTTCAAGCACGCCCATGCGGCGATGCGCATTCTCGTTGAGATCCTCACGCACTGTATTTTCCAGCAATTCCATCTCCACCGTGCCTTCACTCTTGGTGATGCCGATGCGATGACAGAACTCACGCATCGCCGCTGGCGTGTAACCGCGGCGACGAATGCCGGCTATGGTGGGCATGCGCGGATCATCCCAGCCTTCCACAAAGCCTTCGCTTACTATTTGCGTCAACTTGCGTTTGCTCATCACGGTGTATTCGAGATTCAGACGCGAGAATTCGATTTGTTGTGGATGGCATTCAATCGAGATGTTATCCAGCACCCAGTCATACAAGGGGCGATGGTCTTCGAATTCCAGCGTACAAAGGGAATGGGTAACACCCTCGAGCGCGTCACTGATGGGGTGGGTGTAATCGTACATGGGATAGATACACCAAGCCTCGCCAGTCTGGTGATGAATCACACCATGACGAATGCGATACAAGGTCGGGTCACGCATATTCATGTTGGGCGAGGCCATGTCGATCTTGGCACGCAACACTTTGGCGCCATCTTCGAACTCACCGTTTTTCATACGTTCAAATTGGTCGAGATTCTCTTCCAGCGTACGATTGCGAAATGGGCTCGCTTTACCTGGCTCTTTCAGTGTGCCACGGTATTCACGTGTTTGTTCTGCAGTGAGTTCACAGACATAAGCCTTGCCCGCATTGATCAACTCAATAGCAAAGTCATACAACTTATCGAAGTAGTTGGAGGCGTAATAGGGTTCACCGGCCCACTGAAAACCGAGCCACTTGACGTCTTGCTGAATCGACTCAACGAACTCCATGTCTTCTTTGTGCGGATTGGTGTCATCGAAGCGCAGATTACAGCTGCCGTTATAATCCGCGGCAATGCCAAAATTCAAAACAATCGATTTGGCATGGCCAATATGCAGATAGCCGTTGGGTTCAGGCGGAAAGCGTGTGACAACCTTACTGTGTTTGCCCGAGGCCAAGTCTTCATCAATGATCTGGCGAATAAAGTTAGTTGGGGTATTGGTTTCGCTCATTGCAAACAATCCTTATGCAGCCGCCTTGATAAATTCTATTGCTTTGGCAAAACGACGCAGACAAGCATCTTTGCCCACCAAAAACAGCACCAGATCCAAATCTGGCGACGCTGCCCCGCCGGTCACCGCCAAACGGGCCGGCATACCGACCTTGCCAAAACCAACATCAAGTTTATTCACCACCGATTCCAGTGTTGCGTGAATTGCTTCACGATTCCACTCGGTCAAGGTCTCCATGGATGAGCTTAATTCAGCCAGCACATCGGCGGCATCACCGGAAAAGGCCTTTTTGGCTGACTTAGGATTGTATTCGACTGGATCGCGGTAATAGAACTCACTTACCTTGGCCAGGTCCACCAACGTCTTGGCCTTTTCACGCTGGGCCTCAACTACGCTGACAATGTCTGGCCCATCTGTCGGATCAATCTCAAGCGAGCCCAGGTGATAACTGAGATGATGCGCTACATGGGCTGGATCCGAATTCATAATGTACTGGTGATTTAGCCATTGAAGTTTTTCCTGATTGAAGGTCGAGGCAGCCTTGTTGCAGTTTTCCAGTTCGAACAACTCAATCATTTCGTCCACTGAAAACACTTCCTGATCGCCATGAGACCAACCCAGCCGCACCAGATAATTCAGCACCGCCTCGGGCATGTAGCCCTCTTCACGATATGACATCACGCTCACTGCACCGTGACGCTTGGATAAACGTTTTCCATCCGAACCCAAAATCATAGGCACATGGGCGTACTTGGGTGGATTGATGCCTAGCGCCTTGAGGATGTTGATCTGACGCGGAGTATTGTTGAGATGATCATCGCCACGAATGACATAATCCACGTCCATATCAGCATCATCCACTACCACAGTCAGATTGTAGGTGGGCGAACCATCGGAGCGGGCAATGATCAGGTCATCCAGTTCTGTGTTTTTGATTACCACCTTACCCTTGATCAGATCTTCGATCTCAACCACGCCATCAGTGGGATTACGAAAACGGATCACCGGCTCAATGCCTTCACGCGGCTCAGTACGCTCACGGCACAGCCCGCTGTAACGCGGCTTTTGTTTGTTGGCCATTTGCGATTCACGCATGGCCTCCAGCTCTTGTTTGCTGCAATAGCAGTAATAGGCGTCACCTTGGTCGAGCAGTTGTTGGATTACCTCTTTGTAACGATCAAAACGCTCGGTCTGATAAAATGGCCCCTCGTCATACTCCAATCCCAGCCAGGTCATGCCTTCGAGGATGGCATTAACTGACTCTGCAGTAGATCGCTCCAGATCGGTGTCTTCGATGCGCAGCACAAAACGGCCGCCATGCTTGCGCGCATAAAGCCATGAGAACAACGCAGTGCGGGCACCACCAATGTGCAGATAACCGGTGGGGCTGGGAGCAAAACGGGTACGTACCGTCATTTTCATTCCTAAAATATTGGGTTGTCGAATCGCAAGGCCGCCTATTCTAGCAAACCCGCCAGATAAACAGCGAAAAACTGGCGAGATCATTCCCTAAAAATAGACGCCTAGAATCCTGAAATTTTGGCCTTATCGGCGAGAACAAGTTGATGATCGAGTTTGATGATAATACAGAATTCAGAATCTAGTTTTCTCAAATCCGCATACAAAAAAGGCGTTACCCAATGAAGGGTAACGCCTTTTATTTTACCGCAATGTAAAGTCTTAACGACCCAGTACGTCGTTTCGCACGCTCTCGGCAATCGCAGCCGCTTCAGTGATCAAGTCATCCGGCACACCCAGTTCGGTCAGTGTAGCACCAAGGTTTTCCATTACTGCATCAAAATGGCTGTCATTCAGCCCTTTGGCAACCAAGTGGGCATGACCTTCACGCATATCCTTGCCGCTGTAATTGGCTGGACCGCCAAAGGCAAATGTCAAAAAGCCTTTCTGCTTGGCCGCCTGCTTTTCCATGTCCACACCTTCAAAGAACATATTGATGCGGTCATCGGCCAGCACCTTGCGGTAAAACACATCCACCGCAGCGTTCACAGCAGCTTCGCCACCGATGCGCTCATAAAGACTCTGGTTTCCGGGAATGGCAGCCTTCTCTTCATCGGTATAACCCGCCAGCACATCACCCCGTACGCTCTCGGCAATGGCTGCCGCTTCACCGATCAAATCGGCAGGCACACCCAGCTCTGTCAGCGTGGCACCCAGATTTTCCATGACCGCATCGAAGTGGCTGCCATTCATGCCTTTTTCCACCAAATGGGCATGCCCCAGGCGCATATCCTTGCCGCTGTAATTGGCAGGACCGCCAAAGGCGTAAGTCAGGAAAGCTTTCTGTTTGGCGGACTGTTTGTCCATATCAATACCTTCAAAAAATTGGTTGATACGGTCGTCGGCCAGCACCTTGCGATAAAACACATCAACTGCAGCATTCACGGCGGCATCACCACCGATACGTTCATACAGGGACGCCTGGGCTGCCGCTGCCGGCTCGCCACCACCAAACAATTTCTTCAGGAAACCAAACATATATTCCTCCTAGTCATATCATTATTTTCGTCGAATTGTTCCAAACAGCATGTTAACCACTAAAAAATGTACTGTAAATACATTTTACGCCTGACTATTAGAGTCAGGAATTTATATATGGAAAAACTTGAGCTTCCCAGGCGCTGCTAATTCGCCTCAACTTGATGTCGCACGCGCACAAAATCATGGTGCGAAACATGAATCAGTTCGCTGATTTTTCGGATTAGGTGCTCTTCGTATTTGTTCTTGTCCAAATCAGCATACGAGACACGCCACATCATTTCGACGATCTTGAGTTTTTGTGCATAGTCGAAATGGTCGTTAACAAGACGGGTAAACTCAAACAGACAAGTGGCATCTTCAATTTCACTCTCGGCCATCTCAACAATCTCGTGCGTCTCTTGCCTTGTTAGCGAAAACATATGCTGCACGGCATCAACAATGGCCTGCTTCTCTTCAGCGTCAATATGAAAATCAGCACGCGAGACCTCAATCAGCAGTGAGGCGGTTGCCAGTTGCAGCGCCCGTTCTGGCAAGCCAGCGTGCTGACCACCACTGATAGGCTGGATATTTTGATCAAAAAAACGACGAAGATTTTTTAGCATTTAATTCTCTACGGCATTCAAGGTAATTGAGTCTGAGGCCGCTCCGGACGCCAACAGCTGGATAATATTTTCATAACCGCCATTTCTTGCCATCTCCAGCGCACTCTCACCATTTGAATTATGAATATTGGTTTCGGCCCTGGCCTGCAACAGCTGTTTGACAACTCCATCATGCCCACCACGGACAGCAAACATCAGCGCAGTCATACCAGTACTACCGCCGGACTGCGCCTCACGCGCATAACCGAGATCTGGCTTTTCGATGATGTTGACATCGGCACCAGCCACGAGCAGATCCTCGACCATATGCCGGTTACCCATAGTTGCCGCCTCCATCAAAGGAGTAATGCCGGGAAGGCTGTTGATATTGGCATCGGCCTTTTGTTCTACCAATAGCTGCAGTAAATTCCGACGACCATTTTCCACCGCAGCATACAAAGCCGTCTTACCTAGAAAACCACGATAATCCACATCCGCCCCTGCTTTGATCAACGCCTGACTGATATCCAGGTGACCTTTTTGAACCGCCAGGATCAACACGCTATCACGGCCCATGGCATGCTTGGCTAAGGCTAGGCGGTTGCGACGATTGTCTTGTTCAACCGAATTTGGATCCGCTCCATTGTCGAGCAAGCGCTTTACCATCTCGAGGTTGCCTGCACTCGCCGCTACCAGCAGGGGCGTTTCGCCATGTCGATTGGCAAGGTCAATCTTTGCATCATGCTTAAGTAGATAATCAACCGCATCAACATGCCCTTGACGCACGGCTGCGTTCAGGGCGGTCTCACCACGTGAGGCGGCCTCCATCAATTCGCGCTCACTCAAGGGCGCATGAGATTTTGACATAGCAAACTGACGCAAGCCGGAAGGTACAAAATTCACTTCGACACCGGCATCAAGCAAGGCTTGCAGCACAATCGACTGACCCTCATGCGCCGCGGCCAGTAATGGTGTTACGCCATTTTTATCAGTGAAGTTGGGATTGGCGCCATCGGCCAGCAACTGCCTTGCTTTGGTGATATCACCCATCCTGGCCGCTTTGATCAAGCTCTCATCCGCATTCAGGCCTGCATAGATCTGCTCATCCTTGGCACCAGCACGCTTCAAAACGGTGATCACATCCGCATCGTTTTTGTTGCGGGCATAACTAAGGGCGGCCTCACCATGCGTGCTGTCGCGGTTGGGGTCAGCACCATTATCGATTAACAGCTGTGCGATGGCAGCCCAGTCAACCTGCTCGCGCGTCAAACCATGACTAGCGGCGTACATTAACGGGGTAAAACCACTATTGGGAAAGTTGGCGCGAACAGTATTGTGCAGATTCGGATTTGACCCCGCATTTAACAACACTTTCGCTGCCTTGTAGTGGCCATATTGCACTGCCATGAACAGGGCAGTTTCACCTTCATCATTTTTGTAATTAACATCCGCACCCGCGCTTATTAAGTGATGAACGAGATCATAGTTACCTTTAACTGCCGCCCCCATAAGCGCGGTCAGTTCCTTTTTGTTGGCAGCGTTGACATTGGCACCGCGCTCCAGCAACAGCTGCACCATTTTAGTTTGACCATTGCTTGCGGCTGCAATTAGAGCGGTATTGTTGTAGGCGTCTTTGGCATTTACATCCATTCCGCCATCAAGCAGATAGCGCACGGAATCAGCTTGACCGTAACGGGCGGACAGTACTAGACGTTCAGGTGATGGGTCGGTCAGCGGCAAATCAGCCGTCTCAGCAACTGCTTCGACACGCTCTTCTTCAGCAGTAACGGCCTGTACAAGCGGTTCAATTTGATCTGGCTTAATGGCAATCTGCTTATTGCCTCCACAACCGCTCACAGCCAATATCAGGATCAGCAAGACGCCGCCCAGAAAAATCCCACTAAACGAAACTGAGACAAAACTTAAAGAAATAAAAGTATCCCGTTGCATGCTATCCCCCCCTGATCAAAAGCAAGTTAATCTGTTTATTTTAAATGATACCCGTTCATCCTTGAGGAGCTAAACAAGTGTGCATTACCCACACCCAATGATAGAGATCCGATGTCATTCTAATACGCCACGTTAGCACATATTAAATTCTCAATCCGCCATCCATTCCAGACCTATCTGATGCCAAGCTCGCGCCGGAGTAAAATTCTGTATGGCCAGATGTTTATGTAGGGAATCATTGGCTTAGTTGGAATCTGCGTCGAATTCACGCCAAAGCGAAGCACTGCCGGCGACTTTATCCAACATATCCAAATAAGCTTTATGGCTGGATTGCTCCGCGTCATTTGCTTTGATGACACGCAAGCGGGGGCGATCAGCATTGATGGGGGCCCGTTCCTGAACTTGCTCAGCAGCGGATCGCTCGTTTTCTGCATCGAGCAAGAGCAAGGTTTGACCTCCGGTCATGGCCAAGTAGACATCGGCCAGTATCTCGGAATCAAGCAAGGCACCGTGCAAGGTACGGCTGGTGTTATCGATATCGTAGCGTTTACACAAGGCATCCAGGCTATTGCGCTGGCCCGGGTGCATCTCGCGCGCCATCAGCAGGGTATCGAGAATGGTGCAGTGATCCTGCACCTTCCCCCACTTGCTGCCCAGCAGGCTAAACTCATAATTGATAAAGCCGATATCGAAGAGGGCGTTATGAATCACCAACTGCCCGCCCTTGATGAAGTCTAGAAACTCATCGGCAACATTGGCAAAGCGAGGCTTGTCGACCAGAAACTCGTTAGTGATACCATGCACTTCAATCGCACTCTCGTCGATCTCGCGATCAGGCTGCAGATACTGATGGTAGTGGTTGCCGGTCAAACGTCGATTGACAAGTTCGATACAACCGATTTCGATAATGCGGTGGCCTTCGGATGTTTCCAGGCCTGTTGTTTCCGTATCGAGAATGATCTGACGCATGTTGATTCCCTAATTCTCTGTTAATTCATCTATACCGCGATTGGCCAGAGCATCAGCACGCTCGTTTTCATCGTGGCCGCTGTGCCCTTTAACCCAGTGCCATTCCACCTGGTGCTGAGTGGCCAACTCATCCAGACGCCGCCATAGGTCATCATTCTTAACCGGCTTTTTGGCCGAGTTTTTCCAGCCGCGTTTCTTCCAAGCGTGTATCCATTCAGTGATGCCCTGTCGTACGTATTGCGAATCGGTGGTCAACGCCACCTTGCATGACCGGTTCAAACTCTCAAGTGCGCGAATCGCGGCCGTCAACTCCATGCGGTTATTTGTGGTCTCGGCCTCGCCGCCGAAAAGCTCCTTCTCCTTACCCTGATAGCGCAATATGGCGCCCCAGCCTCCCGGCCCCGGATTGCCTCGACAGGCACCATCAGTAAATACTTCAACAACGTCAGACATTTCAACTACTCCGTGTGCTGGGCCGTGCCAGACTGCCCGCTAATTTTCGCCGTGGACTCCAGCGCGGTTTAATTGGCGTCAGTGTCGCCACCCTTTTGCGCGCCACCAGCACATAGGCACCGGACAGGCGTGGCCACAGCTTGGCACCCAGCTTTTCCATAAATCCTAATTTTTTCATGACCCCGATCTGCTGTAGGGGTGGTCGAAAAAAATAGCGCCTCACCAGAACCACATCAAACCCCAAAAGCGCCATCCAATCTTTGGTTCGAGTCAGCGTTAGAAAATCTCCGCACCAGGGCGCCTTGCCACTGCGGCCTCGCAACAGCCGCCAGATGCCCCATGAACTCCATGGATTAAACCCGAGCACCACCACATGTCCCTCAGGAATCAGAATACGGTCGGCCTCACGCAGGATCTGGTGCGGCTCTCGCTCAAACTCAAGGGTATGGGGCAACAACACCACATCGACACTATCGGATTCCACCGGGATTGCATCCGGATAGGCATAGGCCGCCGGTGTGAGCGTCTCGCAGCCCCTATCGGGATCAAGCACAATCTTATTCGAAATCCGGCTACTGGTGAGCAAGTCATCCCCCAGCAAACAGCCCACCTGAACGATATGATAGCCAAACAGGGTCGGCAGGATACTGTCCAGCTGCTCCCGCTCCTGCGCCAAAAGGTCCTGGCCAAGCGGACGGTTATACCAACCCCGCAAGGCTTTCCTGATATCGTTAATCTGGCAGCGTCTCAGCCCTGCAATCATTCCATGTCCTTTAACTCTGGCCGATTGACCCCGGCCCGATTGCTTGTCAGCATATCGTCATGATTAGAATTGAAGCTATCCCCGCCTTTTCAGACAATTATATCTGGCTGATCCAGTTTGGCGACCACCAAGCGGTTGTCGTCGACCCGGGCGACGAAAAACCGGTACTGCTAGGCCTTCAACAACGAGGGCTGCAACTGGCCGCCATCCTGGTGACCCACCACCACTGGGATCATGTCAACGGAATTAATGCCCTGCTCGACCGCTTTCAGGTTCCTGTGTATGGCCCCGCCACAGAAAACATCAACCATATCAGCCACCCCTGCGCCGAAGGGGATCACATCAACATTACCGACCTAGCGCTAAGTGTAATCGACGTGCCGGGTCACACTGCCGGCCACATTGCTTTTTTCGGTCACGATGCCCTGTTCTGCGGCGACACCTTATTCGGCGCCGGCTGCGGTCGACTGCTTGGCGGCAGCGCTACTCAACTTCATGATTCGCTGAAAAAAATCAGTCAGTTGCCGATAACCACAGATATCTGCTGCGCACATGAATACACGCTGGCCAACCTGAAATTTGCCCAGCATGTAGAACCCGGCAACAGCCAAATACGACAACGCGCAGTAGCCGATGCGCAGAAACGCCAACAGGGCCAGCCCACTCTGCCCTCGAGCTTGGGGCTTGAACTGGAGACCAACCCGTTTCTACGTTGTCATGTAAAAGAGATCATCGCCAGCGTCGAAGGTTTCGCAGGCAAGCAGCTTACAGGCACCGCCGAGGTCTTTAAAACTTTGCGTTACTGGAAAGACACTTTTTCTTAATAAACAGTGACAAGGCCGGTATACTCCGGCGCACGCATCAGGCAGGAAGCAGGTAAAAACTAATAATGAAAACGCGCATACAACTGATCAGCGGCAACCTAATGGCCCTCTTGTTTCTGGCCGGTTGTACCTCTAACCCCACCGCAGAAAGCGCACTCGAGCTACAATCAGCCGAAATCGCGATTGCAGCCACCTCCGATGCCATGGAGCAGTTCAGTTCGGTCACCGCCGCACGTGAGAACGCCGTCAGCCATACAGACGAAGAAGTCCTACTGGAAGAATCACTGGCTGCACTTACGTCTGAAGACTCACTCGAAATCGAGGCAGACCCACTGCTGGATCAGGTCGATGAATTTGACGAATCCGCTCAAGAAAATGAACTGATATCGGCGACTGCTGAAAATTTAACACCAGAGCAGGCGGATGTGGATGTAGAGGCCTCTACAGACATCTGGTCACGGGTTCAGACTGGATTTGCCCTGCAGGACACCGATCACCCGCGCGTTTCCAGCGACAAGAGCTGGTACGCTAAACACCAAAACTATCTCGACCGAACCTTCGAGCGGGCCGAACCCTATTTTTTTCACATCGTCAACGAGATCGAGACGCGCGGCATGCCGATGGAGCTAGCCTTGCTACCTGTCGTAGAAAGCGCCTATCAACCATTTGCCTATTCACACGGCCGCGCTGCCGGCCTGTGGCAATTCATACCCGGCACAGCACGCCGTTTCGGCCTAAAAATCGACTGGTGGTATGACGGCCGCCGAGACGTAAAAGCAGCCACCACGGCAGCGCTGGACTATCTCGAAGCCTTGCACAAACGTTTTGATGGCGACTGGCTGCTGGCCCTGGCTGCCTATAATTCAGGCGAAGGCACCGTCTCAAAAGCGATACGCAAAAACAAGAAACGCGGCAAAGGCACCACATTTTGGGACCTGCAGCTCCCGCGCGAAACCGAGGGTTATGTGCCCAAGTTATTGGCCATCTCCAGCATCGTGGCCAAACCGGAAGAAAGCGGTGTCAGCCTGAAACCGATCGCCAACAGCCCCTATCTGGCCGAAGTCGACATCGGTTCACAGCTTGACCTGGCCATTGCCGCCGACATGGCTGAGCTAAGCCTGGAAGAGCTTTACAAACTCAATCCTGCCTTCAACCGCTGGGCCACCTCACCTGACGGACCTCATCGCCTGTTACTGCCGTTGAATAAGGCTGACAATTTTCAGCAAAAACTAGCCGGGCTGCCTGATGAACAACGCCTGCAATGGGTACGTCATCGCATCAAAGAGGGCGAAACGCTCGGCCATATCGCACAAAAACACAACACCACGGTCAAGACCATCAAGACCACCAACAAGATACGCGGCAACATCATTCGTGCCGGTAATTATTTGATCATCCCCGCAGCCAGCCAATCACTTAACAACTACGCCTTAAGCGCAGAGCAACGCCTGCAAAACAAACAAAACCAAAACCGTAAGGGCACAAAATCAACTCATGTGGTGCGCAGTGGCGACACACTCTGGGATATATCCATGGCATACAAAGTCTCAGTGCGCGACCTGGCCGCTTGGAACGCCATGGCCCCACGCGACACACTACGTCTCGGGCAAAAGTTGGTAATCTGGAGCAAGCAGGGCAACATCAAGACTGCGCTCAATACACCGACAGAAAACCCTCTAGCCAAGTCCATGACTCGCAAAATCAACTATCGTGTGCGCAACGGTGATTCACTGGCACGCATTTCTCAACGCTTTAATGTTAGTGTGACCAAGCTGAAAAAATGGAATCCCAGCGTGAGAAAGAGCAAATACATTCAGCCAGGACAACGCCTGGTGGTGTATGTGGATGTTACAAAGGTCTCGGAGAATATCTAACGTAGATCAGCTAAAGAATAATAGCTGGGAAAACAAGTAGTAATTAATTCGCTTGAGCAAAGCCGCAAGCTTTACTTTACCAGCGACTGCCAATGCCCAGGTAAAAAAACGGGCGGATGTCCACGGCAAGTTGATTATCAGTATCTTCAGGGAACTCTAGAGACACAGCACCAAGCTGAAAATTGACCTCGTCGTCTTCCTGCAAGGAGAAGTTCATCGCCAGATTGACACGGGTATCACCGTCATCAGCTGATTGAACCTGTTCGAAATTGTGTTTTTGTTGGCCGCTGCTTTTCTCAAAATCGAGATAAGAGGAGCGCTGATCCAACTGGGCAATATTGGTAATATTCGCCCGAGCCAACGCAGTAACAGCAGTATTACTACTGCCTGCCCACTGTTCCGCCTGTGCAGTACCCATCGTGCCTAAGCACATCATGGAAGCAACCAGGTAAGGTTTTTTAAACATTCTCAAATCTCCTCTACCAGATCTCTCACGGTATATGACCGGAAAACACGACCTGGTTTTTGATCTGTTCTAATTATGGCTGATAAGCCCCATATCGGCTGTGCAACAGATCACATTACCCAACAATTATTGGGAAGCCCATGAAGGATATCCGCTAATATTCTAAATTTCAAGCCGCTATATTATCCCCACATAATATACCTATTTCTATTTACAGAGTTTTACATCGGCACGAATTGCCTCTCAGACCTGGCCACAACAGGCCTGATCACACAAATACCCAGGGAGATTTGCTCAGCGCCACCGCCACGATATAGGCAAATACCAGCAACCCCGCCAGCCAGGCCACGATGCGCAGCTGCAAGGTTTTACCTAGGCGCAGCGCCACAAACCCCAAGCCAATGTAGACCAACAAGGCAATAATCTTAGCCGCCAGCCAGGGGCTGTTCGTGGGGGCAAATCCAAACTGCACCGCCAACCAGATCGCGCTCACCAACAGGGCGGTATCGACAAAATGGGGGATAATCCTAATCCAGCGAGTATGCATAATGGGCGAATCGCGCATCATTAGGATGCCGCGTATAAAAAACCCAAGAATTGACAGCCCGGCACTTGCCACATGGATTGTCTTAATCAGTTCCATTTCCTTCTTTCCTTTATTATTGATATTGCCAGCTGCGCCAACCGCCGTAGAGCGGAAAATAGAGCCCGAGCAAGATGGGCCGCTGTTCTGTTTTGGCAATGACACTGGCATATAACTCAAGCTGATCCCGATAACGTGCCTGCTCCTCATCAAAAAACCGTTCCAGCTCCCCGCCTTCATGCACGGCTGTTTTGTAATCGATGATCCAGCGGTTGCCCTCGGCATCAACAAAGCTGCGGTCAATCACTACCCGTTGCACCTGACCATTGATCACAGCAGTAAGGGCATACTCACATACCGCGTCCTGATGCTGTGCCAGAATCCACCCCCCCCGCTCATCATCCAACAAGTTCCACAGCACACGTTTGACCTGTTGCGTTGCCGTTTCAATCTCAGAGGCAGTCACCCCCAGGCGACGCAGCGCCATTTCGATATAAGGCCTGACCTGATCCACCCGGCGTGTCGGCCAGTGTTCTAGACCCTGTTCAGCGATGCGCTGCAACAGCTCGTGCGTGACTGTACCAACGTGGCGCGCCAACTCCGATGCCCAGAGCGACGCCGGCGCTGCCTCTTCGGGCAATGCTGGCCGAGTGACGGTGGAGACCGAGCTTGGCGGCGCGGGCAGCTGCCAGCCTGCCACCAAACGCGAGAGTGTGCGAAGAACGGGGTCGACTACCTTTGTCTGCGCCATTGTTTCTCGATGTTCATGGTCGACGTAATGCGCCTCGTAGAGACTTTCCAGCTGTGACCAGAGCATGCGTAACAGCGAGCCGGATAGCGGTGCTCTGAGCCGTTCTTTGTTTTCATCCACCGTGACATGACCAAGCAGGTGCAAACGCTGACGCGCCCGTGTAGCCGCCACATACAACAAGCGCCCTGATTCATACTCACCCTTGCGACTATCGAGACGACGCAAATAGGCATAGGTCAGATCCTGATGCTCATCGGCCGACTTGACCGGCGCCAGCAGCAGCTCACCCTCTTCCTCCCGCCCGGGGCGCTCCTGCCACAGCAACAAGCGTGAATCGTCGCGACTAGCCATGCGACCCAGGCCAGGCAAGATCACCGTGTCGAATTCCAGCCCCTTGGATTTATGGATGGTCATCAGTTGCAGGCGCGCATCGGCGTTGACGTCGGCCAGGGCAAACAGTTTTTGCAGCTGCTCGTCCAGCACCTCGACGCTCTCCAGCTCGGCGCCTGAGTCGATTCCCTCAAGCAGACGCAGATAGACCTCGGCATCGGCCACATCGGTTTCGCTGCCCACACAGGCAGGGCCACCCAGCGCCAGCCAGACACCTTCCACCCAGCGCCGCAACGAGGCACGTTGGCGCTGCAACAACGCAGGTTCAAACACAGCCGTGAGTCGCCGCAGCCGCGCATTGCCTGCACGGGTAAGTCGACTTAACAATGCTTCGTCCTGTAGGGCAGGCCACAGCGGTCCATCGGGTGCATGTTCAGCCAGCAGGTTCAGATCAGCCAGTTCCAGGCCGCACCAAGGCGCGCGCAACACAGCCAGCCAGGCGATTCGGTCAGCCGGATGCAACAGCGCCCGCGTCAGGGCATACAGATCTTGCACCGCCGGGCGATGGGTCAGTTGTTCAATCTCGATGGCACGAAAACTCAAGCCGGCTTGCTTCAACGCCGGCACGATTTCGGCCAGATGGCTACGCGCTCGCACCAGCACCGCCACACTACCCTCTGGATTCTCCGCATAAGCCTGGCGGATCAGCTCAACTACCTGAGTCGCTTCGCCCTGTTTGTCATGCGCCAGAGACGGATGCACCGACACGGCCTCACCCGCCCCGGCGGCATGAAAAGCCGTTGAAGGACTATAGCTCACGGCCCCGCTACCCACATCGTCTTGCGTCGGCAGCACATGGGCAAAGGTGGCATTGACCCACTCCACCACGCCGGCCTCGGAGCGAAAATTCACCTGCAGATTAAGCGGCTCAAGCTGGATATCACCTATGCCGCGCTGACGCGCACGCAGATAAAGCCCCACCTCGGCCTCTCTAAATCGATAAATCGATTGCATCGGGTCACCCACCACAAACAGGCTACGACCATCGCCCGGCTGCCAACCGGCAGTGAGTCGTTCCAGCAATACATATTGACCAAAGGCGGTGTCCTGAAACTCATCCACCAACAAGTGCTGAATGCGATAGTCCAGCACCAGGGCCAGATCGGTGGGTTCTTCTGCACTGCCAAGCGCATGAATCGCGGCTTGGGCAATCTCGCCAAAATCCACCTGGCCGCGCTCGGAAAACACCACACGCAGATGGGCAGCCGCCACTACCAGTAATTCACACAGGGCTTCGATGATCTGCCACTGACTGTCCTGGTAGTGTGGATTGGGCAGGTAACGGATTTCATCCAAACGCTGTGCCAGCGTTTCGCCTGCTTTGAGTGTTTCCACCAACGCTGCAAAACGCGCTTTCATCGCTTTGTAGCGCTCGGCCAGGGCCTTGTCCTTGGTAGCGCTGGGGGCCGGAAAGCCGATGGCATTAGTAGCTTGTTTACGCCACTCGCCCTTTTGCGTCAGCAGAAAGTTGGCGATGGCTTGCCATTGCGGCAACGCATCGCAGCGAGTTTCGGGCAACAGACTCAGCGAGGCACATTCCGCCAGTTCGTGATCCCCATCCAGATTGGCGCAGGCAAACTGCAATAGCTCGGCCAGCTCGCTGGCATCGGCCACGGCAAAACACCCGGCCAGTGTATCTAGACTTTCTTCGATCACCCCCTGAATCGCGCGTTCCAAAACAGCACGTCGCTGAGGTTCGTTATTGATGTTGGTGAGGTGACGCAACCACTGGTCACGCCGCGCCAGCATCTGCACCAACATGGATTCGGCCACAGCCAGATTGTTATCCAGGTGGCGCAACAAGGCCTCGATCGCCGGCGACCAGTCCTGCCCCTGCTCCAGATCAGCCAGGGTCTGTTGCGCGGCATGACGATAGAGTTCCTGCGCATCCTCGGCGATACCTGGCTGGGCGCCAAAACGCGCCAACATGGGCAGGTGCCGGGTCAACGAGGCGCAGAGCGAATCGATAGTCTGAATGGTCAGGCGCGAAGGTTGACTGAGCAGCTCCCAGCCCAGGGCCTCGTCACGCTGCAATACTGCCCTCGCCAACTGCCAGGTCTTGAACGCATGGGCATCTTCGGGCGGTGCCTCTCGCACGGCATGCAGGGCCTCGAGAATTCGTGCACGCATCTCGCCAGCCGCTTTGCGGGTAAAGGTGATGGCGACAATCTCCTC
>CALZIQ010000013.1:0-1311 GCA_945787735.1 uncultured Chromatiaceae bacterium | reverse complement strand
ATGTTGATGCTGCGTGCCTGCTCGGTGGCCTCAACGGTAAAGGCTTGGCGCTCGCTTTCAAATGCCAGCCAGGCCATCATCAAACGCACCAACCTGTCTTGTTCCAACGCAGTAAAGCGCTCGCTGAAGACATTCGTCAGTTTGCGCTTTTCTATGGCAACAACTTCAGCAACAATCGTCTCGACAAGCTGCTGACGCTGTTCGTCAGAGAGCTGCATCAAGCGTTCGTGGCTTTGAATTTCCTGCCACAATTTCTCCAGCACCTGATGTACCAGGTTGCCACGCTCGGCCGCATCTAAACCTGAGGCCGGTATTTCCAGCGCGCGAGCACCAAGCCGATGTTTGGCAAAGGCGCGGAAGGGACAAGCAGCCTGATCCTTAAATAGCGTTGCACCGCCCCTGACCTGTGCCCCAGCGGCCAGCACGGGGGCCTGCCAATCAATGAATGTTTCCAACTTTGAAGTTGCATGAATCAAATCGCGATAAAGCGGCTCAGGTGATTGTGTTAACAGACTCAACAACGGCTGCTCGGGCAACTCAGAAATCAAAGGGCTGGGGCGCAGATCTTGGTCTCCCTCCAGCAAAGCATAACTAACCACCACCTGAGTCGCACTGCTCAGCAACCGATCTGTCTGCTGCCGGGCAAACGCCAATTCGCGCTCGGCCGAGGCATGCGGCATATCAAGACGTAATTGCAGACCAATAGGCAAAAATGGTGTGGGTTGTGGTGACGGCGGCCAGACATGATCGTTCATGCCCATCAGCCAGAGATTGTCGAATTCCAACCCGGCGGTTTCCAGCACCCCCATCACTTGAATCGGCTGGTTTCTCGACATGGGTTGAAACAAAGTCGCCTGAGCCAGCTGACGCAGACGGCGCAAAGACTCCGCATATGAAAGCTCACTCAGACTGGTGTCGAGCGCGGAAAACGTGTCTATCAGCTCCCTCCAGGCCAATACGGTTTGGTACTCGGCACTATCGAGCGAGCGGCCCTGAGCCCAACCAACAGCCTGTAGAATCTGTTTAAAGCACTGCGCCCAATCACTCGGCGCGGCCTTGCGCGGCAAGGATGAAGCGATGTCGACCAGCTCGGCAATAGCCGTGGCCAATACCAGCAGCTGTTCGGCAAATGTTTCTCGCGCTAATAAACGTTGCAGCTGCCAGAGAGAGAGTTGCAACTCGCCCCGTTCGCGAATGTGGGCATCAAGGCTGGCGCGCGCCGTCCACTCCGCTTCCTGTCCTTTAATAAAAGGCGACAACAGCAAACGACCCAGCGGCGCGATTTCGATGCGGCCGCGCAACAACTCCAAT
>CALZIQ010000012.1 GCA_945787735.1 uncultured Chromatiaceae bacterium | reverse complement strand
AGATCCCCAGCGCCGGCATCATCACCGGTATCGGTCGTGTACACGGCCAAGAGATAGTAATCATTGCCAACGATGCGACTGTTAAAGGTGGCACCTATTACCCAATGACCGCCAAAAAACATCTACGCGCGCAGGAAGTTGCAGAACAGAATCGCCTGCCTTGTATTTATTTGGTCGATTCCGGCGGTGCCTTTTTGCCCATGCAGGATGAAGTGTTTCCTGACCGGGATAATTTCGGCCGCGTATTTTATAACCAGGCGCGCATGTCAGCCCAAGGCATTCCACAGATTGCCGTAGTGATGGGTTCATGCACCGCGGGCGGCGCCTATGTGCCTGCCATGTCTGACGAAGCGGTCATCGTTAAACAACAAGGCACCATTTTTCTCGGTGGCCCACCGTTGGTTAAAGCGGCCACGGGCGAAGTGGTTGACGCCGAGTTACTGGGTGGCGGCGACGTGCACAGCAAGATCTCAGGCGTGACCGATCATCTTGCTGACAATGACGAACATGCCTTGCGTATCACACGTGACATCGTCGCTAATCTCAATTGGAAAAAACTGGGAAAAATTAGCCAACGCGAAAGCGTTGACCCAGCATATCCAGCAAAAGATCTCTACGGAATCATCAATCACGACCCGCGCATGCAATATGATGTGCGCGAGGTGATTGCACGCCTTGTGGATGGTTCTGAGTTTCATGAATTCAAACAGCTTTATGGCCCGAGTTTGGTATGTGGCTTTGCCCATATCCACGGTTACCCGGTTGGAATCATTGCCAATAATGGCATTCTTTTTTCCGACTCAGCGTTGAAGGGCACCCACTTCATCGAACTGTGCAACCAACGAGGAATACCATTGCTTTTTCTGCAAAACATCGCCGGCTTCATGGTGGGAAAAAAATATGAACACGAAGGCATTGCCAAACACGGCGCTAAGATGGTGGCCGCAGTTGCATGCAGCGAAGTGCCAAAGTTCACCGTAATAATTGGCGGATCATACGGTGCAGGTAACTACGCCATGTGCGGCCGTGCTTATAGCCCGCGGCAGCTATGGATGTGGCCCAATGCGCGCATCGCTGTCATGGGTGGAGAATCAGCAGCCGGCGTGCTCACCACAGTAAAGCAAGACGGCATGTCCAAGGTAGGCAAGCAGTGGAGCGATGAAGAAAAAGACAATTACCGCGATGGGATCAAGACACAGTTCGACAAACAGAGTCATCCCTACTACGCCACTGCACGCTTGTGGGACGATGGCATTATTGATCCTGTCGACACACGTGACCACGTCGGTTTCGGCATCGCCGCTTCGCTGAATGCGCCTATCAACAAAACTGATTATGGCATCTTTAGGATGTAACTGTGACAAGCTCACTTCACATCGATACTGATCAACGTGGTGTTTGCACGATTACACTCAATCGTCCTGAGCGGCACAATGCCTTTGATGCTGATTTGATCAGCGAATTACTCGCTGCGTTGCAACAAATTACTAGCAACGATGAGGTACGTGTTGTCATTATCACCGGGGCCGGCGAATCGTTTTCCAGCGGTGCTGATCTCAATTGGATGCGCACATCGATTAATTATGATGAGGCCGCCAATCGACAGGATGCGCAGAAACTCTCTGATCTAATGATGAGTCTATATAAGCTTTCTAAACCGACTATCGCCCGTGTCAACGGCTCAGCCTTTGGCGGCGGCATCGGTCTAATAGCCTGTTGCGATATCGCTATTGCTGCCAACAACGCACAGTTTGCCTTTACGGAGGTTAACTTAGGTTTGGCCCCAGCAGTCATCTCTCCTTACATATTGATGTCCATAGGACCACGTCATGCACGACGTCTTTTTTTAACCGCCGAACGCTTTGGTAGCCATGAAGCTTTGCATTTCGGCCTTGTCCACCAAGTGTCCGGCGTGGACATGCTTGATGAAGCTGTCGATAAACAGGTACACCATTTATTGAAAGCAGGCCCTGAGGCCATTAAGGCCTGCAAATCGCTAACCCAAAACCCGGTCGACGAAGATGAGTTAATCAGATTAATTGCGAGTTTACGCACTTCGGCAGAAGGTCAAGAAGGCTTAATGGCGTTTTTGGAAAAGTGCAAACCATCTTGGGTGAAGGATTAAACCCACACTAGGGAGCTGCTCCATGCAACTACCGCAATACGTCAAGATTGTCGAGGTCGGCCCCAGGGATGGCTTGCAAAACGAACCCAACCCCGTTAGCTCCGAGACCAAGATTGAGCTCATCAACCGGCTCACGGCCACCGGGCTGTCGGCAATCGAGGTTACAAGCATGGTCAAGCCCGGCCGCATCCCTCAACTTGCTGACGCAGAATCGATTTATCAAAAGATCAATAAACGGGATGGCGTGACCTATCCTGTGTTGGTGCCAAACATTCAAGGCATGCAGCGCGCCATCTCTGTTAATGCTAATGAGATCGCACTATTTACCTCAGCATCAGAAGTATTCAATCAAAAAAACATTAACTGTTCGATTGCAGAATCTTTGCAGCGCTTTGAACCAGTGATAGAACTGGCGCAGAAGCATAACATTCGCATCCGAGCCTATCTTTCTTGCGCCTTTGGCAACCCTTATGACAATGATGTGGAGTTCAGTAATGTGGCCGATCTCTCTGCGCGTTTGATTGCCATGGGTTGTGCCGAGATTTCTTTGGGTGACACCTTCGGCAGCTGTACGCCGCTACAGGCACAACATGTTGTCAGCATGGTGGGCGAAAAGATCGATGTTTCTAAAATTGCCGTGCACTTTCACGACACACGCGGCCAGGCCCTGGCTAATATTCTTGCCAGCCTCCAACTGGACGTATCGATTGTTGACAGCTCGGTTGCCGGGCTAGGCGGTTGTCCGTTTGCAAAATCAGCCAGCGGCAATGTAGCCAGTGAGGATGTAGTCTATATGTTAAAGGGAATGAATATTGAGACCGGCGTTGACCTCGAGGCCTTAATTGATACAGGCAACTATATTTGCCAAAAGCTTGGACGAGATAACCAAAGCAAGGTAGGCAGACTTGGAGTAGACGTATGAAACTTTGTGAATGCATGGCGCTTATCACTGGCGGTGCCTCTGGCCTTGGCTTAGCGACAGCTAAAAAAATCATCGCGGCAGGCGGCAGTGTGGCCGTGCTCGATATCAATCCTGAAAAGAGTACCGCCAGTGTCGCTAAACTTGGCAAACGAGCCCGATTTTTCGAAGCGGATGTTGCATCTGAAGCAGCCGTAGATAAGGCCGTTTCCCAGGCTGTCGATTTTCTTGGCGAAATCACGCTGACAGTGAATTGTGCCGGCATCGCACCCAGCCGCCGCGTACTTGCTCGTGACGGCTTGATGGACACCGCCGAATTCGAAAATATTATACGCATCAATCTCATCGGCAGCTTTAGCGTTTGCCGCGCCGCCGCCAATGTAATGCAACACAACAATCCACACGGTAGCGATGAAGAGCGCGGCGTAATTGTGAACACCGCCTCCATCGCTGCGCTGGAAGGACAAATCGGGCAGGCAGCTTACGCCGCTTCCAAGGGAGGCGTGGTGAGCATGGCCTTGCCCTTAGCGCGCGAGTTCGCCCGCATTGGTGTACGGGTGATGACGATCGCGCCCGGCATTTTTGAAACGCCCATGTTCGACACTTTGCCTGTCGAGGCACGCGAGGCATTAGCGGCCAACACACCCTATCCTCATCGCCTGGGCAAAGCGGAGGAGTACGCATCACTGGTGCAGCAGATCTATGAAAACCCGATGCTCAACGGTGAAGTCATTCGTCTAGATGGCGCCTTGCGCATGCAGCCTAAATGACACGCCATGGACACACCTATCTGGACACCTTCTTCGCAACGCATCGCTCAGGCTAACTTGAGCCGTTTTATTGAGTTTGCAAATAACAACATTTCAGATGAAATAAACAACTACGCTCATCTCTTCCAATGGTCCATCGAACAACCGGAGGAGTTCTGGCCAGCCGTGTGGCGCTTTTCTGATGTGAAGGCGTCATCAGAATGGACACACGTATTGACCCATGGCGAACAGATGCCAGAGGCAAAATGGTTTGAAGGAGCGCGTTTAAATTTCGCCGAGAACCTATTGCCCCGTCGCGATGACAAGACTGCCTTGATTTTCTGGAGTGAAGATCAGCAGAAACGCTCACTCAGCTATCGCGAACTCTATCAACATGTCGCTAAACTTTCCGCTGCAATGCGCAAAGCCGGCATTGTTGTTGGCGATCGAGTTGCCGGCTTTATGCCTAACATGCCAGAGACACTCATAGCTATGCTCGCCACGACCAGCATAGGTGCGGTTTGGTCCTCCTGTTCGCCCGATTTTGGTGTTAACGGTGCCATTGAGCGTTTCGGCCAAATTAAATCAAAGCTTCTATTTAGTGCTGATGGCTATTTTTTTAAAGGCAAGGCGCACGATTCAGTTGCACGTGTTGACGAAATAAGCCGCCAACTGCCTTCGCTGGAGCATGTCATTATAGTGCCACTACTCAACGAAAAGCCCGATATTTCCATGCTTGCAAATGGCGTGCTCTACAACGACTTCGCTTCGGGTAATAAATTTATTGAAATCGAATTTGCGCAACTACCGTTTGACCATCCACTCTATATCCTCTACTCCTCTGGCACCACCGGCCTACCTAAGTGCATCGTTCATGGCGCGGGCGGCACGCTATTACAACACTTAAAGGAGCTGATTCTGCACACCGACCTGAAGCAGGATGATCGAATCTTTTATTTCACCACCTGCGGCTGGATGATGTGGAACTGGTTGGCCAGCAGCCTTGCCGTAGGTGCAACACTTATGCTTTACGACGGTTCACCCTTTCACCCAAACCCGACCATACTCTTTGACTACGCTGAACAAGAAGGCATAACCATTTTCGGCACCAGTGCCAAGTATCTTTCAGCATTGGAAAAAAGTGGTACCACACCAGCACAGACACACAGACTGGATAAGCTCAGAATTATCCTTACCACTGGCTCGCCTTTGCTGCCTGAGTCATTTGACTATGTCTACCGTTATATTAAAAGTGATTTACAACTCTCGTCCATTTCAGGCGGCACCGATATCGTTTCATGTTTTGCATTAGGCAATCCAATCTTGCCAGTTTACCGTGGTGAGCTACAATGTCGTGGTTTGGGCATGAAGGTGGCTATCTATGATGAACATGGCAAGTCTGTGCGAAATCAACAAGGTGAACTGGTGTGTGAAGCAGCCACTCCTTCGATGCCAATCTATTTCTGGAATGATCTCGACAACAAACGTTACAAGGCTGCCTACTTCGAACGCTTTCCCGGTGTGTGGGCTCATGGTGACTATGCCGAGCTGACTGATCATGACGGCCTGATTATCTACGGCCGCTCTGATGCAGTGCTTAATCCTGGCGGCGTGCGCATAGGCACGGCGGAGATCTATCGTCAGGTGGAAAAACTGCCACAAATTCTGGAAAGCATTGTGGTTGGCCAACAGTGGCGAGATGATGTTCGTATTATTCTATTTGTGAAATTACGCCAAGACACGCTATTAGATGATGCATTAAGCTCTAAAATTAAGAGAGTCATACGCAATAACACTACGCCACGCCACGTACCAGCAAAGATAATCCAGGTGGCCGACATTCCTCGTACCATCAGTGGCAAGATTGTTGAGTTGGCCGTGCGAAATATTATTCATAACAATCTTGTCACTAACAAGGAAGCGTTGGCAAACCCGGGCGCACTCGAATACTTCAAGGACCTTCCCGAACTCAACGAGGATTAGTGCCATGGATAAATTTCATGCCTTCCGCATTCACTATGATAACGGCAGCATTCGCGCCGAAATCGAGCTTGTCATGCTAGATGAGCTGACCGAAGGTGATGTAGTGATCAAAGCGGCCTATTCCGGCGTTAACTTTAAGGATGCCCTGGCAGGCACTGGCAAAGGTAAGATTCTGCGCCGCTTTCCATTGAATGGTGGCATTGACGTTTCCGGTCTTGTATATCAATCATCCAACCCGCTGTTCAAACCAGGCGATAAGGTGTTAGTAACAGGCTGCGGTCTGAGCGAAGTTTATGACGGCGGTTATGCCGAGTATGTACGCGTTAAAAGCGATTGTGTTGTACCGCTACCCGAATCTCTGAGCTTATTTGACGCCATGGCCATGGGTACACCGGCATTCACTGCCGCACTTGCTTTGCATCGTATGGAAGAAAATCATCAATCACCTGACAAGGGGCCTATTGTGATTACCGGTGCAACTGGCGGCGTCGGCAGTTTGGCAATTGATATATTTTCCCAGCGTGGTTATGAAGTGGTTGCGATCACCGGAAAACAGGCGCATGAGGCAAAGCTGAAACAGCTCGGTGCTCATACGGTTTTGATGCGCGATGAAATAGAAATGGGCCATCAACCACTGGAGAAGGGCCTTTGGGGTGGCGCCGTCGATACGACAGGTGGCGACACTCTTGCCTGGCTGACACGTACAGTAAAGGAATGGGGCAATATCGCCAGCATCGGCCTAGCCGCCAGCGATGAACTCAACACCACTGTCATGCCATTTATCCTGCGCGGTGTCAGCATTCTGGGAATCAGCTCAACCAATTGCCCGTGTGAATTGCGCCGTAAGATCTGGCAGCGCCTGGGGAATGAACTAAAACCTAAGCATCTTGATAGCATCACTGCAAAAACCATTAAGCTTGATGAACTGATGAATTCATTTAATGACATGTTGGAGAGAAAAAGCGAGGGCCGGACTGTAGTACAAATTTGCCAAGTTTAGACTAAAAAAACACCTGCCAGAAAACATTTAGACAGGTGTTTCTATTATTTAGCTATCAAACAACACTGATCGTTTCGAAGATCTTATATCCGGCGATGTATGTGCCAATCACCGAGCCTAACCCAGTAAGAAAAAACACCACAAAAGTATGTGCCACCCGGTTACTCCACCAGCCGCCAACACGACTTGCATCATCACGCAAGGTGCTGAAGTCACCAACCCTGGGTTTGCGGAAAAACGTTTCAACTGCTGCTGATACCACGCCTGCAGAAATAGTTGGATTAAGCGAGGTTAAGGGTGCTGCAACAAAAGCACTCAGAATAGTAAGCGGATGCGCCAGTGCAATCAGGGCACCAATTGCAGCCAGCGTGCCATTGATAAGCACCCATTGCTGTACCATGCCCCACCCCACTGTGCTGCTTTGTGAAAAACCAATCGCAAAACCTATCAAGATCACAGCCACAATCAACCAAGGCAATACTTTAAGCAGGTTGCCCGCTGGAGGTACTTTGTTGAGTTCTTCCTGACGCTGTTTTGGCTCCTCGACACATTCCGCGGCGGCTGCATTCATATAACGCTGGATACCTTTAAGGTGCCCTGCTCCAACTACGGCAAGAATATTTTTGCAGCCGGATTGTGTTGTCTCTTCAATCAAACGTGCAGCCATATACTGGTCACGTTCATCCACCAAGGGTGTAAAGACCTCTTCAGAGTGTTCGGCAAACTGGTTAAACGTGGCTTCAAGCACGTCGCCTTCTTTGAGGCGCTCCACTTCTTCCTCTGACACGGTGCGGTGTGCAATGACACTTGCCAAGAGTCCCGCTAAGACCTTAACCCGTTTAAACCAAGGTACGTTGCGATAAATTCGTTTCAGAGTAGTGCCTATATCACGGTCTATCAGCATCAGCGGCAGATTTTTGGCCTCGGCCGCCTCAACACCAGCACGCATGTCTGCCCCAACTTCAACATCCAGCTGGTCGGCAATACGTTTTTGAAAGGCACCTAGGGCGAGGCTAGCCATCACCATTGGTCCCTTGCCGTTGCGTACGACCTGCATAATGTCCATCTTGGAAATGGCATCAGGATCAACCAATCCGCGCAGACGGTTTTCGCATAGCTCCAGCGCCACGCCATCAAAACGGCCTGTATCAATCATGGATTTGACTGTATCTGCGCTGCTGCGCGACACATGTGCGGTGCCCAGAAGAGTGATCGAAACACCCTTATACTCGAGCCGTACCAGCGGCTCAGTACAAATAGGATCGAGTACTATATCTGCATCTTGCGCAAGCTGCATACCAATCCCCCTGGGGTTGTTTTATCACTAGGCGCTAACCGTCAGCGAATGTGTTTGCCTTGTTATTGTTATTTGCGGCACTTTTATTGTTGCGGTTAAACCGTGGTTGCTCAGGCCGCAGACAATCCTGACACAGTTAGTCAGATAATGGAAACGAGTAATTTGATCAGCCCTGGCGCGGTGCAGGAAGCACTCTTCTCATGACATTCAAAGCATTTGTTCAGGCAAAATTGACTATTACAAATGAAAAAAGGCGGCAAACGCCGCCTTATATACAAACAGACTATTTATTTATAATGAAATTGAGCTAACGACTGCCGTATTCGCACCTGCTCTATCACTTAAAATCGATTCATCTTGCGACAACCAACGAGAATCTAATTGATTATGGGAATCCACCCTGCGACTACCTACTTGCACCACGTCGGTTTTAATGCCGGAGAATTCCCTGGGAATAAACTGATTCGCACTTAGCGCAGCTGCGTGCTTTTTTTCTTCTACGTACACCATAAAGCAGGTTTGCTCAGGGTCCAGCGTATTACCAGATTGTTTTGGCCCAATGCCTATACCTACAACGCCATCAAATTGCAGCAATGCCTCTCTGGCATAAGGCAAGAGCTCATAACAGCGCTCATAACGATCACAAATATATTTCAATGTCAGCTCGACAGCGGCATCCATGTCTCACTCTCCCACATTTATAAACAGAACAGGGAACCGGTCAGCCTAAAGACCCATTGAGAAAAAGATTGACCCCCAATTAAGCCTAAAGACTGCCCCCCCTTACTCGCGCCTAACGATGACCCCCGTTGAAGCGTAAATTCAGATTAGCAAAGCTTTATCGTGGCCGGTATTATCCTTTGGTATACCTACTTATGGCCCGACCTAGGGTAGACTTGGGGGCTGGAAAAATATTGGTTAATACATCAAAAGTGACAGTGCCAGCGAAATCTCACACAACAATCGGTGACCGACTTGAACATGCCAAGCAGGCCCACTTCATCGGCCGGCAGGACGAGGTACGGGTCTTTGAGCGAGCCCTGGCTGATACCAGCCGGTCATGGCTGATTCTGAATATATTCGGCCCCGGAGGCATTGGTAAGAGCACCCTGCTGGATGCCTTTCGTCGAAGCACAGAGGCAAGCAACTCGCTTTATCTCTATATTGACGCACCCGACTGCGGCAACTCGGCTGAAATTTTCATCGCCCAACTTTGCGCCATGCTTACGTCCTCAGTCACTTGCGAACAAAAAAAACTGTTTGACCAGCTAGCGCAAATTGCTGAATCTAAACAGGTGGTGATTGCCATCGATACTTTTGAAGAAATCGGCGACATGAACCGCTGGATCAGAGAATATTTCCTGCCGAAATTACCCGGCAATTGCATGATCGTGATTGCCGGTCGACATGCATTAACCGATCTGTGGCAGGCACAGCCTGTCTGGCATAGTTTGATAAAACCTTTGGCGCTGGAAAACTTCGACCAACAGCTGACACATGAATTTCTACAACAAAACGGGGTGTCAGATCAGGCCTTGATTGAACGTGCCTGGCATTACACCGCTGGCTATCCTTTAGCACTCTCGCTGAGCGTTATGCTGGCAAAGCGCGAAGGACAAACTTCCATCCCGCCCTCATACAACGATGCCAATATCGTCACGGGACTCACGCAGAGATGGCTCAGAGAAATCCCGGATGAACATTTGCGTCCCTTTATCGAGGCAGCAGCCATTGTACGCAACTTTAACCAGGATCTGCTGGAGCAGATCAGCGGACGGACAATGAACGAGTCCGATTTTCACCAACTGCTGTGCTGCTCCTTTGTGCGTAGCGGCCTCACTGGCTGGTCACTGCACAACCTGGTCAGGGCGGCATTAATGCAGGAACTGTCACAACGTAGTCCGGAAAAATATGCCTTGTTGCGTATTCGCGCACTCAGCAGCCTGGCACATATCGCCATACAACCTTGCAGCGGCTTTGATCGAGGTGCAGCGCTGCAGGAATTCTTTTATCTATTGGGTGACAGCCTGGTGCGTGCCGCGCTCTACAACGAAGAGACTGAACCGCGCAGTGGCCTGTATCTCGAAAGTGCCGGCCGTGATGACATCGAGCCGCTTCAACAATACATGCAGGAATGGCGCATAGAACGCGGCGTACTGTCCAATGTCAACGTCAACTTGTATGACCAGAGCAGCAATGAAAGCATTTCACAACAAATCATTTCGGAACCACGCGAACCTGAGTTTCTAAACATTCCCGAGCTAGTTGAACAGTTTCCCGGCGCTATCCGTTTGCTCAAGGATCAGACTAACCAATTGCTTGGTTTGACCATTGTGCTGCCCATCAATGCCAAAACCATCGACTACTTAAAGGCGCAACCTGTAACCGGCCGCTATTTCAGCACAATAACAGAGCAACAATTAGAAGAAATGCAGACCCCTGCGGATCAAACCATTAACTGGTTCGTCAGATTGATCGATGCCCGCGACCCAAGCGACAATACCGCCAGAGCCATGTTGTTCAGAGACCTGGCAGCACTGCTGATCAAACCGGCCCGTTTTGTCACCTCAACGCCGCTTGAATTGTATCAATCCCTACTGATGCGTTTTGGCTTCAAACTCCTTGACTTGCCTGCGCAGCACGACTTCGGTAAAGACAGACCTGCCCCCTTTTTCGAGCTTGACCTGAGGGGAGAAAGGCTAGCGCAACACCTGCGTGGCCTGATGAAACAACACATTGGCGTAGAAACTGACCTACCATTTGAGTCACTGCTAGCCACCCTTTCACCCAACAACCAGGGCACCAACAGCACAACTGAAAGCCAAGCCGCAGCGACAGAAAAGGCTGCACCGATTTGTCTGGATGTATTGACCGAACGGGAACGCGAGGTTGCACTGGCCGCAGTCGAAGGCCTGCCAAACTGTTCCATCGCCTCACGCCTCGACATTGGCGAGGTCACGGTTAAAAAACACATGAGTCAGATTTTTAGAAAGTTGGCAGTGCGCAACCGTGGCGAATTGATAAAACGCTTCTGGTCAGAAGAATAGCGCTTAAAAGATGGGATTGTATCCGTCTGCAGAAATTACATGAGCCACAATACCTGCCACATCGTCTGCCTCTACCGTATCAAAAAAAGTCAGGGTTTCTTTGCCACTCTTACCTGAGTCGTATGACACCTGATATTCGAAGATATAAAAACGACCACTCAGCACTGTGTTAACTTCCATACGTTTGAACTCAAAGGTTTCAACCTTGCCCAGTGAGTCGGCGACATGTTCTAAGTGAGAACGCCAAGCTTCGGAAGAACGTTTTTCCGATGGTGAATAAAAACCTAACGCAGTTTCAAGATCCTGTTGCTGCAGCAGCTGATAAAATTGATCAACACGCTTTTGCACCACTTCCGCATCAGGCGAACCAATAGTACAGGCCGATAGGCTCAGCACCAGCACCAGCCAGCATTTCTTGATCGAAACCAATACCTTTCCCCTTGGAAATCTATCTGATGATTTCAGGCCAACATGACCTGATAAACATTCAGTCTAGGCATGATCCCACTCATGCCCGCCAAACTCAAGGATGTATTAGGAAAGATTCAGGCTTTGTCCACGGGACGCGGCTTACGGTTTTCATCCACTGCCACATAGGTCAGCACCGCCTGGGTCACCTTAATCGGCGATTCGACACGGCTGCGTTCGGCATAAACAGTCACCTCAACGGTGAGCGAAGTATTCCCCACTCGGGTCACGTCGGCATAACAACTGATTAGGTCGCCGACAAATACCGGCTGATGAAATTCAAACGAGTTCACCGCCACCGTAACCACCCGCCCCCCGGCGCGGCGAATAGCCACCACAGAACCGGCAATATCCACCTGCGACATAATCCAACCACCGAAAATATCCCCTGCGGCATTGGCATCAGCCGGCATAGCCACCACCCGAATGGTGGGCATGAGTTCGTCAGACATCAGTATCCCTTTTTTGATAGAGCCCTTTGATTTCCTTTGCATAGGCTTGCAGGATATTTTCGCGCTTTAATTTAAGGGTTGGGGTCAGCATGTCATTCTCGATCGTCCAAGGTTCTGCTACCACCAGCACCTTGCGGATCTGGCAATAGCCTGGAAATGTTTGGATGCGATCCGAAATGAATTTCAGCATGACCTCTTCGGAAATATCTCTGCCTTTCCCCTCATCACTCAACACTACTAACACCGATAAGAAGGGACGATTATCACCGACCACCATTACCTGCTCAAACAAGGGTGCCGTGCTGATGGCCATTTCCATATCTGTAGGTGATACCTTTTCACCGTTTGCCAGCACCAGCACATCCTTGATGCGGCCGGTAATATAAACACGATCATGCTCGATTCTGGCCTTGTCGCCAGTATGCAGCCAACCATCCGCATCTACTGTATCCGTCGTGGCCTCCGCATTATTCCAATAGCCCAGCATGATGCCGGGGCTCCGTGCCAGCAGCTCATCATTGTCACCGATGCGCACCTCCACATCCGGCAGGGGTGGCCCGACACTGGCCGGGTCATTGTTGTCAGTCAGATTAACTGAGATCACCGGGCTTGATTCGGTCATGCCATAACCCTGTAACAGGTTCAGCCCCAAGCCGATGAAAGTCTTGCCCACTTCGGCTGACAAAGGCGCACCACCACAAATTGCGATACGCAGCTCGCCACCCAGCTTGTCCATAATTTTGCCCGCCACCAACTTATTAAGCAGCGGCCAGAGTAACAGTTTTGCATGCCATTCGGCTCGCCCCTGTTGATGTTGAAAGCGTAGCCAACCCACTTCGGTGGCCAAATCAAATAGGGAACGCTTTAGTTCGTTTTTGAGCTGACCTTGAATCTTGAGATAGACCCGCTCGTAGATACGCGGCACCGAGATCAACACCGATGGTTTGATTGTTTCAAGATCCTGCGCCAATTGCGGAATAGAGCGGGCATAAGCCACACTAGCGCCCGCCATCATGGGTAAATAATAGCCAATGCTACGCTCCAGGGTGTGTGAAAGCGGCAAAAAGGAAAGAAAGTAATCATCCGGAAAGACCGGCACAGCCTGCAAGCCGGCATAGGCATTCCACAGAATATTACGATGGCTCAGCATTACACCTTTAGGGCGGCCTGTGGTGCCAGAGGTATAGACAATGGTGGCTAATGCCTCTGGGTCATCAACAGCCAGCTCGGGCAAGGACTGTGTAAGTTCACCCAGCAGTTTTTCGACATAGGCTACCCGTCCATTACCACAGTCATTGATACTCCACACATGTAATGCATCGCCCAAGCGCTGGCAAACCGCTTCAAACTCACCCCACTGCGCAATATTCTCAATCAACAGCAGACGTGTACCCGAATCAGAGAGTACATACGCCACATTCTCGGGCCGGTCATTCACAAACAACGGCACCACAACCAGCCCCAGCCCTAATGCCGCCTGCTCAAACATCACCCATTTGGGCGAGTTGTTGGCCATGATAGCGACACGATCACCGGGTTGTAATGCGAGTTTTTTCATGGCCCGCTGCCAGCGTGCAATTTCACTCCCCATATGAGACCAGGTCAGATCCAGCCAGGTTCTGCTGGGGGTATCGTGATAGGTATACGCAGTCGCACCAGGACGGCGACGAATACGTTCACACAACAAACCGGGCAGGGTTCGCGCAAGCTCCGGGCTTATAACATCTAACATCGAAACTACATCCTTGCCAATTTTTCAGTCAGTTAATCAGAATCCTTCCAGCCAGTATCGGCGCGAAAACGCGGACCATGATTCAGCTCAAGCTTCTCCAGCGTATGAAGCAGTTTTTCCCTGCCGCCTGCATCGATGTAGTGCATGGGGCCACCCCGGAAAGGAGCAAAGCCGGTACCAAAGATGACACCCCCATCGAGTAGATCAGCATTATCGACAATGCCTTCGCGCAAACAGGCGACGGCCTCGTTGAGAAAGCGCATCATCATGCGATCGGTAATGTCAGCTGGCGGAGTGTAGTCCTTGTTCTCACTAGCAAACACCTTCTTGCCGTCTGTGTAACGATAAAAGCCTTCACCACTCTTGCGCCCCAGGCGCCCGGCACTGACCAATTGTTCCAATCGACCCGGTACCGGCACATTCAATTGTTGTGACAGGATGCGCGCTACCGACAGACAGATATCCAGCCCCACTGTGTCGGCTAGTTCGATCGGCCCCATGGGCATACCAAAATCAAGTGCCGCTTTATCGATCACCACAGCTGGCACACCTTCTTCCTCTAGCGTTACCGCTTCGAGTAGATAAGGCATCAGTACACGATTCACCAAAAAGCCCGGCGCGCTCTTTACCGGCAGGGGCAGACGGTCGATGTGCCGACAAAAGGCCGAGGCCTGTTTAACTGCCTTGTCCGAGGTCTGCGTGCCGCACACGATTTCGACCAGCTGCATCTTTGCCACCGGATTAAAGAAGTGCAAGCCCACCAGGCGGCTCGGTTTGCTCAGGCATTTACACAAGGTTTCCAGCGGAATACTTGACGTGTTGGTGGCCAAGACCGCATCTTTTTTCAGCTTCGGCTCGATCTCTTTATACAGGGCCTGTTTGGCATCCACGTCCTCGAAGATTGCCTCAATCACCACGTCAGCCTTGGGTACACCCGCCCCCTTGATATCAGGCATTAAACGATCCATGGCCGCTTGTACCAAACGCGGTTGCTTCAGACGTCTTTTATAAAGCGCATGGGCTCGTTTCATTACCCGTGCCAACGTCTCGTGACTACGATCCTGGATAGTCACGTTCAGACCGCGCATTGCGCACCAGGCAGCGATGTCACCGCCCATGACCCCACCGCCGATGACATGCACATGTTTTGGCTCGATCTCTTTTTTATTGCCCAGCGACTTCATCTGTTCTTGTAGGAAGAACACCCGCACTAGATTCTGTGCAGTATCGCCCATCACCAAACGTGCCACTGAAGCCGCCTCTTCACGCATCATGCGGCGTGGATCACCCATGTGATCCTTCCACAAATCGATCATGGCGTAAGGCGCCGGATAATGATCCTTGCGTGCCCGCTTGGCTACTTGCTTGTTCAAATATTTGGCCAGCAGCGGCCGGACCAGATTATGATTTGTCCAGGCCTTCCAGCCAGTCGCCCGTTTACGCGGTGGTGGTCGCAGCACTGTTTCACGAGCCGCATCAAGCAAACGCCGTGCTGGCACAGCATAATCAATCAGACCGATCTTCTTCGCCGCCCGCGCACTGAGGGCGCGACCGCCGAGCATCATGTCCATAGCCGCCGGCGCACCGATTAGGGGGGGCAGGCGTACGGTGCCGCCAAAGCCCGGATGAATACCAAGATTCACTTCCGGTAGACCTAATTTAGTTTTTGGATCTTCATCAGCAATGCGATAACGACAGGCCAGGGCCAGCTCCATACCACCACCAAGACAAAATCCCTGAATCAACGCCACGGTGGGCATGTCCATAGCGGCAAGCCGATCCAGCACAGCCTGGCCACGGCTGATCAGGTCCTCGGCATCCTTTTTGCCGCCCAGGGTGGTGAATTCATTGATGTCGGCACCCGCGATGAAACCGCTCTTTTTGGCCGACAGGATTATTAGGCCTTGGGGCCGCTGTTCGTTGAGCTGACTGAGAATTTCATATAGCTCTTCCAGCACCGCTTTCGACAAAGTATTGGCTGCCGACTCGGCCTTGTCGGCATAAAGCCAGGCGATGTCGTGATTGTCGCGTTCCAGGCGCCAGTGTTTGAATTGTTGTTCTGTCATGGCTGTCCCCTAATCTCGTTCGACGGCCATGGCGCCGCCCTGTCCACCACCGATACACAAACTGGCCATGCCACGTTTACTGTTGGTGCGTTCTAAAACATGCAACAGATGCAGCACAATGCGTGCACCGCTGGCGCCCACAGGATGACCAAGACTGACACCACCACCGTCCACATTTAGACGACTGCGATCCAGCTCACCCAAAGCCGCGCGCGAGTTCAACTCTGTGCTGCAATAGTCTTTGTCTTTCCAGGCCTCGACACAGGCCAGCACCTGGGTGGCGAAGGCCTCGTTGATCTCCCAGTAATCGACACTATCCAGCTTCCAGCGTTTGCGTTTTAGAATCGGCGTCATGGCATGCACCGGGCCCAAACCCATCTGGGTTGGATCCAGCCCTGCCCATTCGCTTTCGACGATGCGTCCCATGACCGGCAATTGATGCTGTTTGACTGCATCCTCGCTGGCCAGAATCAACATGGCGGCACCATCTGTGACCTGGGCGCTGTTACCGGCGGTGACACGACCGAAGTGTCGGTCGAAGACAGGTTTTAATTTCGCCAAGCTAGCCATGTTGCTATCGCGGCGCAGGCCGTCATCATGCAGATAGTGATTACCGCGGGTGTCATAAACGGCCTCGACCTCTTCCAGCCAACCCTCGTCCTGGGCCTTGGCCAACCGGTGATGGCTTTCCATGGCATAGGCATCCATAGTCTCGCGGCTGATATTGAATTTGTGCGCCAGGATCTCAGCCGTTTGCCCCATGGAGAGGCCCACGATGGGATCAGTCAGACCACGCAGCAAACCGATGATAGGGGCCAAATGACCGCCGCGTAATTTGCTCAGCGCCTGCAGTTTTTGACCGAAGCTTTTAGCTCTGGCCCAGTCAGACAACCAAGCCACCATCTTGTTATTCAGCAACACCGGCGCGTGACTCATGGACTCGACCCCGCCGGCCAACACCAACTCGGATCGGCCCGTGGCGATGTTGCCGTAGGCGCAATCGAGGGCTTGCATGCCCGAGGCGCAATTACGTTGCACGGTCCAGGCCGGTACTGATTTGCCACAGCCCAGGCGCAGCGTCACGACGCGGGCAATGTTGGCTTCGTCCGGCCCGGGCATAACACAACCGAGGATCACCTCGTCCAGGTTGTCCGGCTCAAAGCCGTGCCGGGCCAGAAGAGGTCGCCCAGCCGCAACGGCCAGGTCAGATGCCCGAAACAAACCCGGTTTGCCTGCTGCCTTAAAGAAAGGCGTGCGGGCACCATCCACTACAAAAACGGGTCTCCCCTTGTTGCGTGTCGCCATGTTATGACTCCTTGTTCCAATAGTCCGGACTGAAATCGTCGACCTTAATCACTGCGCGCCGTGCGGCGATGGCGGCTTTCACTAACTCCGCATCGTGAGGCTCTATTACCCCGGCGGCCAGGCCGCGATCAACCAGTTCATCTTCACGTGATTTTGTCAGTTTGCCATTCTTCACCGCCGAACGCAGAATGCGTTCAACCGATTCGGCATCAATCACCTTGCGCAGCGCCGACTCCAGGCGTCCCAGGGCTTCGTCTTCACTCTGCGGCACATAAATGCCATCGGTGAGCCTGTCCCTGGCCTCGGAGGGTGACAACAAAATCCTTGTCGCCTTGTGCCCCAGTCTGTCATCCGGCAAATGATAACTCTTACCCCAGGGCATGATCATGAACCGTAACACACTGGCCAGTGGCCGCATGGGCAGGTTACGCAGCAGGCCGCGCAGGCTCTCTTGCATTTGATAGAGGGCATCATCGCAAGCCCATTGCAGTAATGGCAAGTCTTCCTTAGGGCTGCCATCATCGTGATAGCGTTTCAGACAGGCAGAGATCAAGTACAACTGACTCAGCATGTCGGCCAGGCGACCGGAAAGTTTTTCCTTACGCTTCAGATTACCGCCCAGGGTCAGCATGGTAACGTCGGCCACCAGTGCAAAGGCCGCACTCATGCGTGTGGTCTGTTGATAGTAATAACGTTCCGACCCGGACTTGGGGGCATTCTGGAAACGCGCCCCGGTCAGACCCAGCCATAGCGTTCTAGCTGTATTACTGATGGTGAAACCGATATGACCCGTCAGCGCCTTGTCGAATTCAATGGCACCACGCTGCAGATCTTTTTCCTGCGCCGCTTCCATCTCTTTCAAAATAAAAGGATGGCAACGAATAGCACCCTGACCGAAGATGATCATGCTGCGAGTCAGAATATTGGCCCCCTCAACCGTGATGCTGATGGGAATAGATTGATAGACCCGCGCCAGGTAGTTGCGCGGCCCCATGCAGATGCCGCTACCGCCCTGCACATCCATCGCATCGTTGACGATCATGCGCATGCGTTCGGTCATGTGGTACTTGGCAATGGCCGAAATCACCGATGGCTTTTCACCTAAATCCACAGCCGCGGCGGTCATCACCCGCGCCGCATCCATCAAATAGGTATTGGCGGCGATACGTGCCAGTGGTTCTTCCACCCCTTCAAACATACCGATGGGGGTGTTGAACTGTTTGCGAATGCGGGAATAAGCCCCTGTCGCACGTGAGGTAAGTTTGCCCGCCCCTACGCTCAGCGCTGGCAACGAAATTGAACGCCCCGCCGCGAGTGATTCCATCAACATGCGCCAACCCTGACCCACTTGCTCCTGACCACCAATCACCCAATCCATGGGGATGAAAACATCCTTGCCTTGGTTGGGCCCGTTCATAAAGGCCATGTTCAGTGGCGCATGACGGTTGCCGATGGTGACACCGGCAGTGTCGGTAGGAATCAGGGCGCAGGTGATACCGATGTCTTCTGTCTGTCCGATGAAGTGATCCGGGTCATAGAGACGGAAGGCCAAACCCAGCACTGTGGCCACCGGACCCAAGGTGATATAGCGCTTGTCCCAGTTGAGACGAATACCGACCACCTCCTTACCTTCGAACACGTCTTTACAGACCACGCCTTTATCCGGAATCGAAGCGGCGTCACTACCCGCCTCCGGACCAGTCAGCGCAAAACAGGGCACCTCTTCGCCCTTGGCCAGGCGCGGCAGATAGTAGTTCTTCTGTTCTTCAGTACCGTAGTGCAAAAGCAGCTCGGCCGGCCCAAGAGAGTTGGGCACCATCACCGTCACCGCCGACGAAACCGAACGGCTGGCGATCTTCATCACCACCGATGAATGGGCCAGGGCGGAAAACTCCAGTCCACCATACTGCTTGGGGATGATCATGCCGAAGAAACCCTGATCCTTGATGTATTGCCAAACTTCAGGCGGCAGATCGCGGCGCTCTTCAGTGATGTGCCAGTCGTCCAGCATGGCGCATAACTCTTCCACTGGGCCGTCAAGGAAAGCGTGTTCATCTTTACTTAACTTAGGCAACACGATGTCATGCAGTTTGTCCCAGTCAGGGCGGCCACTGAACAGATCACCATCCCACCACACCGTGCCGGCATCGAGCGCTTCTTTTTCGGTTTGTGACATAGGCGGCAAGGCTTTGCGTAATACAGGCAAGATGCGATTGCTGATCAGAGCACGGCGCATGGCGGGAATGTTAAACGTTACTACTACCAGCAACAGCACTGCCCAATGCAGCGTGAGCGCTAGCGGCGAATAGATTTCCAACAAGCTTGCGACCAACATCAAACCTACCAGCACGGCACTCCATTGCCACAGGACAAAACGGTTGTAAGCCATAAACCAAATTGCCGCCACCATCAAAACACACCAAAACACTTCCATATAGTTTTCCTTTTCCTATCTAGCCTTTATTAACTTCGATTTCTTGTTGCACGATTCGACTACCGTCGGCGGCATAACACTCGCCATGAGCGTGACACACTACCCCCTCCTTGTCCCAAGGCAGTTGACGGTAAAGCGAAATGTCATCAAAACCAAGAATCGGGTATTTGATGATTTCAAAATAGGGGGAGTAATCAAAATCACGCGGGGTATAAAGCCGGGTATTGCGTTTATACATGCGCAGGCCACCCTCTTTATTCCGGTGGATTACCGGCAACACCGGATAATGCACAGCTGCGAAAACCTCGGCAATCATGGTGGAACAAACGGTCTTCGCCTGTTCACCGGCATTGTGTTCAAACAGTGTCGAGCGCCAGCGCCGTGGCAAAATTCCATAGGGAAAAATAAAACGGGCCAGATCCACCAGCTGGCGGATGTCGTATTCACGACCAAGATAGTTGGCAGCCTCTTTTATCACATGCTGCACATCCTGACGCGACAACCCTTTGGGGCGGCAAATACGCAAGTGGTCTTCCTTATATTTCGACAGCGGCGTAATGACTGTACCCTGTCCAAGCAGAGGTTCGATGACAAGCTGCTCGGTTGGGTCACCATCATAATAACGCTGAATCAGACTTTGCAGATCAGGGTCTTCAATATCATGCAAACGGCCGATGTAAAGCGCCGAGTGCGTCCAAGAGCTGAGAGTGATGGTCTTGATGATATTACTGATGCGATTGCGCCCTTCCACCAGCAACACATCACAGGGGCGGATCTCAATGCTGAGGCGATCAAAATCACAGGGGGGGATCTCCCACTGATCATCTTCAGTATTGAGCCAGTCGACTAGCTTGCCCACCAGCCACGCCTTCAAACCCATGTAATACACACTCCCTGATTGCTGTTTTTTCTTTACATTCGGCCACGACAACCACAACCCGGCCCAATGATAACTATCGGATTGAAATGCAATTCCTCAAGGCCAGCAATTATGCGCCATCCTTTTGATACTAGTTTAGAAAATCAGGATTCGTATTGGTTCGGAGCGAATGGATAAATGCGAGTCTATCAAGGGTCTAGATTGACGTCCGTGGCGTCAGGGCCGAACACCTCCATGGGAAGCTCGGTCACCCCGCCGGTCTTCGCCTGCTCGGTATCGTTCAAATACTGCTCACTCACACCTTCGCCTTTGGCAATGGCCTCGTCGGTTTTCTTGTTCATGACAATAATGGAAATTCGGCGATTAACCGGATTATGCGGATCTGACTTATCGAACAAGGTCGATGACGCCAGTCCCACCACGCGTCCGATCTTGCTCAAGGCCATACCACCATCCACCAGTGCACGTCGGGCTGAATTGGCGCGATCAGCCGAGAGTTCCCAGTTGCTGTAGTCTTCACGTAGTCTAACTTCGGAAGCATCGGTGTGCCCAGTGATACTAATACGGTTTGGCACCTCTTGGATAAACTTAGATAGCTCAAACAAAATATTCACCATGTAATACTTCAGATAGGCTTCACCACTCGCAAACATAGGACGGTTTTCTTTGTCGACGATTTGGATGCGTAAACCCTCTGGAGTGATATCGAGCAATAATTGATCTTTGAACGGTTTCAGTGCCTCGCTTTGGTCAATTGCCTTTTCCATTTTTGCCATCAACTGATCCAGGCGTTCCGCTTCTTTTTTCTCTTCCTGGACACGCTTTTCGTCTTCTTTCTTTTTCCACTCATCTTCGAGCTCTTCCAGGTCATCGCGTTTTTTGTCGAGCTTCTTGACCTCTTGGGGCAAGTCTACTGCCCCATCAAGCTTGATCAGACTAGTGCTAGCACCGCCGGGCCCCTGGATAGAACTAGGCGCAGGAGTGGATGAAGTCCCCTCGGAGATACTGACATTTTGAAAGTGATCAGAGATTGCTGCCTTTTCTTCATCGGTGGTCCCCCCCACCAGCCACAACAAGAGGAAAAAGGCCATCATCGCTGTAACGAAGTCGGCAAAGGCTACCTTCCAGGCACCGCCATGGTGGCCATGGCCACCATGGCTCACCTTCTTGACGATTATCGGCTGTTTCTTGTCGATCACCGCTGCGAGCCTTATTCGCTATTTTTCACGTGCTCTTCAAGCTCGCTAAAGCTGGGGCGCTCGCTGGCGTACATTACTTTGCGGCCAAACTCCACCGCCACCTGTGGGTTGTAACCGTTCACCGCCGCCATCAGGCAGACCTTGACACATTCGTAGAATTTGGCCTCTTCGCGGGCAATATGCTCCATCGAGGTGGCCAACGGTCCGACAAAACCATAGGCCATCAGAATCCCGAGAAAGGTACCCACGAGTGCCGCCGCAACGTGATGGCCAAGCACAGCTGGATCACCACCTATAAAAGACATGGTTATGACGATCCCGAGTACCGCTGCCACGATGCCGAAACCGGGCAGAGCATCCGAGACCTTGGTCACCGCCTCGGCCGGCATTTCGGCCTCCTTGTGATGGGCGGCCAGCTCCATGTCCATCAGATTTTCCAACTCGAACGGATTCATGTTGCCACCCACCATCAGACGCAGGTAATCGCAAATAAAATCGGTGATGTGATGGTCGGCAACGATCTTAGGATATTTGCTAAACAACGCACTCTCAGCCGGCGTTTCAATATCCTCTTCAATCGCCATCATGCCTTCCTTGCGAGCCTTTTGCAGCAGGTCATACATCAGGGAAAGCAACTCTAGGTAAAGCGCCTTTTTGTATTTCGAGCCCTTCAGCGCACCAATGATATTTTTCAAGACTGCCTTGAGCACCGCAGGCGGATTGGAAGTGACAAAAGCACCAAATGCTGAGCCGCCGATAATCAACAATTCATAAGGCTGCCACAGGGACGCCAAATTACCGTGCGACAAGACAAAGCCGCCTGCCACACAAGCCAGAACGATAATAAAACCGATAATAATGAACATAGAGAGCTGTTCCCTTGCTACATTTTTATTTCCATACGTCATGTCATATCGACGCCTGATTTGTTTCCTTGAACTGGCAAAACAGGCCCACTATCCATTAAAGCTTGCCTCCACTAAGGCCGTAATTGAGTCTGTATGGAGTAGTCTTATTTAGAGAAAAGGGACATGGACGCTAGGAAAACCCTGGAGCAATGGATTGCTGAGCTCAGCGAAAAGGATCTGCCGCTGTTACGTCAAAGCGGCAAGGACCTGAAAATGTTGGGTTCCTTTGAAACCATCTCGATGGCCAAATTTTCAAACATCGCCCTGACCGACCCCGGGCTAACCCTAACTATATTGCGCGCCGCCTGTACCATGCCCCGCAGCCGCTTGCAGGATGAAATTCACACCGTTGATGCCGCCACCATGAAATTGGGCACCGGCAAGGTGGGAGAAATCATCGACTCGATGGAGGTGCTTGAGAATTGCCTCGAAGGGGAAGCTAAAACACTCTACATGCAACTAGTCAGCCGCGCCTATCACAGTGCATACCAAGCCTATGGCATGGCCCGTGAGCGAGTTGACATGGTACCGGAAGAACTCTTCACCGCTGCTATGCTGCACGACATCGGCGCATTAATACTACTGCTGTATGGCGATGGCATTCTGCTCACGTTGAGCTCGCTTGATGATGAGGATGCGCAAAAGGAAAGTCTTGGCTTTACCCTACGTGAATTATCGTACGCGCTGGCAAAACATTGGAAACTGTCCAGCTTCATCCTGCAAAGCCTGGAAGCATATGACGGCGAGTCTCCCATCAGTTCGCGCCTGTATGAGATCCATCTGGCCAATGACCTAAGCGTAACCGCACAACAGGGCTGGGAAACCCCCGAAATGGAAGCCTTAGTTGAGAAAATTGCCCAACACTTGCACTGCGACCCAGAAGACGCCATGGAAGAGGTTCGAGACAACGCCATCCATTCCGCTGAAGAGACCGTCTTTTATGGCGTGGTGCCAGCCGCAGCCAGCCTGCCAGATCTGGATGAAGAACTATTAGACAGCTTTTTAATAAATGCAAAAATCCCCAACAAGCCACTGCCACAAAGACGGGGGCAGGTAGAAATACCCAACACCTCGATCCCTACCAGGCAAGCAAAGGCGCAAATTCCACCAGCCACTTTGGCCCCTGATTATTCAATGTCTCCGATGAATCACAACATCATTGTCGAAGTAATCCGCGATTGCAAAGCCCATTTGGCCAGCGGTTTCAATCTAGCGGAATTCATGAAACTGCTGAAGCGGGGTTTTGTAGACGGACTCAAACTCAACCGCGTTTTTTTTGCCATGCTCGAACCAGAACGCCGCAACCTGGTCAATCGCTTTAATTTCGGCAATGAAACAGGCATACGAAATTTGCGCATCCCGGTAAAAGATCACAATCTGTTTCAACGCCTGCTGGACACGCCTCAGGCACTGCTCTGCAACGACAACAACTCTCAGAAAGTTATCCCCTTGTTGCCAAAAGAGTTTTATAAGTTTATTGATACGAATGAGTTTTTTGTCATGACCATCCGCAGCAAGGGAAAACCGCTTGGCGTGGTCTATGCCGATCGTTACGGTAATGATTACGGTCTGGACAAAGCCGACCATGAAAAACTTTCTCAATTATGCCTGCTACTGGCTAAAGGTTTTGAGCTAATAGGCAGATAATTATATTAGGGAAAATAAATATTTATCAGGGCGACAAACCATTATTATTCATATGTTTTTTGCCGTATTCTAGCCAGACATTTGTCTGAAGGCCTGACAGGATAAGACCAAGGAGCGACCATGACGCTTGAAGATCGTAAACATCAACGCACCGAACTGAATTTTGAAGACAGAGAAGACTGCTTCCACATCGAGGTGTACGACAGGCGCTATGTGCTTAATCGTATCCATGATGTCTCGATTTCTGGTACCGGCATACAGATCCCCGACGAAATCGATCCCGGTACGCCGGTCAAAGTGGTGTTCAGAAGCGGCAACCATAGTGTCAGCGTCAATGGCACAACCGTCTGGTGTGACCCGATTCCGCTGGGACTCGAGCCCACTCCGCCTAAACCGGCCTACCGCACCGGCGTCCAGTTTGATCCCAAAGACCGCAACTGCAGCATGTTTTTCATGGCCTTGCGCGACTTTATGAGCAAAAACAAATAAACCTGGGGTTATTCGGCCAGAAAGGCCATCACTTCATCGCGACGTTTAATGGTGTCCGAGTAGCCTAGCGCAATCAACTCACGGCAAAAAGCTTTCTCAAACAGCAGATAACTCAACAAACTGGTGCCATCCTGGTTCAAAGCACCCACACCACGCAGGAAATAGCGTACCGCTCTGGGCAAATGATGGGCATGCTGTTGGGCAATCTTGCTGATATCTCGACTCGGCGAGATCACCATTGTTTCCACCGGCTTCAATGATACCGTGCCATCTTCAATCAGTTTTTTCGGCACCATTTCTAGAGTACGATTGATACGCTGCAGCCGCTCCAGGTCTATTTCCATACTGTCGAGAAACATGCTGTTCAGCGCATGACCAGCAACCTGCGCCAATGAGGGATACTCGGTGGTTTTTTCACGACCATAGTCATCATCATCCTCACCACGCACCCCGATCACCACCAGTTTGCTGGCACCTAGATGCAACGCCGGACTAATTGGTGCAATCTGGCGCATGGAGCCATCACCAAAGTATTCACGATTGATTTTGACCGCTTCAAAAAGAAATGGTATCGCTGACGAAGCCATCAAATGCGCAATATTTATTTCTGCCGGACAACCGACCCGAATCGCGCGGTCCCAAGGCTCTATTTTACTGGCACTCTGGTAAAAGGTAACTGACTGACCCGTGGTATAACCGGAGGCGGTAATACTCAGCGCATCGAGATAACCGGCTTCGATCGCTGCACCGATTTGATCAAACGGCATATAAAGGCTGAGCAGCTCTTTCAAAGGCTGTCGATCAAACAGGGCGTAAGGATTATAGCGGCCCAGCCCCCCCAGCATCAGTGCCGCGAGCCAATGCGCACCCGATTTGGCGAGACCCAGAAAGTCACTGCGAAACACCTTATCAACAGTAAAATTGGACCAGACACTCACCAAGCGAGTAACGGCATTCTGAAAATCTGATGCATAGATCGCCAGTGCAGTGGCATTAATCGCTCCGGCTGACGTCCCGCAGAGCACAGGAAAGGGATTTGCGCTGTCAGGTGCACGCATACGGGCAATGGCCTTTAACACACCTACCTGATAAGCGGCACGTGCGCCACCACCAGCCAGTATCAGACCAACGCGTGCCTGTTCTTCATTTTTTTTACCCGTTAGCCACGTCATCTGCCTTTCCTAATCTCCTTATCCTAACCGCAGGTATATCCTGCAATTAATATCGGCAGTTGATCACCACACTATGAGTAGTGTCGCGTTCTGAGGCTAAAAAGACAATGAAATGCGGGGCTAGTCCAGCTTTTCCTGACGACGGCCAGCAAGACTGACAACTTCGCCGGAATCCTTTTTCTGGTAGTTTCCAGTCAAGGCATTGGAAAGGCCGGTATCGCCGTAGAGCGAATTAAACATCATGTTTGAGATACGGACACAGGCGGACATGGGAGTTTTTGAACGTTCGCGTTCGACATCAATGCGCCACTGCAGGCGTTTAAGCCGCTCTGACTCACCTGCATCAGCAATGAGCGAGTCAATCATTTTCTGGCGCACAAACTCAAATGCTTTGGGATTGTTTTCAGCCAGTGCTTTCCATTCTTCAAAGTCGAAAGCTCTGTTACAAATACCTGCCATAACTGCTACCTCTTTATCTACATCCACTTGCCACATTAGCACTCAATTATATATCAAAATATACCAATAATCCCTATCGTCTGCCACACGACGTCAGGAATGCAAGCTTTTCACAATGATTTCAGCAGCATACGCACATGCCCCCAACGGGATCACAGCTGTAAAGCCCTTCTGTATCTGGCTAGAAAAAGACCTAACCTGCCAGCCCGGCCAACACCTGACTCAACTGATTGATCACCTCGTCGACCTGATCACGTGTAATCATCAACGGCGGCGCAAACCGCACAACGGTGTCATGGGTTTCTTTACTCAGAATACCTCTATCCATCAATTGCTCACATACCGTGCGGGCCGCCACCTTGTTGGCATGGAACTCCACGCCTATCAATAAACCCCGGCCTCGCACCTCCTTGATCAGGGAACTCTGCAGCTCTATCAAAGACGAGATGAAGTAGTCCCCCATCTCCCTAGACGCATCGATCAGCCCCTCTTCCTCCAGTATATTCAAACCCTCCAATGCCACGGCTGATGAGAGCGGATTGCCACCAAAGGTACTGCCATGATCACCGGGCTGAAACACATCCATCACCTCTCGGCTGGACAAAAACAGCGACACCGGCATCAAACCGCCCCCCAGTGCTTTGCCCAGAATCAGACCATCCGGTTTGACAGCGTCATGATCGCTGGCCAACAGCGTGCCAGTTCGCCCCAAACCGGTCTGGATCTCATCACAGAGCAACAAGACATTATTGTCACTACAGATCTTGGCCACGCGTTTGAGATAGCCCGGTGGAGGCACCACTATGCCACCCTCGCCCTGAATCGGTTCCACTAGAAAGGCGGCGGTGTTGGGGTTAATCACTGCTTCAAGGGCGTCGGCATCCCCAAACGGCACTGTCTTAAATCCAGGCGTTAGCGGGCCAAATCCATCGCGATACTGCTGTTCAGATGAAAAACTAACAATGCTGATGGTACGACCATGAAAATTACCATCACAGACAATGATTTCAGCCTGATCATCAGCGACGCCCTTGACCTTGTAGGCCCATTTACGCGCGGCCTTAAGTGCAGTTTCGACCGCTTCGGCGCCGGTATTCATGGGCAACGCCATCTCCTGACCGGTCATTTGACAGGCCTTTTCAAGAAACGGGGCCAATTTGTCGGTATAGAAAGCTCGTGAAACGATGGCCAGCTGCCCAGCCTGCTTGCTCAGTGCATTCACCAAGCGCGGGTGACAATGGCCATGACTGACAGCGGAATAGGCGCTCATCATATCGAGATAACGCTTGCCTTGATCATCCCAGACATACACACCTTCTCCCCTCACCAACACGACCGGCAGGGGGTGGTAATTATGGGCACAGTAGCGAGATTCAAGCTCAATGTTCGAGTTCATGCGTTACTCCGTTGATCTGTTTCAGAATCTGCAATACCAGCTGAAGGGTGCGCTGTTCCACATCCAGCACCGGATTGTATTCGGCAATCTCTATTGCTCTTAGGCGTGGCTCCGGCTGCAACCGTTTTAACTCCAACAACAGGTCGTCTGCCCTGACTCCACCCACCACAGGAGACCCAACCCCAGGCGCATCGCCCGGATCCAGGCCGTCCAGGTCGATCGAAATTCCGTAACCGCGGGTACCCTTGGTGACAATCTTGTGCGCCTCGGCCATGGCCGCCTCAAAGCCAATACGATGAACCTCATCCATTGTGATGACTCGAACCCCCAGCGTTTTCAGTAACTGCTGCTCGGCTGCTTCAAAGCTTCGCACCCCAATCAGGCATAGATGTTGGGGTGCGATAGGAGGAGAATTTTCACCAGGCCATAGATCACCCGCTTGACCAAGCAGGGCGGCAACAGGCATACCGTGCCAACATCCGCTGGGACTACTGGCAGGAGTATGGGCGTCCATGTGGGCATCGATCCAGATCAGGCCTAGCGGCCCGCTCAGCGCTCGCGCAACACCACGCCAGGTGCCGATGGCGCAAGAATGATCGCCACTCAACACAGCAATACGCGCCTCTTGCCTTAGCAGATCATCGGTTTGCTGTGCCAATCGAGCAAGAAAAGGCATCAGCTTTTGCGCCTCATCAGGTGCCACAATGCCATGCAATTGCCCAACTTGAGGCGTCAATTGATCGAGCACAGCCTCGGGGCCTCGGCCACAGCGCGGATCTGGTGCCCCCAAACCAGAGGCGGCAGCAATAATCTTCAGAACGCATCTTCTGACACTCATATCCATAACCATAGCCCATGTGCCAACACTTAATTTATATCGACCTAACGGGCCCACAACATTATCCATTGTCACAATAGCATCAGAGGTTTATCTGATGAGGGATGCTAGAATCCGGCTTTGCACATAACAATCCGTCCGAACAGAAACCATGGCTGACGCAGACAAAAACACCTTATTTATCCCAGGTCTCGCCGGAAAACTGGAGGCCCTGGCCGAAAATTTTGACGACGCCCCCAAAGGGGTTCTTGTGGTTTGCCATCCCCACCCTCTGCATGGCGGTACCATGCAGAACAAGGTGGTTCACACCCTCGCGCGCGCCGGTCACGAACTTGGTCTGGCAACTCTACGTTTCAATTATCGTGGCGTCGGCAAGAGCGAAGGGGGCTATGACGAAGGCGATGGTGAAACCGATGACCTGCTGGCGGTAATCGACTGGCTGGATGATCGCTTTCCCGCTATTCCTCTCTGGCTAGCGGGCTTTTCATTCGGCGCCTATGTGGCCATGCGGGCCAGCAATCAACGCCCTGTGCAACAGCTGATCACCGTTGCACCCGCGGTAAACCTGGTTCGATTCGAGGGTTTGAAGACACCAGACTGCGCCTGGTTATTGTTGCAAGGCAAGGAAGACGAGATTGTTCCTTATCAAGAGGTCATTGACTGGGTAGGCAAACTGACCACCCCACCCGAGACTGTCTATTTTGACGGGGTCAGCCACTTTTTCCATGGTCAGCTGGTTAATCTGCGCCAGACATTAATCGACAAGCTGTCTGCTAAGACCGGGGCACTTTAGCTTATAAATCAGGCAGCTAAACGACGCACCATTTCGTTCAGATTATTGTCATGCTCAATCAGCTGAGTCATTACCTTGATGACCTGCTGTGGCTCAAACCCAAGAGCAGAGAGCAAATGTTGCGGCAGCTGGTCATCCTTAACCTCGCCCTTTTCAAAGGCATCGAGTAGGAAATCCGTCAGCCGCGACAAGTTTACGTACTGCGCAAACTGACCGTCGTAGGCATCGTTATGGTGCTCACGGGTGGACAAAACAAGTTCCGCGGGTAAGCCCCAGGCCTTCAACAGCCAACTACCAAGTTCACCATGGCTGACGCCTAAGTAGTCTTGTTCAATCTGGGGCAGATTTTCCCGGCCTTGCTCAGCCACAAGCTTGCTCAAACCATCAAATTCTTCACGGAACATGTGCCCCAACACCAGGTAACCGAAATCATGTAACAAACCAATCAGATAACAGGTTCCCGGACGCGGCCGCTCAGCCTTAGGTAATTCCTTGCTCAGCAACTGCATCAGACTCGCACTGTAAACTGAGTGACGCCAGAAATAGTCGAGACCAAAGGGGCCCTGACGTGGAATTTTGAAGGGTTTGGCCACCGCCAAACCCAGCGCCAGGTTCATTACCATATCGAACCCCAGCACACGAGCAACTGCCACATGCAAGGTGTCGACCTTGCCCTGATAACCGAAAAAAGGTGAATTGGCATATCGCAGCACCTGCGCCGCGAGGCTTGGATCCTGCTCAATCAACTTGACCAGATCAGCGACTTCCGCTGCCGGATCAGCACGCAGACGAAAGATACGCGCGGCCATTTCCGGCATAGGTGGCAACTCCGTTGCCTGCTCAACGCGCTGACGAATCTTGGCACGCAGATCGTGGCTCCAACTGAGATCGGCCACTTCTGCACTAGCCACCGCCAGTCCCTCCTTGAGTGGCTGGGCAAAATCACTGGCTAGCAGAGCATTGGTCTGCAGTGACATAAAATTCTTACGTGACATCTTGATCAAGCGGCTGTGGTCGCCGGCGACGATATACACCTCTTCCGGTGTTGAGAGCGCGGCATCAATCACGGTACGCAGTCCATAGGCGATGCCCACTGGTGGAATATGGCCGGGCTGGCAATCGGCAAACACCGATGACAATTGAGTCTCATAGGCCGGACCTACTTGGCGATGCAGTAAACCCGACAAACGTTCGAAATCGAGTTTGTGTGATGCCGGGATAACCGCCATCATCAGCCCAAAGGCATCTCGCATCACAACTGGGTAATAAAGTGAGCGTGGAGAAATATGTGCCTGAGACGCCGCCTGCATGGGCGACTCGAACTTGGGAACCTCAAGCACCGAATAAACAATGTGCTTACTATCCAGATACTGTTTTATTGTTTTTGCTATGGCCATGTTGCTTCTTATCACTCCCATAAGTAGCGCACCACCTTAAAAGATCATTATAGGAGCTGGTTAACCCTTAACCAACTCAAGCCCACAAATACTTGCCACTAGTTATAAAAACGTCTGATTAGAACTATTCGACAAGCACTTGTTTTCTCATCTAACTCTTCTGAGGTGTCGACCAGAAAATAAATTACTTAATAGCGAAATTGGTTTATTTCAGAAATGAACCGGCCACAGCATTACCATGGCCGGTCTGGAAGTGATTAATTATCAGGCGCGGCACAAACCTGGGCGTATTCCTCATAACCAGGAAAATCGCCCTGGCCACCGCAATAAGGACAAGCAGCATTTTTGGGTAGTTTGAATTCATTGAAACTGCTACTGAGGGCATCGTAATACAACATTTTGCCTAACAACGGCTTCCCAATATTCAACAATACCTTAAGCACTTCAGTCGCTTGCAACAAGCCCATCACACCCGGAAGGATTCCGAGCACACCGATCTCGGAGCAGGATGGCGCCGAACTTGGATCAGGCGGGTTGGGGAACATGCAACGATAACAACCACTTGGATTATCGGGATGACCCGGCCAGAACACGGTTAGCTGCCCCTCAAAACGATATACCGCGGCATGCACATTGGGTTTGCCCAGTTTGACGCAGGCATCGTTAACCAGATATCGGGTAGGCAGATTGTCGGTGCCATCAACGATGACATCATAGGCGGCAAAAATCTCTTCCACATTACTGGCATCGAGGCGCGTTTCGTAGCCCACCACTTTTACATCGGGATTGAGCTGTTCGATGGATTCACGCGCCGAAGCGACTTTGGAAGTGCCAACACGTGCATCGGTATGGATAATCTGGCGCTGCAAGTTACTGCGATCCACCACATCCATATCGACCAAGCCAATGGTGCCCACGCCAGCGGCGGCGAGATAATAGGCACAGGGCGAGCCCAGACCACCGGCACCGATCAGCAACACCTTACTATCGAGCAACTTCAGCTGGCCTGGCTCACCCACCTCAGGCAAGAGCAGATGACGGGAATAGCGTTCTTTTGCCTCAGCATTCAGGGCACGGGGAATTTCGAAATCCAGCCCCTCGTTCTTCCAGCGATTGAAACCACCAGCCAATGAGCGCACATCGCTGTAACCCAGTTGCTGTAAGGCCTCAGCGGCAAATAGGGAGCGGACACCACCTGCGCACATGACTACTAGGGTGTGATCCTTGTCCGGCACTCGGTCTTCGATACGCAGTTCGAGATAACCCCTACCCATGCGCAACGACCCCGCCGGTGAGCCATTGGCAATTTCGTCTGTCTCACGCACATCTACCAGCAAGGCACCTTGGGCCAGCAGTGCCTGAGCCTCTTGCGGCTCCACTTCCGGAATGACAGACTTCAACTCCGCCATACGGCGTTCCATTCCTTTCATTACAAAACTCCCCTCTCAGATAATTCTTATATATATCGTCGCGCTATTCTGCCAAGTTTAGCGAAACATGGCTATTCCGCGTTTTTTGCGCAGCGAAACCCCAAGTCAATAAAGGTATAAGTGGGCTGCAAGTTAAAACGAAAGGCGCTGCGATAGAAATGGCTGATGACATAATGGCCCAGACCACCCCAGCCACCGCCGCGCACGACGCGCAGTTTTTCGCCGAAGTCCTCGCTCTCATATTTGGAGCCGGGATAGGCCTGATACCAGTCGGCGGTCCACTCCATCACATTCCCCGCCATGTCGTGCACACCATAGGGCGAGACACCCTTTGGGTACGAGCCCACCGGCGCCACACCATATTCCCAGCCGTCGCCGGCGCCGATATTCAGCCGTGTCTCATCCCAATCATTGCCCCAAGGGTACTCGCGCCCGTCGGTGCCACGCGCCGCCTTTTCCCATTCCGCCTCAGTGGGCAGGCGCTTGCCCTGGGCGGCGCAGTAATCCCGTGCCTGGAACCAGGTCACGCCGGTTACGGGCAAATTGTCGAACTGTTGCTGGTGCTCGACAATCGCATCCAGCAAAGCATCATATTCCATCGTGCTCGCATCCAAATTCAGCTTAAAGGTGTCGGTGGCTAGGATGCGCAAGCGCTCCAGGCTGGCGTAACCCAATATCTCGCGTGAGAGTAAATACCCATTTTCTTTCCAGCCGATGGGAATCCAGGAATTATTGGCGATAACAAAATCGCGGTACTGGCTGTTGCTGACCTCATAGGTATCAATCCAGAAGGCATCAACGACCTGCTGGCGCTTAGGGACTTCATCAACATACCAGGGTTTGATCGAACCGTACTCCTGCGCCTTGCCGTCGTCATCCTTTATTTCACCGCCCATTAAAAACGGCCCTGCCGGAATCAAGACCATGTTTTCGGGCATCTCATCTGCTAATGTCGCTTGTGACATGAGACATGCCAACAACAGCACACTGGCATGTTTGCCAAACTTCGCCATTCAGCTTTTCCCCTTGCAAAAGCTGAATATGGTATAGAATTTCTACCACCGCCACCAACCAGGATTTGAAGACATGAACAAGACCAAACTTACCGGCGCCGCCTGCGGCCTGCTGCTATTAGGCGGCTGCGCCAGTTTCCAGCTGGGTAGCGACTTTAACCTGACCCACTTTGCCAGCAAAATTGAGCACGGCGTTACAACAAAGGCAGAGATAAAACAGTGGCTTGGTGAACCTCAAAGTACCGGCATGGTTGTCAATCGTGAGGGCGAGAAATTGCAGCGTTGGCTCTACTATTTCAGTCAAGGTAAACTCAGCAGCATGCAAAACACGCGCATGAAGACTCTGGAAGTCCAGTTTGATCATAACGGCATCGTCCAGGCCTATGACTGGGTCGGCGAGTAGATAGTCTTTGTTTTTCAAGACAAAACAATCAACTAACACCAAATCACTCTTAATTCCTAAATCACGGTTATTTTAAACTTCAGTCAATAAGAATCATCCAATATTCAGACAGGCTCAGAGAATGGCCTGCTTGGAGAATTAGCTATGTTTGCAGTTTTGCGCCATATCCTTATTAAAGCGCTTGTACCGCTCAAATCTACACTTGATCTGCCAATGCTCATAATTCCTTCAAACACAGCAAACGCAGCCCTCAACCTCGGCAAACACGCCAGCGGCGACGTGCCTGACAACCAGATCGAATACAACTGAGGTGGATTTTGTGGTTACAGCAATGATGATTGCTCATTCGACAATAGCAACACCAATTACAGCGACATCACCCCCATCCGCCAAGAGGTGATCCAAGAAGGCGGTTTCAATCAGATGGCGGTTGATTATCAGCACATGAACCCGGCTGAAAACCTCTGTGGCGTCGATCCGTTCCGCTAGACACAAGCCCGGCATGCCTTCGTTATAATCCCGTTTAGTAAATTGACGGGACCAAACAGAATGATCAAAAAGATAGCTATCAATGCTCCGCGCCAGGGCCTATTCATGATCACCGATGAGATCGAGGCCATAGTTCGCCAGGCCAACATCCAGGAAGGCCTGTGCACCTTGTTTGTACAACACACCTCAGCCAGTCTGATCATCCAGGAAAACGCCGACCCCTCGGCGCGGCATGATCTGGAAAACTGGCTCAACCGCCTGGTGCGGGAAGACGACCCGATTTACACCCATACGCTGGAAGGCGCGGACGACATGCCTGCCCACATCAAATCAATACTCACCGCCACCAGTCTGAACATCCCCATCGATCAAGGCAGGCTGACACTGGGCACTTGGCAAGGCATCTATTTATGGGAACACCGCAACCATGGCGGACGAAGAAACATTGTGATTCACATCGGAGGATAGCAACCCACCAGCCGAAGGCACCAGGGCAATGGCATTTCCTAAGGGGAGAAGCGCAGCGCTCCCCTTTGTTAATCACATATTCAGCTGACGCTCAACCACGGCGATATCCTGTAGTTCCTGGGCTGAATACAGATCGATCAACTCCACTGGATAGCGTGGACTGCGGTGGGGCATCAATACCAACTCAGCCATGTCGACATGCAATTGGTTACTCTTTTGAATACCGTCCAAAGCCATCTGATGCAGGGTCTTGCTATAACTGTAACCGCTGTCGGAAAATACCCGCTCAACGAACTTTTTACGATCTTCTCCCGCCATGTTCATAGGACTGACCGACAACTGCTCATCGGAGACTTTGGTGTAGGAGTCGGCCAACGATTCCAATACAGCACGATCGCCGAGAGGCGCCGCACGCAACTCAGCCGGTTCATTGGAACAGGCCAATAGCAACAACGCCAGCATAAGTGCCATCGTGGTTTTTATCTGATTCAGCATAATGTTTCCCTACGGCTGTTGGTTGCTCATCCAGCGATTAAGTAGATTGGCCAATTCATTATTACCCTCTTTCTGGGCTACCATGCGTGGCGTCCAGCCGTCCTTATTTTGGGCGTTTAGATCAGCGCCTGCCTCATGTAAAATCCGCACAATGGGTTCATGATTACGCTGCGCGGCCCAGTGCATGGCCGTCCAGCCCGACGTGTCGGCATGATTAACGTCAGCGCCGCGCTCCAGCAGCAGCGTAACTACTTCGTCATGGCCCTTCATGACAGCGCGCATCATAGGCGTCCAGCCAGAATCGTCTTCGGCATCGATCAAGGCACCATTGTCGATCAACAGAGTCACTAATTCCACATGGCCCTGACGTGCGGCGTGCATCAACGCCGTCCAGCCATAATTATTACGCGCTTCGATGTCAGCGCCTTGCGCCAACATCGATTTCACTGCGGCCGCATCATCCTCGACCACCTTTTCCATCAAGGCTGTATTGTTATCGCAGCCCAGCAGCAGTGCCGACAGCAGCACAATAACTAATCCTTTGTTCCAGACTTTCATTGCCTTCCCCAGCATATTTCAGCAAAGGGGCTATTCTACCCCTTCGCGGCCCTGGCGCTAAGCGTGGTGTTATAATTCCGCCACGATTGTTTAGGAGTAAGCGCCGCATGGCCTTCAAATGCCCGCACTGCCGCGAAGAGACCATTTCCCTGGCACAAAAATACCGCCTCGGCTGGTGGATGACTACCACCTGCCGCGAGTGCGGTGGCCGCATCGCTGCCTTTCCCTGGACCCTGATGATCCTCACCATGCTCTATGTCTGGAACCTACTTTGGTGGGTCGGGCTGATCAACTTCAATCACAGCTATCACTACCTTATCTATCTGGCGATCTGCTGGATTCTGATCGACCTGATCAATCTCTATTTCATGCCGCTGTGCCGGTTGAGAAAAAAAGAGTAGGGCGAATCTCAGATGGCAAGAATTCTGGCGGTGGGCATCGCCACTCTCGACATCATCAACGGCGTCGAGCACTATCCGCACGAAGATGAAGAGATGCGTGCCGTCAGTCAGCGCCTCTGCCGCGGTGGCAACGCCACCAACAGCCTCACCGTACTGAGCCAGCTTGGCCATGAATGTCACTGGGCCGGTGTGCTGGCCGACGAACCAGATGCCCGTCACATTGAGACTGACTTAGAGCAACACAATATAAACACCGGTGCTGTACTGCGACTTGCGCAAGGCAAGGTACCAACCTCTTACATCACCCACAACCTGGGCTCCGGCTCGCGCACCATCGTGCACTACCGCGACTTACCCGAATATCCGTTCGAACAATTCAAACAAATCGATCTGAGCGACTACGACTGGCTCCACTTCGAGGGGCGCAACATCGAAGAGACGACCAAAATGCTAGCCTGGGCCAAACAATACGCCCCCACCCTACCGCGCTCGATCGAGATAGAGAAACAACGCCACGGTATCGATGCGCTGTTTGGCTTGGCCCATGTATTGCTGTTTTCCCGCGCATTTGCCCAGGGCCGAGGCCATGCTGATGCACTCTCTTTTTTAAATCAGCTGCCCGACAACAGCATTCACACCAAACGGGTCTGCGCCTGGGGCGAAGCCGGCGCCTGGGCCATGGATGACCAAGCTGAATATCACAGCCCCGCCTTTGCCCCTGCAAAAATCATCGACACGCTGGGGGCGGGCGACACCTTCAATGCCGGCATGATCGATGCCATGCTGCGTGATCTGGATCTGGCCGCCGCGTTAGAGCAAGCCTGTCGTCTGGCCGGACAAAAATGTGGTTACGAAGGGCTCGATTTTGTTAAAGGATATAACTGATGATTGAAATTTTCGACCGCAAAGGCTTTGATCGGCTGGCCTTTATCGAAGCCGATACATTGCAGGGCACCGACCTCAGCGGCCAGGACCTGAGCAATGCCAACCTGGTACAGATGGATCTAAGCGATGCCAACTTGAGCGGTTGCAAACTGGTGGGAGCGGACCTGCGCCTGGCCAATCTGAGCGGTGCCAATCTTACCGGAGCCGACCTGAGCGATGCGGAAATAATGGGGTGTTTGCTAGAACACGCTAAGGCGGAGCAGATCGTTCTTAACGGGATCAAGCCCAGTACTGAGCAACGTCAAGCACTCAAGGCAGGCGGTGCCAACCTAGCCCAGCTACCGCTGGATATCACGATTAAGCAGGGTTAGTCGACGGGCCTAAGGAGCAAGATGCCGGCGCGCAAATAACCTGGTTGCGACCATTGGCCTTGGCGTCGTAGAGCACCCTATCAGCCTGACCGACGAGCATGTCGCCAGCATTTTTATCCAGAGCGGTATCAGAGGCCGACTTCAGAATCGCCACACCGATTGAGATAGTAATACTAAATGGGTCGAAATCAGGCACATTAAAAACACGTTCTTCCACCGCCCGGCGGATACGCTCCGCCACCTCTTCTACCTCTTCGGTATCAGTATTGGCCAACAGGGCGCTGAATTCCTCACCGCCGTAGCGCGACAACACATCACTACCACGCAGTTGGGCGCGGATAATTGCCGCCACCTCGCGCAACACCAGGTCACCCACTTGATGGCCATAGGTGTCATTAACGCGCTTGAAGTAATCCACATCCAGCAACATGCAAGAGAGCGGTTTACCAGAACGGCCGGCTGCTTCCACCTCTTCCTTGAGGCGCTGATCGAAAAAACGACGGTTGTTGATGGCTGTCAGGGTATCGGTCAAACCCTGGCGTTTGAGTCGTTCCAGATTGATGCCATTTTCAATGCAAATCGCCACAACGGCGGCAAAGTGTTCAAGAAAATCGGTGCGCACACCGCGGACAAATTTATCCCCATCATGGCTGCCAATGTTGAGACTGCCGATCAGACGACCATAACGCACCAGTGGCAACAAGGCCACACTGGCTGGTTTTTTGCGGCCATGCTGAAACAGCTTTGTGTGTTTGCTGGAACGGTAGGTGCCGAGGCTGGGGAAGAGCGAGGCAGAATAGAGTTCTTCCATCTCTTCCATGCTGGAGACGAACATCAGAGACGGCATTTTGTCGAGCTTGACGCCCTCGTCCTTGAGGATACGCTGCAGCTCATATTCAGGATCGAACAATAACAGGCTGACCATGTCCCAGTTCACTGCAGTGGGGTCAGGGCGCAGGATCGCCTCGATCAACTCTAGGATCGAGTTGAGACTGACTAGCTTGAGTTCCAGTGATTGAAAGCGGCGCAACTTACGTTCGTTCTTACGCGCCTCTTCCATAAAATCCGTCAAGCGTTGCTTGAGCAGGCGATTTTGCGCAGCCAGATCTTTACTCATGTCTGCCTGGCTGTCACTACCTGCTGCGCTTGGCAATTTTGTTGGTACCAACATAGAACACCCCACATCCTGTTTACTCTGGTGTTGGGCTGGCTGATTACAGTGGCCGTCCGATGTTTGTCGTTCTGCGCCCACAAAATCCAGCAATGCCCTTACGCTCATATTCTTCCCTGTCCCCATTCCCTTTGCCTGTATTATCGGCAGGCATATCTGGAACTTTAGCCCTTGACCATGTGATTTGCATGGCTTTTTCGACAGTTCGATACCCTTCCGGTTCAATGCCCAGCTGCTATGGTTGATGTGATGAAAGCGCGATTTTTCATATATCCATTGATTATGCCGTGTCTGCTTGTCGGCCTGTTGCAGGGCTGCGCCAGTCGGCCTGTGACACCTGCACCAACGGATCTTCGCTACACCAGTCTGAATTTGGCTTCACGTCTGGGGCACTACGCCCCGATCATCATCCCGCATGAATCACACATGCCGCAAAATAAAATTGGGCACGCCGCGGCTCGCTTCGATGACAAAGGCAAAGAAGAAATTTACATCGCCACCGATCAGCCGGTGCTCTATACCCACGAAGAAACATTTACTGCCAACAGCGGCAAGGATTACCACAATTTATATTATCGTTTTCATTTCACCCATGTACCCCACCCACGTCTGACCGCGGGTCGCAATGTGGGCCTGTATATAGTCATCACATTGAATCAACAACGGCAACCTGTACTGATCACGACGGTGCATAGCTGCGGCTGTTATCTAGCTTTCATTCCGACAAGCTATTTGAATCAAGCTGCTTACCCGGATGAATGGGATATCACTGGCCAACGAGTGTATGGTGAGCAGCTGCCGGGCCGGCTCGACTATCCTGCCGACTTCAGCACTGATTGGCGTCCAACAATCCACCTGCGCAGCAATAATCACCGCGTGATGGATGTAGAACTCAGCGCTTTTTCATCACTGGCAGACACACTAACGCCCGTTGAAATAAAACCCGTCGAAACACTGGAAAACCTGCCCTTAGGCGATGGCCACGCCTCATTTTTCCATAAAAGTGGGCGTCACAAGGGTTATGTCAAAGGCTCGTTCAAGCCCTGGGAATTGGTGCTGATGAGCTGGTGGGCCTTTGATCTTCACATCGGTAGCGACAAACAACTGGGCGACCCGGCCAAGACCGGCACGGTGTTTTACACCAGCCTCAAACCTTGGGCACGGGATGAATCCAATATGTGGTTGTTTGCCGATTTTCTCAACTATTGGGGCTGGCGCTTTTGAAGTAGAAGCATCCGCTATAATGCGGCACAATGAGCCTCGACTTTCTCCAACCCCTGCTTAATTGGATCCAACAACACCCCGCCTGGGCCGGGCTGTTTGTATTTTTGGTCGCCTTCACTGAATCACTCGCCATTGTTGGGCTATTTATGCCGGGGGTGGTGTTGATGTTTGCCATCGGCACCCTGGTGGCAATAGGCACAATCGAGTTTTGGCCTACGTTGTGGCTGGCGGTGCTGGGCGCCATCGCCGGTGATGGTTTGAGTTTCTGGCTGGGTCTACATTTCAAGCATCAACTGCGTGGCTTCTGGCCTTTCAAACGTTATCCCGCCCTGTTTGAAAAAGGCGAGACCTTCTTCCTGCGCCACGGCGGCAAATCAATTCTGTTTGGCCGTTTTGTTGGTCCGGTACGGCCCATCATCCCCGCCACCGCCGGTATGCTGGGTATGCCGGCATGGAAATTTATTTTTGTGAATGTGCTCTCGGCATTGGCCTGGGCGCCGGCCTATCTGCTGCCCGGCATGGTCTTCGGTGCTTCGTTGGGACTAGCGGCGGCAGTCGCATCACGTCTAGCCCTGATGGTGGTTCTACTGCTGATATTTTTGTGGCTCAGCATTTGGTTGTTGAAACGGCTCTACACACTGCTGGCACCACAAGCTGAACAGCTGGCCGATAAGCTGATCGCTTGGGGCCGCAGTCACAAACTTCTGGGCAAGATCACCGCCGCTATTGTCGATCCGCAACACTCGGAGCTGAAAGGTCTGAGCATACTTGCGTTTGCATTGCTGCTGTTTTCCGTGGTGATCTTTGCGCTGTTTCAACAGTTCAGCATCGGCCCACCGCTGGCCCGGCTCGACAGCAGTCTATATCACCTGTTGCAGGGACTGCGCACGCCCTGGGGCGATCATGTCATGACCTTTATCTCACAACTCGGCGACGGCATCGTCCACGTTGCGCTGGTCATTGCCTTGACACTATGGCTGCTGGCCAGACGTCATTACCTTGCCGCCGGCCACTGGCTTGCTGCCACCGTGTTCGGCGCACTGATGACCTGGTTGCTTAAACAGACCGTGCAAATGCCGCGTCCCAATACCATGTTCGAAGGCGCGATGGCGTTCAGTTTTCCCAGCGCCCATACTGTGTTTGCCACCTGTAGTTTCGGCTTTCTGGCGGTGATGATCGCCCGTGAATTACCGCCGCAGCGACGCTGGCTTTGTTACGCAGCCGCATGGCTTATTATCCTAAGCATCGCCTTTTCGCGTCTCTACCTTGGCGCCCATTGGTTTTCAGATGTGGCCGCAGGCATCGTGCTGGGACTGGTATGGATCACCGCACTGGGGGTGGCCTATCGTCGTCATATCTTCGCACCGATCAACCCAAGCGCTCTGATTGTCACGCCGCTGCTGGTGCTGCTGAGTGTCGGTAGCTGGCACAGTCTCAGCACCCACAGCGAGCAGTTGCAACGTTATGCGCAACAACATCACACCGAAAAGATGGATTTCGGCAGCTGGCCGGACACAGGCTGGCAACAGCTACCTGCCCATCGCATAGATACACTCGGCATTCCTAGCCAACCACTCAATCTGCAGTGGGCCGGGCCCCTAAATGAGTTACAACAGCACCTTGAAGCCCTGGGCTGGCATAGTCCTGAGCCACTGTCACCCACCAGCGCCCTGCATTGGCTCAATCCCGATGCCACACTCAATTCTTTGCCGCCCCTGCCGCATGTGCACGACGGCTATCATGCCAGCCTGACCATGGTCTTGATCGAACAGAAAATGATCATCAAACTTTGGCCCGCCAATTATGAGTTCGAGAATCAGCAGCCGCTCTGGCTGGGCTATATCGGCCGGCTTGAACTGGCTCGTTATCCACTGATCACTATTCCCGTCTTGAATCAGGATTTTGATACGCCCATACAGCTTTTCAAGCCCTTTATCGCTCTGATGAGCTGGCGCTTACGCTATCGCGAAAAACCCTACGCCGACCAACCCGGCTGGCGCGGCGAAGTGTTATTGCTATGGTCTGATAAGATTAAGGCACCATTATGAAAAACCAAGCCTTTCACCACCGACTCAGCTATGCCCTTGCTGGGCTGCGCGCCACTTGGCGACATGAAAAGAGTTTTCGCACCCATGGACTCTTCGCCTTTGGCGCATTACTGTTGTTGATGGTGTTGCAGCCTGAACCGCTGTGGTGGGCGTTGACGGGTATCATGGTTGTTTTGGTACTAGCGGCAGAGCTAATCAATACGGCCCTTGAGCATCTAGCCGATCATCTGCACCCAGAACAGCATCCCAACATAAAAATGGTGAAAGACTGTGCCGCTGCAGCGGTATTGTTGCTAAGTCTGGGTGCCTTGTGGCTGGTTTTGATGCTTCTGCTGGAGAAATTTTTCCAGACAAGCGCTTAGGCTTCTTGCGGAAAACCAGCCTGCGCCCACTCGGGCATGCCCGAGTGCCCCACACACACCAGGTTGTGAAGCCCGAGGATTGAAAGATCGGCAAACACCGTCTGGGCGCGACGCCCCGAACGGCAATAGAGATACACTTTATTATATTTCTTCAGCTCGTCGACATGTTCGTCTTCTTCACCAAAGGGGATGTTGACCGCGCCCGGCACATGCCCCGTGCCAAACTCCTCCGCCGTGCGGGTATCGACAATAAGCTCGCTGTGCGGGAGTGATTGCCAAGCCTGATGCAGATCGATCATAGAAAACTCTTCATGCAGGTAGCGCTTGGGGTCAAAACTGATGCCGGTATCCATATTGGCGGGAACAGCTTCGTTGATCTTTTTCGGTAAATCAAGATTGAGGTTTTGCATAATCTGGACAAATTCATGTTCCTGCTTGTTTCCGCCCAGACGAGTATTCCAACGCTTCTCTTCGCCAATACTCGAGACAGTACGACCGTTGTAATCATGCGCAGGATAGACCATGGTTTCATCCGGCAGCGTAAACAGCTTTTCAGTCACACTGCGAAAAAGCGTGGCAGCATCACCCTGCTGAAAATCAGTACGACCACAACCATGAATTAACAAAGCGTCACCTGTAAACAGCATTCCGTCAACATAGTAACTGACACAGCCATTGGTATGGCCAGGCGTGGCTAACACACGAATGGGATAATCGCCAAAACGAATCTTATCACCATCCTTCACTGCAAGATCAATCGCTTTCACTTGGGCGGCTTCGCCGTAGACAATACGGGCGCCAGTCTGTTGGCGAATCATGCCCGCCGAGGTAACGTGGTCGGCATGTACGTGGGTTTCCAGCACGTAAAGCAACTCAACACCTAACTCCCTAAGCAATGAAGTATCACGATCAAGCTGTTCACGCACCGGGTCAATTAATAGGCCTTGCTGCGTTTTTGGATCAACCAATAGATAGGTATAAGTCCAGGTATCCCGATCCATCAGTTGCCTGACCAGCAAGTTGGGAGGATTAAATTGAATCGCCATCGCTACTCACACTTTATTCGACATGGCTTGCATTATACGCCTTTACACAGGCCTGGCAGATACAGACATTGCCCCTGGCCTGTAACGGCAGCCTAGCCAACAGGCCTTCAGGAATATGTTCTACACGGCACCAACAATCAGCTTGTTGATGTTCATTCGAAGCACTGGCCATAGAACAGTGATTGAAATTGCCACAGAGCGGACATCGAGTTGAATCAGGCATGACATCCATAAGATGGATCCAGTAAGACGAGATGGAGTTTGGAAATCTGGGCTAAATTATATGACTGTTATCCGGCTTGGCCAATAGGCAATAAGCGGATTTTTGGGGATGGTTACGGCACTAGGCCACTGAAGCTTCAGCAGCCTCATCAGATGCGTTCACTTTAGGCAACCAGATACGAAATTTGGTACCCTTGCCTAGCTCACTCTCCACAGAGATTTTGCCTTTGTGTTTATTAATTATATTGTACGAGAGCGATAGGCCAAGACCGGTGCCCTTGCCCACTGGTTTTGTAGTAAAAAATGGCTCAAAGATTCGACCCAATTTTTCTTTTTCGATACCCGCACCAGTGTCTTCAATCTCGACCCAGACACCTTCGCCCTCAGTGCCAGTGCTAATTGTGATTGTGCCATGTTCTTTAATGGCATGTGCTGCATTCACTAACAAGTTCATGAATACCTGATTGATTTGTGACGAGAGACATTTAACCTCACCTATGTCACCATAGTTCTTCACTACATCAGCTTTGTACTTGACCTCGTTATTGACCACATTCAAGGTGCTATCTAGCCCCTTGTGCAGGTCAGCATATTGCCACTCACTTTCATCCACATGGGAAAAATCTTTGAGATCCTGAACAATCTTTTTCACCCTATCGAGGCCTTCTTTTGATTCCCGCAGGAGATCAACCAAATCTTCCTTCAGATAAGTCAGATCTATTTTCTTTTTTGTTTGTTGGAGCGACTCAGCCAAAGCATTGCCAGAATCAAGCATGGGCTCACATGCCTCATATGCCGCGAGCAATTGCAACAGTTCGTCAATATAACCTTCCAGCGCAGAGACATTTGAGTTTACATAACCAACCGGGTTGTTGATTTCATGCGCAACACCCGCTGCGAGCTGTCCAACTGCCGCCATCTTTTCAGATTGCAACAGTTGATTCTGCGCCTCTTCCAGCCTTTTGTTCATCTCTGAAAGTTTGTTACGCTGTTTTATCAACGAGCCTGAAGTACGCAGCAACTTTTTCTGGTAGGACGCGGTGTTAGTGGAGTCAAATACCGACAGACAGATATGCGTGACATTGCCTGACTCATCAATCATTGGTGAAAAGGTGCAATCCTGTTGCATCCACTCTTCTCCACCGACCACCGAATGAGTATTCGGGAATTTAAACAGGTAAGGACGATACTCCCAAGAGGTAAAAGCGAAATTCTTTAACAGATAGACGCTATCAATTTTCTTTTTTATTCCACTGCCTTTCAGGTCAGGAAAAACCTCAAATAGATTTTTTCCTTTCACGTCATCTTCTGGAATACCACTATGGATTTCCATAAAACGATTCCAGAAAACAATATTGCAATCTGCATCTAGGATCACCATTCCCGCATTGATCTGGCTCACCGCCATATTTACTAGGCGTGAAATTTCGTCATTCATGGCGCTTACAATTCGTCTAGCATCTGATCAAGTTTTTTAACCAACGGTTGAAAACTGTCTTCAGACAAAAACAACAACATATTACTGCTGAAGGAATATTGCTCGAGCGTCAGACGAATTTCCATGACCATGGCATAACGCCACTGAATCGAACCTGGTTTAAAAAAGTTTTCAACCGTACTATTTGCAGACATAATCGTTGGAGCCGTAAAACTAACCGCCATATCTAGCTGCGAAGCAATGCCATTCAAACAGGCGCCGACCAGGATACTGCAGACATCCAACAACATCTCACGTTCGTTATTAGACGTCACCTCACCTTCATAGCCCATCAAACCGGCAAGTTCATCGACACCGCTATTGTTGAATAAAGCGATGCCTTCACCTCTAAGCTGACCCGAGAAAGGTTGGCGCAGAATCGTCAGCATTTCACCATCGGTATAACGTTCAGAAAGTGCTTGATTCAAATCGCTAACATCACACAGGTGAAATTTTGGAATAGAAAGCTCTACAAATGTGTCGAACAATTTTGCTAAGGAATCACCTGCCTGGCCCATGGCGATATTGACCACTTCTTGCAGAGCATCTCTGCGATCTTCGTCAAATTGTTCTTTAATATCTGTCATAGCAAGCCCAGTTCCTGAACAACTTTCTTGACATCATCTGGCTTCATTGGCTTTTGAATAAAAGCACGCGCCCCCAGTGTAATCGCCCGCTCATAGGCCTCAGTTTGCACATCGGCACTAATCACAATCACAGGCATTTTGCTGCCTTCTTCTTGCAAGGCGGCAAGCACCCCAAAACCGTCCAACTCTGGCATGGTCAAATCCAGAAACATTACATCTGGATTTTTTTCATGATAAAGCTCAAGTGCTTCCATGCCATTGGCGGCCTGAAACACAGGCGCATCCCATTCTTCAGGCAAGGATCGGATAACCAGTTTGCGTGACATCTTAGAGTCATCAACGACAAGTACAGAATTGATCATTATCTCCACCGCTCTTACGCAGTTAATCTGTTTAATATTCCATTATTACTAGACAGGTAGACTAACCATGAAATAACACCGCAACATCGTCACTTAACATGCACCTGACCAGCTTTCATTTCAACTTAGCTCACATTTTTTAATTGAAAAGTGTGATGCACTAATCTCTATCGGCAACAGTTTCGAGATCTGCAGCCCACACCGACCCTGCTGATTATTATTAAGACAAGACTGACATAACTGATTGATAGTTCTATTGATTATCTGGTGGTTCCGTTTAATTGCACTAGTTACTAGTCATCTCTAGCCATGATCTATCGCACTTCAGAAAATGAAATTTGCAACGCCCCTTCTTTGGCCACTTGGAATGTTAGCGTTTCCATGGTTCGGTGTATTTCAAGGTAGTCGTCTCCATTTAAAGTTATCGTCGTATTAATTGTAGTGTTTTCAGCGTGTCATTGGGCACCTCCATTAGCTGAGTGGAGCTGTGTGCATTATCAGGTTAGGTGTCGCCCCTCTCGTCCGCACTTGTTATGCCTTTTCTTGCACAATATATCTAGTCTTCTGGGAGTTCCACTCATTGCCTATATCATGAAAGAATAGTAGAATTTGATTGAAACCTGTAATGGTTTTCCTGTTTAGTATATGAGCAGCTAGCGAGAATAGGAATTTCAAATATGGCTTTAGATCAACTCGAGGCATTTTTAAAGAAAATGCAGTCTGAACCTGCACTTAAAAATGAGGTGCTCGCTTCATCAACTGCAGATGATGTTGCGCGAATAGCACTAAAGCTTGGTTTTGAATTTTCAGGTGATGAATTATTGAGAATGTCTGGCAAGAAAGTTGGCAGGGTTACTGTTAAAAAAAACGATATTCCTGGAGAGTACAATTAAATGCTTTTTGAATATCTGATTGTACAAGTATAGGAAGAATAAACGCCATATTTACCTCAAATCAAGAGTATCTTGACCCGAATTGAACGCCCATTTTAGTAGCTATCATAACTCTTCATAGGCATAACGACCAAGCTGTGCGGCGCAAA
>CALZIQ010000011.1 GCA_945787735.1 uncultured Chromatiaceae bacterium | reverse complement strand
AAATAGATATAAACTAGGGCCGATTAAAGTGATTCGCCGGCCACAAATATGCGCACTAGACTAAAAAAGCAATTGCAAGAAACAGCAACAGCACTGCTGAGATGGTCTGCCAAACAGTATTAGATGAACCAATCATTACAGCCCCCTTGGTTATGGGTGGGTGAGTCTTCCCTGGGCTTGGTGTTAGATCCATCTAAATTAGAGTGTCATACCTATGTTATCGTCATAAAACCAAATAACTCTTACTGGTAAGTAGTTGAAGCCATCCTCGAACTTGCTGAACGAAAAAAGGCAGGCCATTCATAGGCCTGCCCGCATGCTGTATCAATCAAGGAGGTCTGTTAAACAATAAACGCAATCAAAAGAATTGCGAGTGCGAGTGCCGAAATTTTCTCCGTAGTGTTGAATGATGTTGTTTTCATGTTTTTCCCCTCTCCCATATTTTGTTGGAAGTTTGATGAATCTTTGCCTTCGCCGATAAAAAGATCCATCCCGATAAAAGTAGTTGAGATTTTTACATAAAAAAACCATGGCTAATGTATGGGGAATTGCTGCTCCCTAGCGCCTTGGCACGTCAGTGTTTAACAAGCTAATGCCATCGCAAAGGTATGAATTAAAATGCCTGAATAAATTGTGAAATTAACGTGATTACGCAAGAACGGCTTATTTGTTTAATGAATAGGGTGAAATAACTAGCGGAGAAAATCAGATGAACAACTTAACAGCTAAATCCTTGGCTAGCTGCCTTGTGTGCTGTAGCTCTGGTCATTAGTGTCTGTAGCCCGGCTAACAGTATGGATCAAAGCATGGAAGAACAGATTGTGGCGCAGATAAGCAAACGAATGGATGACTCGATGGCCGCGAAAATATTGCGTCTGTCAGCATAGGGGGGTGAGTCGTTCTTGCTCACCACCCCGTGATCGACCCACTTAAGAGTCTTGTGAATCAGTCTCATGATTGAGACGGTAGTCTGAGATGGCGATGTAGAGGATAAACATGACGATTGTCACCAGTGACGCTATTTGAACATATGCCCATTCCATTGTTGTATCTCCTTTTTCGATTACGAAGTGTTTAAGGACTGTAAGGTTAGTTAAATACCTGAGTCTTTTAGTCAAAATGCCATGTGTTTGATAAGGCAATTGCTATGTTATGTGTCGACTGTCATTGACATTTATTTAGGGTTAGTTGGTGATTTTTTTCGGCCTATTTCTACTGAGGGCTAGAGTCTTCGCTCGCTTTTCTTAAGTTACACAGAGCATGCAATGATTCGCCCTAACCCCCTCAATCAAGTAAAATGGCCGCTTTTCCCTATCACAGCTTCAGGAACAGGCAATGCTCCAATTGCGCGGTAATCCAGCTTTATCTCCCTTTCGTCTGCAAAAACTCACCCAGACCATTCAGGCTAAGGTGCTCGGGGTGAGTCATGTCTATACTGAATTCGTTCATTTTTCAGACTTGGAACAGAGGCTTAGTTCTGATGAGCAAGCCCTGCTTGGGCGCTTGCTGGACTATGGGCCAACGCTTGAAGCGCAACAGCCAGAGGGTGAACTGCTGCTGGTGTTGCCACGCCCTGGCACAATTTCACCCTGGTCTTCCAAGGCTACTGATATTGCCCATAATTGTGGTTTAAGCAGTATTCGTCGACTCGAGCGCGGTATTGCCTATTACATTAAAAAGGCGGATGCCAGCGAGCTGACAGATGCCGAATTAAACACTATTTTGCCTTTGATTCACGATCGTATGATCGAAGCGGTGTTTCTGAGCCTGGATGAGGCTGAGGGATTATTCCAACATGATGAGCCACGACCGCTGCGGAGTGTCGACATCCTCTGTGGTGGCCGCGATGCCCTGGTGGTGGCTAACCGTGACTGGGGCTTAGCGCTGGCAGAGGACGAGATCGATTACCTGGTGGAGAATTTCACCACCCTGGGTCGTAATCCCAATGACATTGAGCTGATGATGTTCGCTCAGGCTAATTCCGAACATTGCCGCCACAAGATCTTTAATGCTGACTGGATTATTGATGGGCAAGAGCAAGATAAGTCGCTGTTCAAGATGATTCGCAATACCCATGAAAAAAACGCCGATGGTGTGCTGACGGCCTATTCTGATAACTCTTCGGTGATCGAAGGGGCAAAGGCCGGCCGTTTTTACCCCGACCCCGAGACCAAACAGTACGCATACAATCAACAGGACATCGCCATCCTGATGAAGGTGGAGACCCATAATCACCCCACTGCCATTTCGCCTTTTCCTGGGGCGGCGACCGGGTCTGGTGGCGAGATCCGCGATGAGGGCGCCACGGGCCGTGGCTCCAAGCCCAAAGCGGGGTTATGCGGTTTTACCGTTTCTAATTTACGTATCCCCGGTGCCGAGCAGCCTTGGGAGACCGATCACGGCAAGCCTGGCCGTATTGTCTCGGCGCTGGAAATTATGCTCGACGGTCCTATCGGTGCGGCGGCCTTCAACAACGAGTTCGGTCGCCCTAATATCAGCGGTTATTTCCGCACGTTTGAAGAAAAAGTCCCAGGCTCGGCAGGTGAAGATGTGCGTGGATACCATAAACCGATCATGCTGGCCGGAGGCTTAGGTAGCATTAGCACCGAGCACGTGGAGAAACAACGTATTCCGCCCGGTGCTCAGTTGATTGTGCTGGGTGGCCCGGCCATGTTGATTGGCTTGGGGGGAGGGGCCGCCTCATCGATGCAGACGGGTTCTTCCGCCGAGGATTTGGATTTCGCCTCGGTACAACGCGGCAATCCTGAGATGGAGCGTCGTTGTCAGGAGGTGATCGATCGTTGCTGGCAGTTAGGCAAAGACAATCCAATTGTCTCCATCCATGATGTTGGCGCCGGTGGTTTGTCGAATGCCATGCCGGAACTGGTCAATGATGCTGGTCGTGGTGCCCGGTTTGAGTTGCGTGCCGTGCCAAATGACGAGCCAGGCATGGCGCCGATGGAAATCTGGTGTAATGAGTCGCAGGAACGTTATGTGCTTGCAGTGATGCCCAAAAACATGAAGCGTTTCACCGCCTTGTGTGAACGTGAACGTGCGCCGTTTGCCGTGATTGGCGAGGCCACTGAAGAGCAGCAGTTGATCGTGGGTGACGGTCACTTCGACAACAGCCCGGTGGACATGCCGATGGAGGTGCTACTTGGCAAGCCGCCCAAGATGCTGCGTGATGCGCAGCACAAGACGTTCCAAAAACAGGCGTTTGATACCGGCAAGATTGATATCAAAGACGCTGCCTATCGTGTGCTGCGTTTGCCTACAGTGGCCAACAAAAGCTTCCTGATTACCATTGGTGACCGCTCGGTCACCGGATTGGTCGCGCGTGACCAGTTTGTTGGCCCCTGGCAGGTGCCGGTAGCCGATGTGGCCGTGACGGCCACCAGTTTCGACGTCTACACTGGCGAGGCCATGGCCATGGGTGAACGCACACCGATTGCGCTGGTGCATCACGCCGCTTCAGCGCGGATGGCCGTGGGTGAAGCGCTTACCAATCTAGCCGCTGCGCAGCTGACTGGTCTCAGTCGCGTGGTACTGTCGGCCAATTGGATGGCCCCGGCGGGTCATCCAGGCGAAGACGCTGGTTTGTACGAGGCAGTTAAGGCGGTGGGTATGGAGCTGTGTCCTGAACTGGATATCTGCATCCCGGTAGGTAAGGATTCCATGTCCATGAAGACAGTCTGGAACGAGAATGGTGAAGACAAGTCAGTCACCGCACCGGTGTCGTTGATCATCTCTGCCTTTGGCCCGGTGGCGGATATTCGCAAGACCCTCACGCCAGAACTGAGAAGTGATAAAGGCGATAGTGATCTCATCCTGATCGATTTGGGTAAAGGTGCCAACCGCATGGCTGGTTCTTGCCTGGCCCAGGTTTACAAACAGATTGGGCATCATGCCCCGGACGTGGACGATGCCAACGCATTGAAGGCATTCTTCCATGTTATTCAGAACCTCAACGAGCAGGGCCTGATTTGCGCCTACCACGACCGTTCTGACGGCGGCCTGTTTACGACGATAGCCGAGATGGCCTTTGCCGGTCACTGTGGTGTCAGTATTAAACTTGATGGTCTGGGTGACGATGCGGCGGCGGCCTTGTTCACCGAGGAGCTGGGGGCGGTGATCCAAGTGCACCACAGCGATACGGATACCGTGCTGAAGGCCTTGCACGATGCTGGCTTAGGGCACTATAGCCATCTGATTGGTGGGCTGAATGATGTGGATGTGGTCGAGTTTACGCTGGAGCAACAGGTGGTATTAAGTGAGCGTCGTATTGATTTGCAACGGGCCTGGTCCGAGACCAGTTATCGTATGCAGTCTCTGCGTGATAACTCTGACTGTGCTCAACAGGAGTTCGATCATCTATTGGACGACAATGACCCTGGTATTCAGCCGCATCTTACATTCGACCAAGCCGAAGACGTAGCCGCGCCGTTTATCAATGGTGGCGTTCGGCCACGCATGGCAGTGCTGCGTGAGCAAGGTGTAAATGGCCAGATTGAAATGGCGGCGGCCTTCGACCGTGCCGGCTTCGACAGTATTGATGTGCACATGAGTGACATTATCAGTGGTCGTGTTTCCCTGGATGAGTTTAAGGGACTGGTGGCCTGCGGTGGTTTCTCCTACGGTGACGTGCTTGGCGCCGGCGAGGGTTGGGCCAAATCGATTTTGTTCAATCCGCGAGCCCGGGAAGAGTTTCAGGCCTTTTTCGAACGTGATGACAGTTTTGGCCTAGGTGTTTGTAACGGCTGTCAGATGATGTCTAATCTACACGAGTTGATTCCGGGCACGCAAAACTGGCCCCATTTCGTGCGCAATGTTTCAGAGCAGTTCGAGGCGCGCTTCTCGCTAGTAGAAGTTCTCAAGTCGCCGTCCATATTCCTGCAGGGCATGGAAGGTTCGCGTCTGCCCATCGCCGTAGCCCACGGTGAAGGCCGGGCCGAATTTTCTTCTGGAGCGAAGGGTGCCCAGACGGCACTGGATGCCGGTTTAGTCGGCCTGCGTTATGTCGATAACTATGGCAAGGCCACAGAAAATTACCCGGCTAATCCCAACGGTTCGCCGCTGGGAGTGACAGGGCTGACCAATGATGATGGCCGTTTTACTATCATGATGCCGCACCCGGAGCGTGTTTTCCGTGCGGTGCAGTATTCATCCCGCCCGACAGACTGGGCTGAGGATGGTCCGTGGCTACGTATGTTCCGCAACGCCAGAGTTTGGCTGGGATAGATAGCTTGTTTATATAGTCTCAAATTGTATGTTGATAGGGTTGAGATGAGTGGTTTTCTAAATAAAGTACTGGCGCTAATATTTCCATTGGCACTGGCCTTGCTGCTGACAGCGTTTATCCCTGTTCAGCAGGAGATGGTGATCGATCAACGTCTGCAGCTGCAGCGGGTCAAGGTTGCCTCTGTAGATGAGTTGAAAAACGTATTTGATGATTTGGCGTATACCTGGCCGCCCGAAGCTAAAGTTCCAGCGATTGAGGTCTCGACCTTGCCCAAGGACATGGCCAAGGTGGCGAATGTGCGGCAGAAGAAGTCACTTTTTTTTCGCGCCCTGTTGCCGATTGTATTGGCCGAAAATGAAAAGCTCGCTGAGTTGCGTGAGCATGTTGTCGTGTCGATCGACAAAGGCATAATGAATCTGGGTGAGGCCGAGCGTCGCTGGTTGAAGGCCATTGCAACTGAATACAAACTCAAAGGCAGTATTGCCGAGGCAAAAGTGCAGCAACGTCTATTGCGCAGGGTAGATGTGATACCACCGGCATTGGTGTTGGCTCAGGCTGCCAATGAGAGTGCCTGGGGTACCTCTCGTTTTGCGCGTCAGGGCAATAACTTGTTTGGCCAGTGGACCTATCGTCAGTCTGAAGGCATTGTGCCGCTAGGTAGGCCGGAGGGTGAGACCTATGCAGTGCGAGCATTTTCTACTATTGATGCCTCGGTCAGGGCTTATATGCATAACTTAAATACGAATCCCGCCTACAAGAAGCTGCGTCAGTTGCGCATTGATATGCGCAAAGCAAATGTGGCGCTTGATGGCCACCGCTTAGCTAACGGCCTGTTGGCTTATTCATCACGTGGCGAGGAATATGTGCAGGAGATTCAGGCCATGATCCGTAGCAATCGCCTTTTGACCCGGCTTGAAAAGGTCAGCCTCAAACGTGAGCCTTAAGCATAGCCCTAAAGACTGTAACCCAGGTCCGCATCGACAAGCATCTGTGTAAATCTGATTCTACAGATTGCTTTCTTGTAACAGCAAATCAGTCAACTTTTTCTAGAATTGTAATTTGATATGCGCTTGTTTGTTCGACGCGCGTGGAAACACTTTTTGTTCTAGAATTAAGGCAGAGGGGAGAAGAATAACGGAGATTATTCAAATGAAAATTATTTTTCTTAATTTCTTCCGCTTTCATTATTTCCTATCTATTGCTGTCTTATTGTTACTGGTGGTTGGTTGTTTGGGTGGTTCATCAGGGGGTGGACAAACAGGGAGTGAAGCAGGAGCGGCGCGAACGGTTCCTTTTGGTGTGTTGATGGGTGAGGTGGATGTCATTGCCGGTGAAACTAAACAGGTCAAGTTTATCTATGATATTCCCCAGGTCTTCAATGCCTTTCCTGCAGACTTGACCGATGTGACGGTGGATGTGGCGTCCACCCTGGGGCTTGTGAATGTGGCCACGAGTGCCCATCTCAACACGCGTGCATTAGCTGAAAATCAGGTCTGGCTAGGTATGTGGATTGATGATGTAAATAATTCGGAAACAGTCTGTGATACTGGCGAGTTTTATGGGCCTCTTGTCATCACGCTTGATCAGAGCAATCAGCCGGCCACTGTTGAGCCGGCGACGGTCAGCGCAAGCCAGCCAACCTTAAGTGTCATCAATACAGGCAGTTTTGCAGTGTGTATTGAAATCGTCTCACCGGTGAGTGCTTCGATTGATATTGCTGATGCCGATGTCAATTACAAACAATGCAGCACGGAGGCGGGAGATTTTGATGGCTTCTGGACCAGCACCTATGTTTGCAATGATGAGTGTTATGGTGCATCAGAGGGTGAGAACAGTTTCCATATCATGCAGGACGGACACAGCCTTTCATATTACAGCGGAGAGGGCGCCACTGGCTCCGGCACAGCTTGCGGTGACACGTTTAGGTTCGATTCAAAAGGAACTGATTTCGGCGCAGGCACCTGGGAAGAGTTCGGCACAATGGTGCTGAATGCAAACGGTACAATCAATGCGATCTTTGATTATCAGTATGTCAGTGGAGCATGTTTTGGCAAGACAGGGCATTGCGAAGATGTGCTGACTCGGAGTGATGCTTTCTGATTAATGTTCTGTTTCTATGCCGCCTGGTCTGATCCATGGTTGGCTAAACCAGTAGAAACGTCCGGCTTGCGTTGATGGTGCCGTGCAGTTGTAGCGGCTACGGCCGGCAGGCAGAGGGCTGTTGGCTTGAACAGTAAACGTATATTCATTTAGCCATTGCACCTCTATACGGCCCTGGCCGCTGGCATAACAGCTCAGTTGTTTGAGTGGCGTATGATCCTGATCGATTTCAATTGTTAGCTGTGGTTGAGTTGCGTCTGTTTCAGGGTCTACTTCGGGTGTTTTTTGTAATGGCATGGCTAAGCTCATAACCTTGCTCTTGAAACCGTCCATTTCACCAAAGTTTTCGTTCATAGGAAAACGTGGCAGAAAACGAAAGTCTGATGCAGTCCCGATAGCACCAGAGTGCTGGCCCATACCGATTAGCCCGAGTGATTGAACGATCTGCGCCAGCGCCAGATTGTATTCACCATATGGATAGGCGATGACATCGACGACATTCGTCAGTTCTTCTCGCAGGCGTTGCTGAGCAGTATTGATATCATCACGGATGCGTTGTTGCCATTCAGCATGCGTTTCTCTTTCATTTCTACGAATCAAATAGTGATGACTACGTGAATGGTTGCCAACACTGGCACCATGTTGCTGCATCTCCCGCATCTGTTCCCAATTCATATAATTTGAAAATTGCTTGTCGATGTAATCGGTGGAAACAAATACGGTAAAGGGCCAGCCACGGAGTTTTAGCCGTGGATAGGCCTCGGTATAGACGCTGAGATAGGCATCATCCATGGTGATGACAACACTTTTGTCGGGAAGCGCTTCGTTCTGTTGCAGTGCTTTGAGTACAGTGTTGAGTGGTAACACATGAAAGCCTTGCTGTTCGAGAAACTGCAGGTGCTGTTCAAACTGTTCAAGCTGGATATTGGTGCTGGGGTAACGTGAATCACCGAAGTGGTGATACATCAATGCCACGGCTGAGGTTTGATAGGCCGTGGCAGCCTGACCAGGTAGGGCCAGGCAAAACGTAAGCGCAGAAATATAAAGTATGTGTAAGTAGGTTTTGTGGGGCTTCATGTTTCTGGGAGGATAGCCCGTATTAAGGGCTACCCATTTTTGTTGGAGTGAATTATTTAATACAGACAGCCCTGACATGTGGTAGATCGAGATTGCCTTGCAGGATTTTTTCGATGCCGTCTTGTTTCAGGGTGCGCATACCGGATTGCAATGCCTCATAATGAATCTCGGCTGCCGGGGTGCGGGTCAGGATCATTTGTTTTAGTTTGGGTGTTGTAATCAGCAGCTCATGCAGGCCAATACGGCCCCGGTAGCCGGTGTCATTACACTCATTACAGCCGGTCGGTTTGTAAAGTGTGAAGTTGCCGCGTTGATTGCCGAACTGTACACGCCAATCATCCACCAAGTTTTCTACATAGGGTTGTTGATCTTCTTCACTGAGGCCGGGCGGTAACAGGTCCCTGATATATTCATGGGCCAGATGCTGCATCTCGTTTTCGTCAGGTTGATACGAACGTTTGCAATTGGGGCAAAGTGTTTTGGCCAGTCGTTGTGCCAGAATACCGATCAAGGCATCGGCAAAGTTGAACGGGTCCATGTCCATGTCGAGTAGACGGATCACACTTTCAGCTGCGCTGTTGGTGTGCAGGGTGGATAACACCAGGTGGCCTGTAAGTGAGGCCTCGATGCCCATGCCGGCTGTTTCTGAATCACGCATTTCCCCCACCATAATGATGTCCGGGTCGGCACGTAAAAAGGCGCGCATGGCGGAGGCGAAGTCCAGTCCGATCTTAGGATTCACCTGAACCTGACGCAGACCCGGTTGAGTGATTTCTATTGGGTCTTCTGCGGTCCAGATTTTTCTATCTGCATTATTCAGATGGCCAAGCACCGAGTGCAGGGTAGTGGTTTTGCCTGACCCAGTCGGGCCGCAAACCAGAAACAGGCCGTAGGGTTTTGAGATGCCATCGAGTAGTGCATCCCGATTCTTGTTGGTCAGTCCCAGCGCATTGATTGGAATGTTTTTGCCGCTGCTGAGAATACGCATTACTACGTCTTCCAGCTCGTTGGAGGTGGGCAGGGTAGCAATACGAAGTTCAATGCTAGCAGGGCCGAATTTTTTGAAATTTATTTTGCCATCCTGTGGCTTGCGACGCTCCGATATATCCAGCCGGGCCATGACCTTGATCCTTGAAATCAGGGCGTTGCGGTATTGCGCCGGGAATTTATGATAAACAAAAAGTGCGCCGTCTTTTCTGAAACGGACCACGACCTTGCTATTTCCAGGGTTGGGTTCGATGTGGATGTCAGAGACTGATTGCTGGTGCGCGTCGATAATAATCTTGTTGATGATCTTGACAATGATGTTGTCGGAAACTTCGACATCTTCATCAAGCAAAAAGCTGTCGCTGAATTTTGAATCATTGTCTGGGATTTCGGTATCGAGGTCGTCGATGGAATGCAGAATGTCATCCGAGGTGTAATGAAACTGCAGTGCCCAGTTGATGTCTTCGGCACTGGCCATGACGGGTTCGATGTATTTGTTTGTGTTGAATCGGAGTGCGTCCAGTGCTGTCCAATCCATCGGGTTTTCGATGGCGATGATCAGTTTGCCTTCGTGCAGGGAAACCGGTACTACCTTGTGTTTAAATGCGAGCTCGGCAGAGATCTGGCTGATGATGTCTGGCGTAACCTTGAATTCCTGAATATGGATAAAAGGAATGCCAAGTTTCTGTGCCAGCGCTTGTTGAATCTGGTCGCGCGTGATGACGCCTTTTTCAACCAGGATCTCGCCCAGTGGTTTTTGCCTATCGCGTTTTTGATGCTCCAGTGCTTCGTCGAGTTCGTCCTGGCTGATTAGGCTTTCACTCAGCAGAATTTCACCCAGTTTGAGATTGGGCATGGTTTGTTGACGTGTTATTGCCAGTTGCAGTTCTTCTTCATTGACGATTTTGTTTTCAACCAAAAATTCGCCAATTGGTTTAGCGCGTGAAACCTGTTGTTCTTGAACGGCAAGCTCGATTTCGTCAGTGGAAATGTCATGCTCATTGGCCAGGATTTCACCAATCTGGTCACCAATTAAATTGCTTTCTATCGAGCTGCGTGGGATAAAGATATGAATGTATTGGCGCAGATATTGGTTGCTGCCGTGTTCCTTGAAAAGGTGGAGTCCATTTTTATCGACGCGTGTTCCAAATGTCCTGCCGCGTAGTTTGGTGCGATCCTTGAAAGTGATTACAAACTCCTGAATCTCTTCCGCCAGCTTCAGGCTCGACTTTTTACTATTCATAAGCGCGGCATCCTGAATCCACTGTAGTGGTGTGGAAAGATGCATGGCCTTGATGTCATACACCTGGATTTCGCTCTCTTCGTTGTCCTGGCCCTTTGCTATTTTAATGCAGCCTTCTTCAACATCGAAGGCTCTGAGGCTGCCGTCCACCCGCCGACCATTGATATAGAAAATGGTGACAGGGGAATTGATCAGAATGGGAGAGTTTTCCCGGTCGCTCAATGGGGGTAACGGCAATTCGATAATATCTGACATTTCTTGTTCTCTTAACGAGTTAATAGTGATAAATAGATCGGATTAACGCGACTATTCTGAAGCCGTTCTTAGAATTCGAACTAGTATGGCAGATATGCTGCTTTTCGTTAATATTATCCTGTGGTGAGGTGGGCAGGGACAAGAATCAAGATGTTGTTATGACAGTTACGTCGCTGTTTCGATAAGCGGAAACCGCGAGGGGAGTGGAAACTGAATAAATGCTTAGTGTTTGCTGAAGGTAAAAGGGTCTGCGTGGATATCGTTAAATGATGTGCCAGCCAGAAAGGCCTTTTTCTTGGTGCCATTCACCATGTCTGGGTGGCCGCATAAATAGACACGCCAGCCATCCAGCTTTGGGAATTGGGATAACGCGACATCGTTGGCACGACCGGCGCTGTGGCCTTCATTCTCCGGCCCTGAAACACAGGGGGTGTAGGAAAAATTGCTGTGTTCTTCAGCCAGTTGCTGTAGCTCATCGATGAGATAGAGCTTTTCGTTACTGTGGCTGCCATGAAACAGACGTATTTCACCTTGGTGCTTGTTTGCCAATGCATCGCGGATAATTCCCCACAGCGGCGCTAGGCCTGTACCAGTGCCGATTAACATCAGGTTCTGTTCAGGTGCCGTGTCGATATAAAAACACTCACCGTGGGGGCCATCGATATCAATGCGGTCGCCGATTGCAATATCATCGTGCAGCCAGCTGCTCATTTTGCCGCCTTCGATATGTTCTACATGGAGTTCGATATAGCCATCTTGCGGCAGGCTAGCTATGGAATAGCTACGAATCAGACCATCGTCTCGGTGCAGGTTGATAAACTGTCCGGCACGAAAGTCAAAGTCAGCTTCGGGTTTCAGGCGCAGGCGCATGACCCTGGGTTTTAACGCGGTTTTGTCGATTAAGGTCGCAGTCACGTGGGGCATGGCGCTGTCATCGGCCGGGGTAACAGTCAGATCCTCTGACGGTATGCAGACACAGGCCAGAAAATAACCCTGTTGTTGCAGCTGCGGTTTCAGGCCTTTTTGCGCGTCAGCTGGGGGGGTGCCGTTGGTGGCCCTACACATACAGCTCTGACATACCCCTGCCCGACAGGAATAAGAAAGCTCCACACCGTGCCGGGTCAAACACTCCAGCACGGACTCATCCAAACGACATTCGTAGCTTTGTTCTGAATAGGTGATTTTCGGCATGGTGTGGAGGCTTTGCTTATTTGCCCAGGACCTCGTTGCGGGTGCTTTCGGCAATTGCAGCGGCTTCGCCGATTAGGTCCGCCGGTACACCCAGCTCGGTTAGTGTTGCGCCCAGGTTTTCCATTACGGCGTCAAAATGAGAATCGTTTAGGCCCTTGGCCACAAGGTGAGCATGGCCTTCGCGCATATCTTTGCCAGTGTAGTTGTTGGGACCGCCCAGGGCGAAGGTCAAAAAGGCCTTCTGCTTGGCATGTTGTCTTTCCATGTCGGTACCTTCAAACCACGAGTTGATGCGGTCATCGGCCAGCACCTTGCGATAAAACAGGTCTACAGCAGCATCAACGGCTGCTTCGCCGCCGATTCGGTCATAAACGCTTTTACTCATGTGTGTCTCCTCATTTTTTCGGATGTGTAATGCGGAAAATAATGCCTTATTAAGGAATTTATCGCGTTAACGACAAATAAAATGTATAGAAAATACATTTTTATCAGGGGCCAAAATTATTGTCAATCTTTTTGTCCTGGGTTTGACGGATTGAAAAGGCAGGCAAACAGTGTGAAAACGGTATAAAATTAGCGCCTTTTCTTTAGTTGAATTACGCACTTATGTCCCAACTTAGTGACCAGACGGCCCGTCGCCGCACCTTTGCCATCATTTCTCATCCCGATGCAGGTAAGACCACTCTGACCGAAAAGCTGCTGCTGTTCGGCGGTGCCATTCAGTTGGCCGGTACGGTAAAGGGGCGCAAGGCCGCCCGACATGCCACCTCTGACTGGATGGAAATGGAGAAACAGCGTGGTATTTCGGTCACTACCTCGGTGATGCAGTTCCCCCATGGCGACAAGATCATGAACCTGCTCGATACCCCGGGGCATGAAGACTTTTCAGAAGATACCTACCGCACGCTAACGGCGGTGGATTCGGCCCTAATGGTGATTGACTGCGCTAAGGGGGTCGAAGACAGAACCATTAAGTTAATGGAAGTTTGCCGCTTGCGTGATACCCCGATCATCTCGTTTATCAACAAGCTCGACCGCGAAGGCCGTGATCCCATCGAACTGATTGATGAGGTGGAAGATATTCTCAAGATTAAATGTGCGCCTATAACCTGGCCTATCGGTATGGGTAAAAACTTCAAGGGTGTGTTTGATCTATACAACGATCGCATCCATTTGTTCAGCGCCACTCATGGTGGCAAGATCCAGGAAGGTGAAGTGATTGAAGGCCTGGACAACCCACGTCTGGATGAGCTGTGGGGCAGCATGGCCGAAGAGGTGCGTGAAGAGATCGAGTTGGTACGCGGTGCAAGTCACGAATTTGATTTTGACGCCTATCGCAAGGGTGAGTTGACGCCGGTGTTTTTCGGCTCCGCCATCAACAACTTCGGTATTCGCGAATTGCTTGACGCCTTTGCCGAGTGGGCGCCAGCACCGCAATCGCGAGAAACCAGAACGCGTACGGTCGAACCGTCGGAAGAGCAGTTCAGTGGTTTTATCTTTAAGATCCAGGCCAACATGGACCCGCAACACCGTGACCGCATTGCCTTCATGCGTGTTTGCTCCGGCAGTTATAAAAAAGGCATGAAGATGCGTCACGTACGCATTACGCGTGACGTGCAGATTTCCAACGCCATCACCTTTATGGCCAGTGATCGTGATCATGTCGAAGAGGCCTATCCAGGCGATATCATTGGCCTTCACAATCATGGCACGATTCAGATCGGCGACACCTTCACCATGGGTGAAGAGCTCAAGTTCAGTGGTATCCCCAATTTTGCGCCGGAACTATTCCGCCGTGCACAGTTAAAAGATCCAATGAAGATGAAGGCGCTGCAAAAAGGTTTGCAACAGCTATGTGAAGAAGGTGCCACCCAGCTCTACCGGCCGATTAACAATAATGAATTAATCCTGGGTGCTGTAGGTGTTTTGCAGTTTGAAGTTGTCGCACAACGGCTTAAAGATGAATACAAGGTAGAGTGTATGTTTCAGCCTGTGCAGGTCGCGACTGCCCGTTGGGTCACCTGTGGGAATGAAAAGGCCTTTGAGCTTTTCAAGATTAAAGCAGCTGATAATCTGGCCCTCGATGGGGCAGCGCAGCTGGTTTATATTGCGCCGACGCGGGTGAATTTGCAGCTGGCGCAAGAGAAATACCCTGAGGTGGAATTTCATTCTACACGGGAGCATTAATCGGATTTTTACCGTCTCTCCCCTGGGTAGAGGACTTGCGACAGTAGGAACTGTGATTAAGTTAAAGCAAAAAAGTTGTTTTGTGAATGGATGGTTAAAGTTTGTTATATCGTTTTTCAAATCCATCGACACTAAATCCATGCATCTTTTGCTTGTTGCCGACTAAGATTAATGGATAACCTGTGCCACCAAGTTTTTTGAATTCACGCATGCGGCTCGGGAGTTTTTCGACATCATATTCCGTAAATGAGATGCCTTTTTTTCTAAAGTAGTTTCTTGCTTTTTTACAGTATGGGCACCAGGAGGTGCTGTACATCACAACCTTTTTGTTGGTTTTTGCTTTTGGAGTGTTGGCTGATCCATTGTTTGAACCTGATTGAGTTGCTGCTGGAACCGAGATAGAAGATGGGTTTATCTTGACTCTTTCAGTGTTCTTATCCGTTGCTGGTTTGTCTGAGAAGTGAATGTTTCCAGCGTCATCTATCCACTTATATATCTCAGCATGCACAGTGCCAAGGTTAAATGTTGAGATGACTATGATGAGGGTAATTATTATTGATTTTGACATGGGTGTTTAGCGTGTTATTTTCGAAATTATTTATATCCCTCTCGAGGTAAAAGAGAGAGGCTAAGTCAAGAAGGCCGATTGAGGTTACAAACTATTGCGTTAATTTTTTTCTGCTGCGACATACTCAAAGCTATCACTAAACACTTCCTGATCCAGCTCGTCGACTACCGATACTGTCCATTTGCCGATCCAATCTGGCATAAGCGTTTTACTTGACCAGACCCTCCATCTCGGTGCGCCAACATTGAATTTGATCTCGGCCATGGGTTGTCCGTTGTAGCTCCAGCGATGTCTGATGTTTTGGCCGGTCATGCCTTTCAGTTCAGTGAAATAGTAGATGTGTTGCTGGTCGTTGCTTAGTTCTGTGATGGCTTCTCTGGGTTCGCGGTCCACCACCGCGAGCGTGAAGGCAGAGCGCGCGACGGAGCCGCTGATGACGCCGGATTCGACACGGGGGTTGTTTGTTTCTGAGAAGGTGTCAGCACGTGCCATATTGCCGCTCGAGATGAGTGCGGCGAGCAGAGTGATTACTATTCCGATATTGAAAGTGTTTTGATCCATTGCAGATTTCCCCAAATCTGGTGAGGGGTCAGTTTAGTGCAAGCAGAGGAAAAAGAACAGACAGCGGCTGAGACAGGACGTCACAACCGCTGGAGTGTTTATAGCGCTTTGATGCGGGAGATTTGTTCTATTAGGCTGGTGATCAATGTTCTTAATTCAGCTGCTTTCTGGTGTTCCTTTGCGACCACGGCTTCGGGTGCCTTGCCTATGAAACTTTCATTATTCAGTTTAGCTTCGATGCGGGCCAAATCTTTTTCGCCTTTTTCGAACTGTTTGCCCAGTCGTGCCAGTTCATCTTCTTTGTTGATCAGCCCGGCCATGGGGATTAATACCTTCATCTCACCCACCAGTGCGGTGGCGCTTTCCGGTGCGCTGCTGGCATCGTCAAGCCAGGTGATGCTTTCCAGTTTGGCTAGGGTGTTTAGGTAGGCGTGATTGCGCTTCAGCAATTCGGTATCGGTCTTATCGCCATTGGCGAGCAATACAGGAAGAGGTTTGCCCGGCGGGATATTCATCTCACCGCGGATGGTGCGCACGCCGAGAATGAAGTTCATTACCCATTCCATCTCGGCCTCGATATCGGTGTTAATTTGCGCAGCGTCTGCTGATGGGTAGGGTTGCAGCATGATGGTATCGGCCGCTCCCGGCGCCCTGCCTCCCGCGGCACTTGTACTTCCCTGTACATCGCCTTTTAAGGCGATCAGTGGTGCAACTCGTTGCCAGATCTCTTCGGTGATGTAGGGCATCAGCGGATGGCTGAGGCGAAGAATACTTTCGAGCACGTTAACGAGGGTGTGGCGTGTGCCGCGTTGTTTAGCCTCACTACTGTTGTCATCGTTGAGTACAACCTTAGACAATTCCAGATACCAGTCACAGTATTCGTTCCAGGTGAATTCATAAATGGCCTGGGCGGCGTGGTCAAAGCGGTATTGTTCGATTGACTGGGTGACCTCCTCAGCGGTGCGTTGCAGCCGGCTGAGTATCCAACGGTCAGCCAGGCTTAGTTCAAGCTCACCGCCAGAGGGGGGGGAAGCCTGTAGAGCTTCGCTCGAGGCATCGGGGGGATTCGTCCCCCCGAAACCAGGTTGCCCACAGTCTTTCTCTTCTGTATTCATCAGCACATAGCGCGCTGCATTCCAGAGTTTGTTGCAGAAGTTGCGATAACCTTCTGTGCGGTGCAAATCGAACTTGATGTCACGCCCAGTTGAGGCCAGCGCGGCAAAGGTGAATCTTAATGCATCGGTGCCGAAAGGCTGGATGCCATCTGGAAATTCGGAGCGGGTGGCCTTTTCGATCTTGGCCGCCATTTCTGGCTGCATTAGGCCAGAAGTGCGTTTGCTGACCAGGGTTTCCAGATCGATGCCATCAATCAGGTCGATTGGGTCGAGCACATTGCCTTTGGACTTTGACATCTTCTGGCCGTGGCCATCACGCACCAGGCCGTGGATATAGACTTCTTTAAAAGGGACTTTACCCGTGAACTTGAGCCCCATCATGATCATGCGCGCGACCCAGAAGAAGATGATGTCGAAACCGGTGACCAGCACGCTGGTGGGGTAAAAGGCTTCCAGTTCTTTGGTGTGCTCGGGCCAACCAAGGGTGGAAAAGGGCCACAGGGCGGATGAGAACCAGGTGTCGAGCACGTCGGTATCTTGTGTCAGGGCCACGTCGTGGCCGTGTTTGGCGCGTGCCTTGCTTCGGGCAACCTCTTCGCTGCGGGCGACGAAAATGTTGCCGTCTTCGTCGTACCAGGCCGGGATGCGATGGCCCCACCAGATCTGGCGTGAAATACACCAGTCTTCGATGTTGCGCATCCATTCGAAATAGGTGTTTTTCCAGTTGTCGGGCACGAATTTGATGTCACCGTTTTCCACCGCCTCGATGGCGGGTTTGGCCAGCGGTTCGGCCTTGACGAACCATTGGTCGGTGAGCAGTGGTTCGATGACAGTGTGAGAGCGATCGCCGCGTGGCACCATCAGTTTGTGCGGGTCGGTCTTCAACAATAGGCCCAGGGCTTCGAGGTCGGCGACGACTTTCTTGCGTGCTTCAAAACGATCCAGGTCGCGGTATTGCACGGGTACGGCGTTGTTGAGTTTGGCGTCCTCAGTAAGGATATTGATCATCTCCAGATGATGACGCTGGCCGATGGCGTAGTCGTTAAAGTCATGTGCTGGTGTGATCTTGACGCAACCGCTACCGAACTCGGGATCGACATAGTCGTCGGCAATGACTGGGATCTTGCGCGCCGTCAGTGGCAGGGCGATTTCTTTGCCGATCAGATGCTTATAACGCTCGTCTTCCGGGTGCACGGCCACGGCGGTATCGCCGAGCATGGTTTCTGGCCGGGTGGTGGCGACAATGACATGACCACTGCCGTCGGCGAGTGGGTATTTGAAATGCCACAGGCTGCCGTCTTCTTCCTGCGAGATGACTTCTAGATCAGAGACGGCGGTGTGTAGGACAGGGTCCCAATTGACTAGGCGCTTGCCGCGATAGATCAGGCCTTCTTCGTGGAGGCGAACAAACACCTCGTGCACCGCCTCTGACAGGCCATCGTCCATGGTGAAACGTTCGCGTGACCAGTCCAGTGACGCCCCCATGCGGCGAAGCTGGCGCGTGATGGTGCCGCCAGATTCTTTTTTCCATTTCCAGATCTGATCGATGAAGGCATCGCGGCCCAGGTCGTGACGAGTCTTGCCGTGGGCGTTGAGCTGTCGCTCGACGACCATCTGGGTGGCGATACCGGCATGATCGGTGCCCGCCTGCCAAAGAGTGTTATGGCCCTTCATGCGATGGTAGCGAATCAGGGCGTCCATGATGGTGTCCTGGAAGGCATGGCCCATGTGCAGGCTGCCAGTGACGTTCGGCGGCGGAATCATGATGCAGTAGGGGCTGCCCTCGGATGAAGGGGCGAAATAGTTGCTTGCCTCCCAGGCTTCGTACCAGCGTTGTTCGATTGCGTGCGGGTTATACGTCTTGTCCATCTCTGTCGTCACTTTCATTGCGTTTTCGTTGCGCCGTGGCACGGGGGGTGCGTATTGTAGCCTATTTGCGCGGCCGGATTGGCGTTTTGGCGACGCTGGTTGACGGCATTTTCTTACCGCTTCGGCCAGTTCGCGGCCGATCTCGTCGGGTGTCAGCAGAGGTTGGTTGAGTTTGCTGAAATGGTCCTGGATGGTGCTAGCCAGTTTGTCGAATTGTATTTTTATGGCCGAGTCGATGACCCGGCTTAGAGCCGGGGTGGCCTGCGCTTGTTTGAACTGGGGACGCATGTTTTCCATCTCGTCCTGGGTGGCGACTACATCCTTGAGAACAGGGATGGCATCGTCTTCAAACACGGTGGGAACTTCGTCTTCCAGGGTGATGGTTGTGGACTTTTTGTCTTTCATACGCGCTTATGAAATTGGGTGAGTGTCTAGACTGTAACCCCGGTCACGATAAAACTTGAAACGTTCCCGTCCTTTGATTTTGTTTTCACTGTTCTGATCGATGACCTCGGCCACGCGCTTGAAGGCGCTGAAGAATAGTGGAATGTCCTGGGCGAGATTGATCAGTACTTCTCGTCCTTTGGCGTGGGATGAGGTGTCCAGTTCAGCATTGTGGCCGATCAAAACTGCTGCGTCGGGATCGGGAGACTGGCCATCGATGCCATGGGGAATAAAACTGCCCTGTTTGAAGGTCCAGAGCAATTTGTCGAGTTGTGCGGCCTGTTGTGGGTCGGCGGTGTGAATATAGACACCATGCCCCAGGCGATAGGCCTTTTCAGCGATGCGGCAGGCAAACTGCTCGCGCCTGCTGTCGTCACTCTCAAGGATATAAAAGTCGATTCGCGTCATAAGCCGCAAGGGTACCCCTGTTTATTTTTCCTTACAACGATCCAGCAGGTATTGGGTCAGCATAGGCACAGGACGGCCGGTGGAGCCTTTCTTTTCGCCGCTGCGCCAAGCGGTGCCGGCAATGTCTAAATGGGCCCAGTTGAATTTTTTGGTGTAGTTGGAAAGAAATGCGGCGGCGGTGATGGTACCTGCCTCGCGGCCGCCGATATTGGCCATGTCGGCAAACGGGCTCTTGAGTTGTTCGCCGTATTCCTCCCACAAGGGCATTTCCCAGGCGCGGTCGCCACTGCTTTTGCCTGCATTAAGCAGGTCGTGGGCCAGTGGGCTGTGATTACTCAGTAAGCCGCTGGCGTGTTTGCCCAAGGCAATGACGCAGGCGCCAGTGAGGGTGGCGATGTCGATCACCACGTCTGGGTCATATTTTTCGCTGTAGGTGAGGGCGTCACACAGAATCAGGCGGCCTTCGGCATCGGTGTTGAGAATCTCGATGGTTTGGCCTGACATGCTGGTGACGACGTCGCCCGGCTTGTTGGCCGCGCCGTCGGGGAGGTTTTCGCTGCTGGGGACAATGCCGATGATGTTGAGCGGCAGCTTCAGTTCGGCCACGGCCCTCATCACACCGAAGACACTTGCTCCGCCGCACATATCGTATTTCATTTCATCCATGGCGGCGGCGGGTTTGAGTGAGATGCCGCCAGCGTCGAAGGTGAGGCCTTTACCGACCAACACGATCGGTTTGTTGTCTCTGTTGCCGTTGTGTGTCATGCAAATCAGCTTGGGCGGCTGGCGGCTGCCTTTGGACACCGACAGCAGGGCGCCCATGCTGAGTTTCTCCATATCGGCCTGGTCGAGGATTTCAGTAGTGATGCTGTCAAATGCTTGCGCCAGTTCAAGCCCCCGATCTGCGAGATAACTGGGAGTACAGATATTGCCGGGCAGGTTGCCCAGATCCTTGGCTAGTTTTACGCCTTGGGCGATGGCGAAGCCTTCACTCACAGCGGCCTCGCTGTCTTGAAGTTCGCGGCGGCTGGAGACGCTGAGCACTATCTTGCGCAGCGGGCGGCGCGTGGTGTCTTTTTTGGATTTGAGCTGGTCGAAGGTGTAGAGCGAGTCTTCGACTGTTTCGACCGCTTGACGCACATTCCAGTGGTTGTCGCGGCTTTTTACATGGAGCTCGGTCAGGTAGCAGACGGCTTCCATGGCGCCGATGTCGTTCAGGGTAGTAGCGGCATTGGCGATAATCTGGCGGTATTGGCTGTCATGCAATTCGCGTTCGCGGCCACAGCCAACCAGCAGGATGCGGTCACACAGAGTGTTGGGCACATTATGCAGTAGCAGGGTCTGGCCGATCCTGCCCTCAAGATCGCCACGGCGAATCAGGTTGGAGATAAATCCGTCGCTTACCTGGTCTAGACGTTCTGCTGCAGAGGAAAGGCGTCTCGGTTCAAATACGCCGACAACGATGCATGCGGTACGTTGTTTTTCAGGATTGCCGCTTTTTGCAGTAAACTCCATTCTGATGCTCCCCTAGCAAATGTGTTATCTCGGCGCTAAAGACCGTTTTTTTGGAATAAACGTAGTTATCGTCAGAAATTAATCGTTGTTCGTTTAAATCAGCCTGAAAGTTATGTTTATAAAGCGACCGTGATATTTTCTCACTCTATTGCATGAGTTTACTCAATATGGACATTTTTTCCAGTGATCATCAAAAGTTAGCGATGCCGGAATTATTGATTTGATCATTGAACGTTATCTATTTAAGGAGCTGGCCGGCACCCTGTTTGCGGTGACATCTGTGTTGTTCCTGATTTTTGTCAGCAGCTGGTTTGCACGTTTGCTGGGCCAGGTTGCGGCCGGAAGCGTCCAAGTTGATGTGATTTTTTTACTGCTTTCGCTTAAATCTGTCGATGCATTGATGATTTTGTTGCCTTTGTCCTTTTATTTGGCGGTGCTGCTTGCTTTTGGCCGCTTGTATAAGGACAGCGAAATGACCGCCATGCTCGCCTGTGGTGTCAGTCTGGCCCGTATAACCAAACTGGTGTTTTGGGTTGGCCTGGGCTTTGCTGTCATTGTGGCGGCGGTATCGTTTTATTATGGTCCTTGGGCCAAAACTGAGCGTTACAAGTTGCAGGAGAAAATGAGTTCTGCTTCAGGCCTGGAGGCAATCAGCGCCGGTCAGTTTCGCGAGCTGGGCGATGGTGATGTAGTGTTTTACGCCGAGCGGTTAGCCGATGACGGCAAACGTATGGAAAATATCTTTATTCAGGGGATTCGCCAGGGCAACCTGAACCTGGTGGTGGCGGCGCATGGGTCACAGATTTCGGGCCCACAAGGCGGGCGCTATCTGTTGCTGGAAAACGGGCACCGTTACGAGGGTGTACCGGGGGAGGCGGATTTCCGCATTATAAAATTTGCTCAGCACAAAGTGTTGGTGCAGCAGCCCGAGGCAGTGTTCCAGGTAGATATAACTTCGGCCATTCCGACCGAGGTGCTTTGGCAATCGGGCAAGCCCCACGAACTGGCCGAGTTGCAGTGGCGTGCTTCTATGCCGCTTTCTGCGGTGCTGCTAGCTTTATTGGCGGTGTTTCTCAGTCGTACCAATCCACGCCAGGGGCGCTATGCCAAATTCTTTCTCGGCATTTTGGTGTATGTGGTCTACAGCAACCTGCTGGGGGTGGCGAAGAGCTGGGTCGAGCGAGGTAAGATTGAGCCATGGCTGGGGGTGTGGTGGGTACACCTGTTATTACTGGTTGTGATCGTGGTATTGATGATTCAGCATGCCGGTGGTTTGAAGGTGTTATTTGGCCGTATGCCGGAGCGTCAGGGAAAATTAGATGAAACTGCTTGATCGTTATATCGGTAAATCGGTTTTGGTCAGTACCCTGGTGGTGATGCTGGTGTTGCTAGCGCTGTTTGCCTTTGCCTCATTTGCAGCTGAGTTGGAAAAGGTGGGGCGGGGCGGATATAACGCCATGGTGGCGATGCAATATACCTTGCTGTTATTGCCACGGTTGGCCTATCAGTTGTTTCCGATCGTGGTGCTGCTGGGTGCAATCATTGGCCTGGGCATGTTGGCGAGCCAGAGTGAGCTGGTCGTGGTGCGCGCTGCGGGTGTTTCGCTGAATCGTATCATTTGGACCGTGATGAAGGTGGGGCTTTTGTTGTTGACCTTGATGTTATTGGTGGGTGAGTTTGTTGCCCCGATGGCAGAATTCAAGGCGCAAAGTTTGCGAGCCGAGGCCATGTCAGGCCAGGCCAGTTTTCGTACCGATCAGGGGCTGTGGGCGCGGGACGGCAAGAGCGTAATCCATATCCGCGATTTGTTGAGCAGTGATCGGGTCGGCCGGATTTCGGTGTATGACTTTGATGAGCAGAATCAGTTGAGTATTGTTACCACTGCGACGAAAGCCATATATGACGGCGAAGGCTGGCAGCTTGATGATGTGTTACGTAGCGCCATCTCAGAGAGCGGAGTGGAGACAAGCAAACAACCGGGTTTGCGCTGGCAGTCTTTGCTCAATCCCGACCTGATCGGGGTGGTGACGGTGAAGCCCGATTATCTTTCTGCGCCTGGGTTATTTCGATATATCGAATATCTAAACGACAATGGCTTGGATGCGGGGCAATATGTATTGGCCTTGTGGAAAAAGGCAGTGATGCCTGTAACAACGATGGTGATGATTTTTCTGGCAGTGCCTTTTGTGTTTGGGCCACTGCGCTCAGTGGGTGTTGGACAGCGCATCTTCGTCGGTACCCTATTCGGGATTGGTTATTTTCTGGTTGATCAAACCACAGGTCATTTGGGGCTGGTTTATGGTTTGCCACCCCTAGTGAGCGTAATCGTGGCACCGGTGATGTTTTTCTGTGTGGCCTTTTATCTGTTCAGACGTGTTCACTGATTGAGAGGTGGCATCAGGTTTGATGCGCACTGATCAAGCCATCAGGTCAATCGTGTTATTGTCGGGCATGTGTTGACCGTTGGCGACGGCTTGATACTGCTCCGTTACAGTTTTATTGCCGGTATTATTATCCTCTTGATTTGAAGCCTGGTTTTGTTGTGTTTCTTCCCGCCGAGCTGCTGATGCATCAGCACGTGCCTTTGATGCCATTACAGCCGCCTGCGCAGCCACAGCCCGGTCTTGCCCTGAAGGTTGGGCGGGGGCGAGCGCGGCAGCGCGGATCTGGTTGGCTTTTTGAAGGGTGGCTTGCGGGTTACCGGCCACCGGGCTGGTGTCGATACTGACCTCTCCTCCAATCGCATACAGTTTGCCATCGGGGCCTCGTTCGTAGCTATAGCTGGCGCCACTTTTGACTAGGCCGCCGCCTGCCGCTTTGTGGGCCGCCTCATGGGCGCGAACTTCCCTATCACGCGTTTGCAGCTCGTTTAGCGCTCGTTTTTGTGTCGGGTCGTGCTCATCTTTGCTGGGTTTGCTTTCAGCTTTGTTTGATTTGTCAGCAGCTTCAACCTTTTCTGGTTTTTCTGTGCCTGAGGAAACAGACTTTTTGTTTGCGGGTTGGGGCAGTGTTGCATTGACTACGGAGAAGGAAGCGGGATTGCTACTGCCGATCTGCACGAGCTTATGCCTTCATGTCGATGAGGGTGCCGATCATATCGGCGCTGGTTTGTACAACTTTGGCGGATGCTTGTGCCTGAAGCTTGTTTAACTTCATGTAGATCAGTGGCTCTGTAATATCGCTGCTGCTTGAAGATTGTTCTGTGTTGGATGATGCCTGAGTGCCAGCGTTTGCGATGTCGTTGGCATTTTTTTTGATACCGTTCAGGCCGTTGTGAATGCCTTGCAGGCCTGAATTGAGGGCGGAAATTGAACTCATATATCACCTCCGGAAACAACAATAAAACCGGTTAATTGGTTATCGGCAGATTGATTGGATGGCTTGAGGTATGGGGAGGCAATAAAAAAGGCCGGGCAAATGCCCGGCCAGTATGCAGAAGAACTTATGATTAGTTCGCTTAGAAAGTAGCGATCAGTTCCAGAGTCGTCAGGCCATCCTGCTGGATACCGGTAATACCGCTGGCAGCAGCAGGTGTAGTCGTATGGTCGCCGTCAGCGACTTCAAGAATTGCAACCAGGTTGCTGGCAACTTGGTAAGAGACGTGAAAAGTAGTACGTTCACTATCAGAAGCGCCAGTGGCTTCATAGCTAACTTCTTCCAAACGAAGACCAACGCCGAACTTGTCATAACTGTAATCAATCATGATTTCGTAAGCGCTATCGATGATTTTGCCTGTAGTGAGATAGTCCAGACCAACGCTCAGACCTTCAACGCCGGGGATGGCGTAAGAAACGTTGAAATCAGTCACGTCTTCAGCAGAGCCGGGATTTTTTGCCTGGTCAGCTTGAGTGGCAAAACCAAGTTCCAGATCCAGGCCTTCGATTGGAGATGCGTTGACAACAAAAGCGATCGAGTTTTCGTCGTCAGTATTGTCCATATCATTGAGCAGCCCCAATGTAATTGTGGCAGGACCTACGACGCCAGCAACAGCCAGGCCGGTGATGTTATTGCCATCGAGAGCTGTTTGTTGGTTCAAGATGTTTCCAACTACGCCACCGTTAGTACCCCACATGCAAGGTGCATCACCACATTCCATACCGATTGGGTTGCCGAAGATACCGCCAAGAACAGTAACCCCTTCAGCAGCGTTCCAGGCGAAGAAAGCCTGTTCGATGCTGGCACTGTCTGAGCCTGAAACTGGGTCTGCAACGACATCGAGGTCAATGCGAACGGTGACACCGTCAGCAGGGCTAGCAGAAAAATCTATCTCACCTGTGGTGTCGAATTTGCCTTCAGTCGAGCTTGGTGTGCCAGACAGGTCGTCAGTTATTGTGTAGATAACGTCTACAAAACCGCTCACATCAGCGGCGGCGGCAAAACCAGGCGCCATGGCGGCAGCAATTGCCAGAGGCAGCATTTTCATTTTCATTTGTGTTCTCCCTATAAGTATATTTACCAACAAAATAACCGTGGTTAATGGTGGTTTTTCGAATAACCGGAGGCTACTTAATCGCATTTTTAACAAAAATGCAAGAATTTTGTTGTGATTTTGCAATACTGTTGTGTTTATGTGACGTATAATTGCGACACTGCTTGGATTTGCTAACTTTCGTGTTATGCTTGCCCGCTCGCCTCTATATTAAAAAGTATGGAAAGCAAGCACAGGGGCCATAAAATTAACTCTCGTATTATTTCGCGTTCGGATCATCCTATTTCCAGGAGCAATATCAGTGAAAATGCACTGAAGGTACTCTATCGCCTAAAGAATGCCGAATATCAAGCCTTTCTGGTTGGCGGTGGTGTACGTGACATGCTGTTGGGGCGCGAGCCGAAGGATTTTGATATCGCTACGGATGCTAGTCCTGACGAGGTCAGAAACCTGTTTCGAAACTGTCGTCTAGTGGGGCGGCGCTTTCGCCTAGCTCATATCCTGTTTGGCAGGGAGATCATCGAGGTGGCTACCTTCAGGGCGCAGGCGGGTGATGAAAGCGATCAGGACGGTGGCATCGAGGTGGAGGAAAACGGCCGTATCCTGCGTGACAATGTCTACGGCACGCTTGAAGAGGACGCCTGGCGGCGCGATTTCACTATCAACGCCCTCTATTACAATATTGAGGACTTCTCAGTTGTCGATCATACCGGCGGCATGGCCGATATTGAGGCTGGGTTGCTGCGTGTTATCGGTGAGCCGGAGCAGCGTTTTCGTGAAGATCCGGTGCGCATGCTGCGGGCGGTGCGTTTTGCTGCCAAGATTGGCTTCCGTATCGATCCTGAGTCCGAAGCAAAAATCTATGAACTCGGTCATCTACTCAAAGATATCCCCGCTGCCCGTCTGTTCGATGAGGTCTTGAAACTGTTTCTGGGTGGCTATGCCTTGCAGACCTTTGAGTTGCTGCGTCACTACAATTTATTTGAACACCTGTTTCCTTTGACTGAAGAGGAGCTGGCGCGGGAGGAAAATCATTTTCCGCATATCTTGGTCGCGCGGGCGCTGGAAAATACCGATGCCCGCATCGAACAGGGTAAGCCGGTAACACCTGCATTCCTTTACGCTGCGTTGTTGTGGGAACCGGTGCGCCAACAGTGGTTGCAGCTGCAGGCTGAAGGACTGTCGTCGCAACAGGCCTTAAGCCAGGCGTCACAGTCTGTGATTGCGCAGCAGCTTGAGGCAACTTCATTGCCGCGTCGTTTCAGCACGCCGATGCAGGACATCTGGTTTATGCAGCCGCGCTTGGAAAAACGATCAGGCAAACGCGCCTGGCGCTTGTTTGAACATGCCCGTTTTCGAGCCGCCTATGATTTTCTTTTGCTTTGTGCCGAAGCCGGCGAAGCAGACAACGATGTGGCCGAGTGGTGGACCGTTTTTCAGGAAGTGGATGACGATGAGCGCAAAGCCATGGTGCGAAAGTTAACGCCAAAACGTCCCCGCCGTGGTCGGCGTCCACATAAAAAGAAGACGTCCGATTAGGCGATGCTAGCCGCAGTGATTGCCTACATTGGCTTGGGCAGTAATCTTGAAGACCCCATCACTCAGGTTAAAAGTGCTTTGCAGGAACTGGCCGAGTTATCTCAAAGCACATTGTTGTCTGCATCAAGCTTGTATCGCAGCGCGCCCATGGGGCCAAGCGAGCAGCCCGATTACATCAATGCGGTGGCGGCGCTGGAGACTAATCTGAGTTCCGATGAGTTGCTGTCTGAGCTACAACGTCTTGAGGATGTGCACCAGCGTGTCAGGCGCGAGCGCTGGGGACCGCGCACGCTTGACCTTGATTTGCTTTTATATGGCGGTGACAGAATCAACAGTGAGCATCTGACAGTACCACATCCTGGTTTGAGCGAGCGCAATTTTGTCTTGATCCCCTTATTTGAGATTGCCCCTGAACTGATATTGCCGGACAATTGCCCCCTGGCTGAATTAGTAAAACACTGTTCCCAGGCCGGCCTCCAACGGCTGGCAGATTAGAGAAATGATGAGTCAAGAGAATCCCGGATACATCGTTGTGGAAGGTCCCATCGGGGTTGGCAAGACCAGCCTTGCACAACGTTTGGCGCAAACCTTTGGCACGGAATTATTGTTGGAAGGTGCAGATGAAAACCCTTTCCTGCAGCGTTTTTATAAAGATCCCAAAACTGCAGCCCTGCCGACCCAATTGTTTTTTCTGTTTCAGCGCGCGCAGCAAGTACAGGAATTGCGTCAGGGGGATATGTTCCGCCCGGTGCGGGTGGCCGATTTTCTGATCGAAAAGGACAGACTGTTCGCCCAGCTAACCTTGGAAGATGATGAGCTGAAATTGTATGAACAGGCCTACCAGCACCTAGTTATTGATGCCCCAGTGCCAGATCTGGTGATTTATCTACAGGCACCGGTGAGCGTGCTGCTGGATCGCATTCGCAAACGCAATCGTGATTATGAACAGCATATCGATGCCGGTTATTTGCAGCGTTTGGCGGATGCCTATGCCCGCTTTTTTCACCAATACAGCAAAACGCCGCTGTTGATTGTGAATGCCGCCGAGATCAATCTGGTCGGCAATGATATGGACTACAATGCCTTGTTGGAACAGATTGCCAACACTGGAAGTGGTCGCCATTACTTCAATCCGCTGCCGTTTGAATTAAGTAAATAGTAGGGTGCGCATTGCGCACCATCTAGTCGGCCGATGACTCACGGTGCGCATTGCGCACCCTACATTTAGAAACAGAGAGGGAATATGAGCGCCCCGATAACCCTAAGCCGTTTACGCCAGATGAAGGTGCAAGGTGAAAAGATCGCTTGCCTGACTGCGTATGATGCCAGCTTCGCTCGCGTGCTGGATGCGGCAGGCATGGACGTGATTCTGGTGGGTGATTCGCTTGGCATGGTGATCCAGGGACACAAGACCACCGTGCCTGTGACCATGGAGGATATGGTCTACCATAGTCAGGCTGTAGCGCAGGGTAATGAACACGCGCTGCTGATGGTGGATATGCCCTTTATGGCCTGCCCGACGGTAGATCTGGCCCTAGTGAATGCCACTCGCCTGATGCAAGAAGGCGGTGCCGAAGTGGTCAAGCTGGAAGGCAGCGGTGTGCAGCTTGAAATTGTTACCGAACTAGCGAGGCGCAGTATTCCTGTCTGTGCCCATTTGGGCTTGCAACCGCAAAGCGTGCATAAGATCGGTGGTTATCGTGTTCAGGGACGTGAAGCCGATGCAGCCAAGGCGATGTTGGACAGTTCCTTGGCACTTGAGCAGGCAGGGGCGGATCTGTTGTTGTTGGAATGTGTGCCCGAGCCGTTGGCAACTGACATCACCGCCGCGGTCGAGATTCCGGTCATTGGCATCGGTGCTGGTGTTCACTGCGATGGCCAGGTGTTGGTGCTGCAAGATATTCTGGGTGTCACGCCTGGCAAGCCACCACGTTTTAGTAAAGATTTCATGCAGGGGTCAGGCTCTATTCATGAAGCTGTGACGCGATATGTCGCCGAGGTGAAGGCCGGCAGTTTTCCCGACGCGGCGCACTGGTTCAAATAATGCTTACAGTAAATTCAATTGCCGGTGTCAGGCAGCAGATTCAGTCCTGGCGTCAGCAAGGGCGTTCCATCGCCTTTGTGCCGACCATGGGTTACCTGCATGCAGGCCATCTGAGCTTGGTTGAACAGGCAAAGCTACAAGCCGACAAGGTGGTGGTGAGTATTTTCGTTAACCCAATGCAGTTCGGCCCGAATGAAGACTTTGATCGCTATCCACGAACGCTTAATGAAGATTCGGCAAAGCTTCAAGGTGTGGACGCGGATTTGCTATTTGCGCCACCGGTAGAAGAAGTCTACCCCCTGGGCCACAGTGCAGCAACGCGTGTTGAGGTGCCCGGCGTGTCCGAGGGGTTATGTGCTGAAAAACGTCCAGGACATTTCACTGGGGTGGCGACCGTAGTGGCTAAGCTCTTCAATATTGTTCAGCCTGACATGGCCCTGTTTGGTGAAAAGGATTATCAGCAATTGCAGGTGATCCGCCGCATGGTGGCTGATCTTTGTTTTGCCATCGAGATCATTGGTGTACCGATTGTGCGTGAGTTTGACGGCTTGGCTATGAGTTCACGTAATAGCTATCTCAACGACGCTGAGCGCAATATTGCGCCGCAGTTATATCAGGTGCTGAAACAAACGGCGGATACGTTGGCCAAGGGCGCACGAGATTATATAAGGTTGGAACAGGCGGGGTTGGCTGACCTAAAGACAGCCGGATTTGAACCGGAATATTTCGCCATCCGCCAAGCTGAGCTCTTAACGGCGCCACACGAGGATGCAGCCAAGCTGGTCATTCTCGCCGCAGCAAAATTGGGGCAGACAAGGCTGATCGACAATCTAGAGCTGTCACTGTAAAATTAGCCGTTTGTTTTCACGGGCTTGCCGTGAATGGTGTTTAGAAAAGGAGTTCAGTCTCTATGCAGCACATGATGCTGAAAACCAAATTACATCGCGCCCGCGTTACTCATGCCGAGCTTGAATATGAAGGCTCATGTGCCATTGATGGTGATCTGCTGGATGCGTCGGGTATCCATGAATACGAGCAGATTCATATCTATAACATTAACAATGGCGAGCGTTTTACCACCTATGCCATCCGCGCCGAGGCGGGTTCGGGTATTGTTTCTATCAATGGTGCTGCTGCGCGCAAGGCGAGTGTTAATGATCTGGTAATTATTTGTGCTTATGTGGGTATCGAGCAGCAGGTGCTGGCCGAATTCAAGCCTAATCTTATTTACCTCGATAATGACAACAACATAGTACGACGCAGTGACAAGATTCCATTGCAGGTGGCGTGACGGTGAAGCAATAAAATAGGGGAGCATTGCTCCCCTTTGTCATTATTAGAGTGGCCTATTTTGCAGTTTTCGTCTTTTTCTTAGATGTGGCTTTTTTCTTCGTGGATGCCTTTTTCTTGCTGGCTGGTTTTTTCTCTGTGCTGGCCTTTTGCTTGCTCGCTGGCTTTTTAGCTGACTTGGCTTTTTTCTCCGTCGCAGGTTTTTTCATCGCTGTGGTGAAGCAGTCTTCGCGCCAGACACAAGTCCATTGATCGCAGTTGCCATCAGTGGCGCTGGCGAAACAGTCAAAATTGCCTTCCTGGAGCTGAATTGTCCGCACCAGCTGGGTCTTGTTCAGCTTAGCTGGTTTGATACCAACATTTTCTGCATGCAGACGAATTTCATCCATTTTCATACGTGTTACCCCCTGAGTAATCTTAAATCTGTAATCGTAAATTTAAACAATAATGTGCCGGGATTCTGAGTCCACTTGAATCGTCCTCAGCCTGTATTGCGCATACCAGCGGCAATGGCATTGATCGAACGCAGTAGTGGGTCGAGCCATATGTTGCGTTCATCTTCCGGCAAACTTTCATCACGGTAACGTTTTAACAGCGTGACCTGGATGTTGTTGAGTGGGTCCAGGTAAGGACTGCGTCTTGCCAGCGACAGTGCCAGTGTTGGGCTTTCGTCTAGCAGGTGGTCGCTGTCGGTTACCTTCAGCACGGTTTCAACCGTGCGATGATATTCTTCACGGATGCGATTATAAATGGTATCGCTGGTCTCCTGTTCGAGACAGAGTTGGGCGTACTCATGTGCGATGCGCATGTCAGCCTTGAATAAGGCCATTTGAGTGTTGCTCAATAATGCCCGGAAAAAAGGCCAGTGGCGGTTCATTTCGCGCAAGGTGGCGATGCGTTGTTCGTCATCTTGCGCCCAGGTTTTCAAAGCTGTGCCAATGCCATACCAAGCCGGCATGGTGTGACGTGATTGCGCCCAGCCGAAGACCCAGGCAATGGCGCGCACGGAGCCCTTGGAGCGATCGCCTTTTTTGCGATGCGAGGGGCGCGAACCGATGTTCATCATGCCAATTTCATAGACCGGCGTGGCCTCATAAAAATAGTCCAGCAAAGCAGGATTATTATCCGTCAGGCCGCGATAGGTGCCTTCACCCATGTTTACAATTTGGTCGATCACCTCGAGAAACTGTTGCTGATCCTCAGGAACTGGCTTGACGATGTATTGGCTGGCTTTGAGCAGGCCGGTGCTGCCCATGGTCAATTCATACACAGCAGTTTCATGGTTGCTGTATTTCGACGAAAGCACCTCGCCTTGCTCAGTGAATTTTATCTGGCCGAAAACAGTGCCGGCAGGCTGCGACAGGATGGCATCATGGGTCGGGCCGCCACCGCGACCGATGGTGCCGCCGCGGCCATGGAATAGTCGGCATTCGATGTTGTGCTTGACGGCAATCTTAGTGATACGACGCTGCGCCTGATATAGCATCCAGCCGGAGGCTAGAATCCCGCCGTCCTTACAGGAATCGGAGTAGCCCAACATGATCTCTTGGATATCGCCGGAGACGGACAGCAGACGACGGTAAGTGCTGTTGTCGAGCAGGCGTTCCATCACGCTTTCGATATGAGCCAGATCTTCGATGGTTTCGAAGAGTGGCGAGATCTCGATGTCGCAGCGCCAGTCATCTCCCTGGCATGACACCAGTCCTGCCAGGCGCGCCAGAAACATCACTTCCATCACGTGGCTGGCAGCATGTGTCATGGAGATAACATAGGTGCCGAAGGCGCGCGGACTGATTTCTTTGCGCATCTGCACCATCACATCAAACACATCCAACGTTTCACGCGTTTCGTCCGAGAGTGAGGCGCGGTCGATGCTCGCTGCCTTGGCGCTAGTAATGAGTTCGCTCAAGGTCGCCAGACGTTGCTGTTCGCTCATGCCGTCATAGTCATTGTTGCCAAAGGCCTGCTTGAGAACTTCCGATACGGCCATGCTGTGGCGGGTTGATTCCTGCCGTACATCAAGGTTCATCAGGAAGAAACCACAAGTCTCAATAAGTCGAATCAGGTCTTTGAGTGCACCATTGGCGATCTTGCCATCACCGTGACTGACAAGAGATTCATAAATCAGGCGCAGGTCGCGCAGAAGTCCGTTTTCATTTTCGTAAGCGTGCTCGGACGGCTCGTGAATGTCTTCGCCGAGCAGCTTCTTGATGGCAACAAGATTGCGCTCCAGGCGGTAGCGCACCAGAAACAGCAGGCGGCGGTAGGGTTCGTTGGCAAAGCGGCCGCTGTCGCCATCGAGGGCATCCTCGACCAGGGGTTCATAGCTTTCCAGTAATTCGGTCAAAGCAACAGTCGGGCGACAAAGTGAATTCGATAATGTCAGAACACTGGTCAGTTTGCCAAGGCGGGTTAGGTATTCAAGCAGCACCGAGCGTGCCTGCAGTCGCAGTGCAAATACGGTGGTGTCCGGCGTAACGTTCGGATTGCCATCACGGTCGCCGCCAATCCAGGAGCCAAAACGCAGAAAAGAAGGCACAGTTACGGCCGGATTGCCGCCGTAGATCTTGGCCACGGCCTTTTCCATGTTGTTGTAGGTCTGGGGGATGGCGTCGAAGAGGCAGTCCTGGAAGTAGCCGATACCGGTACGGATTTCGTCCTCGACCTTTGGGCGGCGTACGCGAACTTCGTCAGTCTTCCACAGGATCTGGATTTCTGCCCCAAGTTGTTCAATGATCTCCTGCCGTTCTTGCTTGCTTAGGCGGGTATCGTCGAGCTGTTCACTGGTCACAAAAATACGGCGCAGTGCCTCTTTCACCATGCGGCGCTTGGCCTCGGTAGGATGGGCTGTGATTACCGGATAGTAGGCGGTGCGGTTGAGTATGGTCTGCAGCTCTTCGCTACTAATGTTTTGTTGTTTGAAATCATTCAGCGTGGCATTAAACGAGCCGGGCCAAGCTGGGCCATCGCTAAAACGGCACTGGCGGCGGCGATTTTGATGTTGATAGGCCTCTTCGGCGATATTGACCAGGCTGAAGTAGATGCTAAAGCCGCGCACCACCTGAGTCAGGGTCTGGGGATCCAGGCGATTGATGAGCAGATTGAGCTGTTGACGTTTTTTTTGATTTTCTTCTTTACGCAGATTGATGTAGCCCTTGCGCAGTGTTTCTACTGCGGCGAAGACCTGATCGCCTGCCTGGGCACGCAGGATGTTGCCCAGCAGATTACCGAACAGTTTGACGCGAGAACGAAGTTTCTTGTCCATAATATTCTTCTAAAACAACTAGTTGCTACTGAGTTAGGGCGGGCGCGAATAAGCCCGAATTGGCAAAAGGCGCCTATTATACACCTAGTGTGGGAATTAGGGTCGCGCTGCTTTTCCGCCCAACTTATCCAGGGCAAGCTGATAGAGTTCCAGATAATGTTTGGCACTCTGTTTCCAGCTGAAATCCTGCTTCATGCCAGTGGAAATGATCTGTTGCCATAGTTTTGGCTGGTCTCGATAAATCGAAATAGCCCGTTCGCAAGTCCACCAAAGTTCCTCGTGAGTGGCATGTTCGAACTGAAAGCCGGTCGCGGTTTTCTGTTTGATGTTTTCATCCGTGGTGTCCACCACTGTGTCGGCCAGCCCGCCGGTGTGACGCACAATCGGTGCGGTGCCATAACGTAAACTGTAGATCTGATTCAGGCCGCAGGGCTCAAAGCGGGAGGGCATTAAAAACATGTCAGCCCCTGCCTCGATCTGATGCGCCAGGCTTTCGTTGTAACCGATGTGGGCAGCGATATGATCAGGATATTCTGCGGCAGCTTCTTCCAGTTCCGTTTGGAAACCTTTGTCGCCGCTGCCGAGTACCACCAGCTGGGCATCTGCCTTGACCAGTTGCGGGATAATGCTTAACACCAGGTCGATACCTTTTTGCTCAACCAGGCGGCCGACCAGCCCAAACAATGGCGCCGCAGTGCGTTGCGGCAGGCCGGACTGTTTTTGCAGTTGTTGTTTATTTCTGGCCTTCCCTTCCAGCGATTGAGCATCGTAGGCATGTTTCAGGTGTGGATCTTTGGCAGGGTTCCACTGTTTGTAATCGACGCCATTGAGAATGCCGACCAGGCGATCGGCGCGATGGTTGAGTAGGCCGTCCAGGCCATGGCCGAAATGAGGGGTGCGGATTTCATAGGCATAAGTGGGGCTGACGGTGCTGATCATGTCGGCGAACACCAAGCCGCCCTTAATAAAGGAAAGGCCACCATGAAACTCCAGGCCGTCGACGCCCCAGAGATACTCCGGTAGTTTGAGGCTCTGGAATTTTGTCGCATCGAACTGGCCGTGATAGGCGAGGTTGTGGATGGTGAACACGGTTGCTGGTCGATTGGGGTATTGATTCAACAGGGCCGGCACCAGACCACTTTGCCAATCATTGCAGTGGACGATGTCAGGTTGCCACACCAATCCTGCTTTGTTCAGCGCAACAGCAGTGGCGGCACGTGAAAACATAGCGAACCGTTCGGCGTTGTCAGCCCAGTCATGACCGTCGGGATCGGCATAGGGGCCGCCGGGGCGATCGAAATGTGCGGGTGAGTCTACTAATAACAGTCTCACGCTTGTGCCGGGCAGTCGGCCTTCGAGCAAGCGCACGGTTTCGGGGATACCTTCAATCTGAAAGCTGGCAAAGCCCAGTTTTTCCGCCTTGCGCATGGCTTCTCGATACGCGGGCATGATAACGCGCACATCCTGGCGTTGTGCCTTGAGTGCAGCGGGCAAGCTGCCGGCAACATCGCCCAGGCCTCCTGTCTTGATGAGTGGGTAGGCTTCACTGGTGACGAAAAGAATTTTGTTGCTAGCCATGAGATTCCAGAGATTCCGTTTGAGAAAAGTGTTGCGAGTCGAAATTTTAAGTCAGAATAGCATGAGCCTTTCAATGATGTGAATGCCTCAGCATAACAACAGCTTGGATTAAGGTATGATGCCTCGCTTTGGTGCCTGCCGGTGTGAAAATGGTGCGGCATTGCAGTGCGTGAGTGCGATTTGCTAGATTGGAACAAGATGAACTCAATGCATGAACAGACCGCTTCCGGCCGGGATGATATCTCGGCACTAAATTTTAAACGTCTGGTGTTTGTCCGCATGCTGGCGATCGTAGGTGAGGTCGTGGCGGTGAGTGGTGCTGTTTTTGGTTTGGGTATGCATTTGCCACTGCGGATGTTGTTGCTGGTGATCACAGCGCATGTGGTGATTAATCTTATTGCCTGGCTGAGATTGCGCCGCAGACAAGCCATCGGCGTTAATGAATTTCTACTGCAGCTTTGTCTTGATGTGGTGGTGTTGACCGCCTTGCTCTATTGGGCAGGTGGGGCGACCAACCCCTTTGTTTCCCTGTTGTTATTGCCACTGGTGGTGGCTGCTGCTGTGTTACCGCGGGTACATGTCTGGGGGATGGCGCTTCTGGTGGTGTTTGCCTATGGTCTGTTGATGTTTGCGCATCAGCCCATGCCCCATGTGGCATCTCATGCCGGTGAGGATTTTGATTGGCACGTGATTGGCATGTGGTTTGGTTTTTTGCTGGCGGTGGTAATGATTGTTTTTTTTGTCTTACGCATGGCTGAGTCATTACGTGAACGTGACCAGGTATTGGCACAAGCACGTGAACGCGCCCTGCGTGATGAGCAGTTGGTGGCCTTGGGCACCTTGGCGGCAGGGGCCGCACATGAGCTGGGTACACCACTGTCCACCATGGCGGTGTTGACCAATGAGTTGGAGCAGGAATATCAGCAAGATGAAGATTTGCAACAGCGCCTGACCATATTGAGGCAGCAGGTGGATCGTTGTAAACAAAGCTTGGGTGAAATTTCAGCTTCCTCCGGCCAGCTGCGCGCCGAAGGTGGCGGCCGAGTTCAGCTTGATCAGTTTTTGACCAACGTGGTGGCCGACTGGCGCGCAATGCGTCCAGCAGCGCAGCTTGAATTTCAGTTGGACGGTGATGTACCAGCACCAACTATTATTTCTGAACAAGGTTTGCGCCAGGCCCTGATCAGCTTTTTGAACAACGCGGCCGATTCGTCGCCCGATAATGTTGAAATGTGTTGCAACTGGAATGAGCGGCATTTGCGGGTCGAGATTTCTGATCGCGGCGAAGGCATGCCGCTGGAATATATAGAGCAGGTCGGTAAGGTTTCTTTTACCACCAAGCCTGAGGGGCATGGGCTTGGCCTGTTATTGGCCCACGCCATTATTCAGCGCCTTGATGGTGAGGTGAGTGTGACTGAACGCCCGGGTGGTGGTGCGTGTGTAAAACTCGATATGGACCTGAGCAGGTTGTTGTTGGATGAGTGAAGCGATGCGGCCACGCCTGCTGTTGGCGGATGATGACGAAGTATTTTCAGCGGTGCTGGCACGTGCATTGTCAAAACGTGGTTTTGACGTCGAAGTGGTGCATGGCGTGGCTGCTGGCGTGGAGCTATTGGAAGCATGGTGGCCCGATTATGCGTTGATCGATCTGAACATGCCGGGCGAATCTGGTCTTGTGTTGGTCGATCATATCTGCAAACAAGATGAAGACGCGCGCGTGGTAGTGTTAACGGGCTATGCCAGTATCACCACGGCGGTTGAGGCGATTAAGCTTGGTGCTATCCACTATCTGGCCAAGCCGGCCGATGCCGACGACATTCTCGCCGCCCTGCACAAGGACGAAGGGAATACCGAGGTGCCGGTGGGTGAATCACCCATGTCAGTGCGGCGGCTTGAATGGGAGCACATCCAAAAGGTGCTGGCCGAGGTGGAGGGTAATGTCTCCGAAGCGGCACGGCGTTTGGGCATGCATCGTCGTACTTTGCAGCGTAAGTTGCAGAAACGGCCAGTGAAAAAATAAAAGCCAAATGTACTTATATAGTCATTTTGGCTATGTTTTTATTAAAGAGTGATTAAGTTTTGCTGCTCGCTGACGACTTAAACGGGTTGTGGGGGGCTTTATGATTGAGTTTTTTATTTCTGGCACAGACCGGGTGTTGCGATTCGGTTGTCATTTATTTTCAAGGAAGGAGTTTTAACATGCGCATGGCAATGATCGGTTTGGGCAAGATGGGCGGCAACATGGCGCGGCGTCTCTGTCGCGGTGGGATTGAGGTGGTTGGTTACAACCGCTCACAGGAAATCGTCAACACGCTGGCCAGTGAAGAGGGTATGGCCCCGGCGGGATCTTTGCGTGAGGCGGTTGAAAAACTGACTGCACCGCGTGTGGTCTGGTTGATGCTGCCCTGCGGTGAACCGACCGAGCAGGCCATTGAGGCGCTGACATCCATTCTAGAGCAGGGGGATGTGATCGTTGATGGCGGCAATTCAAACTATCACGACAGCCAGCGCCGTGGCGCCATGCTGGCGAAACAAGGCATCGGTTATGTGGATTCCGGCACCTCGGGTGGTATCTGGGGCCTAGATAACGGCTACTGCCTAATGGTGGGCGGCGAGAAAGACGCAGTGGCCCTGGTCGAGCCTGCGCTGAAGGTACTGGCTCCGGCGGCTGATCGTGGCTGGGCCCATGTCGGTCCGGTGGGGGCAGGTCACTTCACCAAGATGATTCATAACGGGATCGAATACGGCATGATGCAGGCCATGGCCGAAGGCTTTGCCCTGATGAAGGGCAAGAAGGAGTTCAATCTCGACCTGGCGCAGATTTCCGAACTTTGGCGTCATAGCTCAGTGGTACGCAGTTGGCTATTGGACCTGACAGCTGACGCTCTGAAACAGGATCAGCAACTCAAGGATATCGCTCCGTTTGTGCCCGATTCGGGTGAGGGACGTTGGACGGTAGTCGAATCCATCGACCAAGGCGTTGCCGCGCCGGTGTTGAGTTTAGCTCTGAGTATGCGCTTTACCAGTCAGGATCAGGAAGGTTATGACTTCAAGCTACTTTCTATGATGCGTAATGCGTTTGGCGGTCACGCGGTGAAAAAGGCGGGTGAATAATGAAGAAGCTGGACCCTTGCACCATCGTCATTTTTGGCGCTACAGGTAATCTGTCGCGCCTCAAACTGATGCCGGCCCTGTTCGCGCTCGAGTCCGAGGGGCGTCTGCCTAAGGGCAGTAAGGTGCTGGCGTTTGCCCGCCGTCCCTGGGATAAACAACAGTGGGTGGAAGAAGTGGCCAAGATGTTGTCCGCTAAATATCCAGACGGATATGATAAAGCGGCTTTCGATCGCTTCAGCGAAAAGCTCGAATATCACCAGGGTGACCTGACTGATGGACAAGCTTATGAAGGGCTGCAGAAAAAATTGTGTAGCGGCGAGCATTTTCCGCGTAACGTGCTTTATTACTTGTCCATCAGTCCATCCGAATTCGGCACGGTGATCGAAAAACTTGGCCAGGCGGGTTTGTTGCAAGAGACCCATGGTTGGGGCCGCGTAGTGATCGAGAAACCATTTGGCTACGATCTGCTCAGTGCTCAGACACTGCAGAAAGAACTGACCCGGTATGTGCCTGAAAACCAGATCTATCGTATCGATCATTACCTAGGCAAATCGACGGTGCGTAATGTGTTGGTGTTTCGCTTTGCCAACCTGCTGCTGGAGCCCTTATGGCATCGCAACTACATCGATCATGTCCAGATCACCCATTCTGAAACCCTGGGTATTGGTGGCCGGGCCGCCTATTACGACAACTCCGGTGCCTTGCGCGACATGCTGCAAAGCCATTTGATGCAGTTGCTGACACTGGTGGCGATGGAGCCGCCAGTAGGGATGGATGCCGAGTCGTTGCGAGACGAGAAGGTTAAAGTGTTGAAATCTATTCGTCCAATTCCACAAAATGCCGTGCATGCCCACGCCTTTCGTGCCCAATATGCCGCCGGTCATGTTAATGGCAAACCGGCGCCAAGTTATTTGGAGGAAGAGGGTGTCTCAAATGAGAGTGCCACTGAAACATACGCCGCATTGAAATTGTATATCGATAACTGGCGCTGGAAGGGTGTGCCGTTTTATTTGCGTACCGGTAAGCGACTTGAGGAATCGAGTTCTCAGATCAGCATCCGTTTCAAACATCCGCCGCAGCAGTTGTTTGGCAGTAAGGTGGATACACTCAGGCCCAACTGGATTCTGCTGGGCATTCAACCGAATGACTGCCTGAAAATGGAAATTCAGGTCAAAGAGCATGGCACAGCCATGAAGACGCGAGTGATCAGTCTGGATGCCAGTTATCATGAAGAAGGTGAGCAGGCCGGGGACGCCTATGAGGATCTGATTCTGGACGTGATCAAGGGAGACCATTCCCTGTTTTTGCGTTACGATGAAGTGGAGTGGGCCTGGCGTGTGGTGGATCCTATTCTGAAAGTGTGGTCGATGGAGCGAGCCTTCATCAATACTTATCGTGCGGGTACCTGGGGGCCACGAGGAACATATAGATTGTTTGATCGCGAAGATCAATTCTGGCGCCATTCGATGAACATCGAGGGCAGTGACGTCAGCACAGAAGCATATTGATTTGATAATGCCCCGCAGCGTATGACGGGGTCAAAACAAAGAGTTTTCAGAGGGGTGGAAGGCCGTACCCCCTTTGAAATCGGCGGGCAGGCGTGCCATGTCGATGAATAACTTAACTATAAAAGCCAAAAGGTAGGTGGGGCGTGCAAGAAATTCCGGCGTGGAAGGCGTTACAAGCTCACAAACAGGCGATCGAGAATAAACATATGCGCGATCTGTTTGCGCAAGATCCGCAGCGTTTTGAACGTTTCTCCTTGCAGTTTCAAGATCTGCTGTTTGATTACTCCAAAAACCGTATCACGGAAGAAACACTTCTGCTGCTGCTAGATCTGGCCGAGTATGCTGATGTTTCCAGCTGGACTGAGCGCATGTTCAGCGGCGATAAGGTTAATTTGACCGAAGACCGTGCTGTGTTACATGTGGCCTTGCGAAACCGCAGCAATCGCCCCATCTGTGTGGATGGCGAAGATGTAATGCCGTTGGTCAACGGAGTGCTGGAAAAGATGCGCCGATTCACTGACGAAGTGCGCAGTGGCAAGTGGGTGGGACACAGCGGTGAGCGCATTACCGATGTAGTCAACATCGGCATCGGTGGTTCCGATCTGGGGCCGGTGATGGTGACCGAGGCGCTCAAGCCGTATGGTAAAGCCGGGCTGAATGTGCATTTTGTTTCCAATATCGACAGCAATCATCTGGTCGAGACGCTCAAGCCGCTGAATCCCGAAACAACCCTGTTTATTGTTGCCTCCAAAACCTTCACCACCCAGGAGACGCTCACCAATGCCCGGTCGGCGCGAGAGTGGTTGCTTGAGGCTTATGAAGAAGAGGAGCGAGCCGTGGCGAGTCACTTCGTGGCGCTGTCAACCAATGCTTCCGAAGTGAAACGTTTTGGCATTAACCCGCGCAACATGTTTGAGTTCTGGGATTGGGTCGGTGGCCGGTATTCGCTCTGGAGCGCCATCGGCCTATCGATTGCTGTCTACATTGGTATGGACAAATTCGAAGAACTGCTGCAGGGCGCGCATGAAATGGATGAGCACTTCCGCACCACACCGTTGGAAAAAAATATCCCGGTGATCATGGCTCTGCTCGGCATTTGGTACAACGACTTCTTTGGTGCTGATAGCCATGCCATCCTCCCTTATAATCAGTATTTGCATCGCTTTCCCGCGTATTTGCAACAGGGCGATATGGAGAGCAACGGTAAGCACACGACACGCGACAACAAGCGCGTCGATTATCTCACTGGACCGGTGATCTGGGGTGAGGCAGGCACTAATGGTCAGCATGCCTTCTATCAGTTGTTGCATCAGGGTACCAAACTGATCCCAGCGGATTTTATCGCCGCGGTGGAAACGCACAATCCGTTGTCAGGCCACCAGGATATTCTGTTATCTAACTTCTTTGCCCAGACCGAGGCCCTAATGGTAGGGCGCAGTGAAGAGCAAACCCGCGCCGAACTGAAGGCCGAGGGTTTCGCTGGTGACAAGCTCGAGCAACTGGTGGTACACAAGGAGTTCGAGGGTAATCGGCCGACCAATTCCTTTCTGTTTCAGACCTTCGATCCCAAGAGCGTGGGTATGCTGGTCGCCATGTATGAGCACAAGATCTTTGTCCAGGGCATCATCTGGAACATCAATTCCTTTGATCAGATGGGGGTCGAGTTGGGCAAACAGTTGGCCAAAACCATTCAGGCCGAGTTGAAGGCCGATGAATCGGTTAGCAGTCACGATGCCTCCACCAATGGCCTGATCAATTTCTACAAGGCGCACCGCCACGCCTGAGTATTCATTTCACGTAATTTGATTTGGGCGCCTGAGCTGCAAACAGGCGCCTAATTTCCCGTTTTTCAAAAACAAGGTATAATTGTCCGCTTGTTCTAACTGACTGAAAAAACAAGAAAACAACTTCCTGTTTTGGTACAAAGCCGTTTGAGTCAGTAATCTTTGCGGCCCGGTCGTCAAGTTGCCGCGTTTAGTCACACGCCTTGTGGATATAAGGCAATAAGAATTTATTTTAGAAGAGGTCGGAGCGATATGTCTCAGCAACCCCACATGTCTGAACAGTTACCGGATATCGACGCTGTCGAAACCAAGGAGTGGATCGAGGCCCTCGAGTCGGTCATCGAAAATGAGGGTGTTGAGCGTGCTCACTTTCTGCTTGAGCAGATGATCGATAAGGCGCGCCGTTCTGGCGCCAATCTGCCTTACTCAGCCAATACTGCTTATGTAAATACCATCCCGCCACATCTTGAAGCGCCGATTCCTGGTGATCAGGCGATCGAGGATCGTATTCGTTCCTTTATTCGCTGGAATGCCGTTGCGATGGTGGTCAAGGCTAATCGCAAGGCCTCTGAGTTGGGTGGCCATATCGCTACCTTCGCTTCAGCGGCAGTGTTGTACGATGTAGGTTTTAACCACTTCTGGCGTGCGCCTTCACACGAGCATGGCGGCGACCTGATCTATTCTCAGGGCCATGCCTCACCAGGCACTTATGCTCGTGCCTTTCTTGAAGGCCGTTTGACCGAGGAGCAATTGGACAACTTCCGTCAGGAAGTGGATGGTAAAGGTCTGTCTTCTTATCCACACCCTTGGTTGATGCCGGACTTCTGGTCGTTCCCGACCGTTTCCATGGGGCTGGGTCCAATCATGTCAATCTACCAGGCCCGTTTCATGAAATACCTGCAGGACCGCGGCCTGGCCGATACCAAGAATCGTAAAGTCTGGGCCTTCCTCGGCGACGGCGAGACTGATGAACCGGAATCGCTCGGTGCCATCTCTCTGGCCTCGCGCGAAAAGCTCGACAACCTGGTCTGGGTGGTCAACTGTAACCTGCAACGCCTCGATGGCCCGGTGCGCGGTAACGGCAAGATCGTGCAGGAGCTGGAAGCCAGCTTCCGCGGCGCCGGCTGGAATGTGATCAAGGTGCTGTGGGGTTCCTACTGGGATCCGTTGCTGGCCAAGGACAAGAACGGCCTGTTGCAACAGCGCATGATGGAGTGCGTCGACGGCGATTATCAGAATTACAAATCAAAAGACGGCGCCTATGTGCGCGAGCACTTTTTCGGAAAGTATCCTGAGCTGCTGGAAATGGTCTCCAAAATGTCCGATGAGGACGTCTGGCGCTTAAACCGCGGTGGCCATGATCCCCACAAAGTCTATGCGGCCTACAAGGCGGCGGTAGAGAGCGGTGAACCGACCGTTATCCTGGCTCAAACTGTAAAAGGGTATGGCATGGGCGCGGCCGGTGAAGGGCAAATGCGTACCCATTCACAAAAGAAACTGGGTGCCGACGAGATGATCTACGTCCGCAATCGTTTCAATATTCCGTTGAGTGATGAGGATGCAGCGGAGGGCAAATACTACAAGCCAGCCGATGACAGCGCCGAGATGCAGTACATGCATGCACGACGTAAGGAACTGGGGGGGTATCTGCCGGCACGTTACCACAAGGCGGCACCGCTGGAAGTGCCTGATTTGTCGGCTTTCGATGTCTTGCTGAAAGGCTCGGGCGACAAGGAGATGTCTACAACCATGGCCTATGTGCGTCTGCTGACCATCCTTTGCCGTGACAAGAAAATGGGTAAAAACGTAGTGCCGATTGTGCCTGATGAAGCGCGTACCTTTGGTATGGAAGGCATGTTCCGGCAGTTGGGTATTTATTCTTCCGTCGGACAGCTCTATACGCCGCAAGACAAAGACGAAATCATGTTTTACAAAGAGGACAAATCCGGCCAGATCCTTGAAGAGGGCATCAACGAAGCAGGCTCCATGTCGTCTTGGATTGCTGCCGCGACCTCGTATAGCTCACACGGCGTTAACACGGTGCCGTTCTACATCTACTACTCCATGTTCGGCTTCCAACGTATCGGCGATCTGGCCTGGGCCGCGGGTGACATGCAGGCGCGTGGTTTCCTCATCGGCGCTACCGCCGGTCGTACCACCCTGGCGGGTGAAGGGCTGCAACATCAGGACGGCCATAGCCTGATCATGGCCAACACCATTCCCAACTGTGTTAGCTATGACCCCACCTTCGGTTACGAACTGGCGGTGATTGTGCAGGATGGTTTGCGTCGTATGTATGCCGAGCAGGAAAGTGTCTTCTACTATGTCACCACCATGAACGAGAATTACACTCAGCCTGCCATGCCGGAGGGTATTGAGCAGGGCATCATCAAGGGGCTGTATGAATTCAAGCGGGGTGGCAAGAACAAACTCAAGGTTCAGCTGATGGGATCAGGCACGATCCTGCGCGAAGTTATCGCCGCTGCCGATTTGTTGAAAGACGACTGGGGTGTGGATGCAGACATCTGGAGTGCTACAAGCATCAATGAGCTGACCCGTGAAGCACAGGACTGTGAACGCTGGAATCGTCTGCATCCGCAAGCGGAAGCAAAAGTACCCTATGTGGCGCAAACACTGGCCGATCGCAAGGGACCATTTATCGCCGCGACTGACTATATCCGCAACTATGCTGATCAGATTCGTGAATGGGTGCCAGGCCGTTATGTGGTGTTGGGCACGGATGGTTTTGGCCGTTCAGATACTCGCGCCCAGTTGCGCAAGCACTTCGAGGTCAATGCGGTGAATGTTGCCGTCGCTGCACTGAAGGCCCTGGCCGACGAAGGCCAGATCGGCCAGGGCAAGGTGGCCGAGGCGATTGCCAAATATGGCATCGATGCTGAAAAACCAAACCCCCTGCACGCCTAATCCCTGTGCGTCTAATTTCAGAGGGAAGAGAAAAATGAGCAAAGAAATTTTGGTACCCAATATCGGTGACTTCGCTGAAGTGGAAGTCATCGAGATTCTGGTTTCACCAGGTGACTCGATAGCCGCGGAAGACTCGCTCATCTCGGTTGAGTCTGACAAGGCGTCGATGGAAATTCCCGCACCAGAGGCCGGCGTGGTGAAAGAGGTCAAGGTAAGTCTGGGCGATAAGGTGGCAGAAGGCAGTTTGATTCTGATGCTGGATCCAGCTGGTGAGGCAGCTGCAGCTGCGCCTGCAAAAAAGGAAGAAACGCCACAGGCACCAGCACCAAAAGCAGAGGCTGCTGCTCCCGCTCCGACAGCAGCGCCCACAGCAGCGAAACCTGCACCTGCGCCAGCAAAACAGTCACCCACGGCCAAGATTGATGAGGTCAGCTTTTCCAAGGCCTATGCCACGCCGTCAGTACGCAAGTTTGCCCGCGAGCTAGGTGTTGATCTGGGCCAGGTGGATGGCAGTGGTCGCAAGGGTCGTATTACCAAGGAAGACGTACAGAATTTCGTCAAGCGCGCTCTGTCGCAACCGACGAGTGGTGGTTTGGGTGTAGCGCCCATGCCAGAGATTGATTTCAGTCAGTGGGGTGAGATCGAGACCAAGCCGCTGTCCAAAATCAACAAGCTCACCGGTCAGTTCCTGCATCGTAACTGGGTCACCATTCCTCATGTCACTCAGTTCGATGAGGCCGACATCACCGACATGGAGACCTTTCGCAAACAACTGGCGGGCGACTACAAAGAAAAGGGTATTCGCATCACACCACTGGTATTCATGATGAAAGCTGTTGTTTCCGCGTTGAAGGAGTTTCCGCGTTTTAACTCTTCACTTGATGCCACCGGCGAAAACCTGATTCTCAAGCATTACTACAACGTCGGTATCGCGGTGGATACCCCTGACGGTCTGGTGGTGCCTGTGGTGCAGGATGTAGATCGCAAGAGCATTGTGGACTTGGCGGTTGAACTGGGCGAGATCAGCATCAAGGCGCGTGACAAAAAGCTCAAGCCGTCCGACATGCAGGGTGGGAGTATCACCATCTCCAGCCTGGGCGGCATCGGTGGCACTAAGTTCACCCCGATTGTGAATGCGCCGGAAGTGGCCATCCTGGGTGTCTCACGTTCCAAGATGCAGCCGGTTTGGAATGGTAAAGAGTTCGAGCCGCGTTTGATGTTGCCGCTGTCGCTGTCGTATGACCATCGCGTTATCGACGGTGCCGATGGCGCCCGTTTCACCTCGTTCCTTAGCCGTGTGTTGTCTGACACGCGTCGTTTGTTGCTTTAGGAGGAGTGGAGCGATGAGCAATGTAGTTGAAATTAAAGTTCCAAACATTGGTGATTTCGCCGAAGTTGAGGTCATCGAAATCCTGGTCAATCCGGGCGACAGCGTTAATGTCGAAGACTCGCTGATCTCGGTTGAATCCGACAAGGCCTCGATGGAGATTCCCGCGCCGCAAGCGGGTGTGGTGAAAGAAATTCTGATCTCGCTGGGAGACAAGGTCTCTGAAGGTAGTGCCATTCTGATGCTGGAAACTGGCGCCGAAGCAGCAGCTACACCTGCTGATGAGCCAAAGGCACAAAAACAAAAACCTGCTGCTCCCGCTGAGTCACAAACACCTGCAGCCCCTGCGCCACAAGCCGCCAGCTACAGCGGTGATGTGGATGTCAGCGCCGAAGTGGTTGTGCTGGGCTCCGGCCCGGGCGGTTACACTGCGGCTTTTCGTGCTGCTGATCTGGGTAAAAAAGTTGTTTTGATCGAACGCTACCAAAGCATTGGTGGTGTTTGTCTCAATGTTGGCTGTATTCCGTCCAAAGCTTTGCTGCACACCGCCCAAGTGATCAACGAAGCGGCCGAGTTCCATGAGATCGGTGTGGCGTTCAATAAACCAGAAATCGACCTGGACAAACTGCGTGGCCACAAGGACAAGGTCATCGGCAAACTCACCGGTGGTCTGAAACACTTGGCTAAGCAACGCAAGGTTGAGATCGTGCAGGGTTATGGCAAGTTTACCTCGCCGCACAGCATCGAAGTGGAAGCGGAAGATGGTAGTAAGATAGTGGTAGGTTTTGAAAACTGCATCATCGCCGCCGGTTCACGTGTTACCAAACTGCCCTTCATTCCGTGGGATGATCCACGCGTGATGGATTCGACTGATGCCTTGGAAGTGCAAAATATTCCGCAGAGGCTGCTGGTCATCGGCGGCGGCATCATCGGCCTGGAAATGGCGACTGTTTATGATGCGCTGGGCGCAAAGGTCACCGTCGTTGAGCTTTCACCCGGCTTGATTCCTGGGGCTGATCGTGACGTCGTACGCCCACTTGAGCGTCGCATCAAGAAGCGTTATGAAAATATCTTCCTCAATACCAAAGTCTCTGCCGTCGAGTCGACTGAGGCCGGTGTGGTGGTGACTATGGAAGACAGTAAAGGCACGCGCACTGATACATTTGACTGCGTATTGGTTGCTATTGGCCGCTCACCTAACGGTAAGTTGATTGATGCTGAAAAGGCCGGTGTCGCTGTCAACGACTGGGGTTTTATCGAAGTCGACAAACAGCAACGTACCAACGTTGATCATATCTATGCCATTGGCGACATCGTCGGCCAACCTATGTTGGCGCACAAGGCGACGCACGAAGGCAAAGTGGCTGCGCAGAATATCGCCGGTGAAAAATCCTTCTTCGATGCCCGCACTATTCCTTCAGTGGCCTATACCGATCCTGAAGTGGCGTGGATGGGCAAAACCGAAGAGCAGTGCAAGGCCGAAGGGATCAACTATGAAAAGGGTGTTTTCCCTTGGGCTGCCTCCGGCCGCTCGTTATCGATCGGTCGTGACGAAGGCATGACCAAAGTGTTGTTCGACGAAGACCACAAAATCATCGGTGCGGCCATGACCGGCCCCAACGCCGGCGAGCTAATCGCCGAAGCGGTACTGGCTTTGGAGATGGGGGCCGATATCGAAGATATCGCCCTGAGCATTCATCCGCATCCGACCTTGTCAGAGACATTTAACTTCGCCGCTGAAATGGCGGAGGGGACATGCACAGATCTGTATGCGCCTAAGAAGAAATAAACTTAAAAAAGCCCGCCTTGTGCGCACTACTGTCCCATAGTTGAGCAGTAAAAAAAGAAAGCCTGAACCTTGCCTGTTAGAATGGTTTTGCGAAAAATCATTTTAAAACAGGGAGGTTCAGGCTTTGTCACATCATAACACCGCCTTGCATCAGTTACTCAAGCCCTTGTCGAGACATGAATTTGAAGGGCTGGCTAGAGCGCACCATACGGGCCAAAAATTGCGTTCCGTCAGCCGCTGGGATCAGTTCATCGGCATGCTGATGTCCCAGTTATCTGGCAGCCA
>CALZIQ010000010.1 GCA_945787735.1 uncultured Chromatiaceae bacterium | reverse complement strand
GACGGGTCAAATTCTTTCCGGCACGCCACCATTGGAAGCAGTCAAATATCAAATGATAATTATGTTTATGGTTGCTGCTGGAGCTGGATTTGGCACGGTAGTGGCATTGCAATTAGGCACGCGCCGATTGTTTGATGAAAGGCAGCGGCTGAGGTTGGAGCGGATGAAGGTGGTTAGTTAATGCTTTTTCTTACTTGATGTGTCTGATAAATGTTGGTTCAAGATATGTAATGAATAGATTGGCAATTATCAGCGTATTGTTAATTCACTGAGCGATGATAGATGTGGTAGATGCATCGCAAATTTCATTGGATAAACATCGGCCAACTGTTGCTGTCGAATTCCTTGCTCCAACTAAGGAAAGTAGCGATATTGAAACAACCAATCTGGATGTGAATTATTTAGTCTCAAGAGTGGAAAGTCTGAATCTATCAATTTATTTAGGCGTTACTGCTACATATGTGACCGGAACCATTAAACAGTTGGAAGGCAGTCTGGGGGCAGGATCTCTCAAAGAAGTGGTATATGATAATTCGGTATTTGGTCTCGGACCGGGTTTGCTGGCCAGTTTTCTTATGTTCGAAAAAAATAAGTTGTCGATCCATATCAATGGCGGAGGAAACGTTGTTATTTACAATAAGAATTTTCCGGCAGGTGGGGAGCGATATAATTTCATGTGGCGGGTGGGTCCGATGCTTGAGTATTTGATTGCAGCGTCAAATTCCATAGGCATAAGTTATCACTTGGCACATGTGTCAAATGGGCAAGGCGTCGGGGCACAAAACCCATCTTACGATGCGCAAGGTGTGGCGCTGAGATTTTCAACTTTCTTTTGAGGGCTGAATATTAGATCTGAGGCAGTTTGCCGTGCGAATGTCTGGTGGTGCTAAGAGGTCGTGAATTTGGCAGTATTTGCGAAGATTGCTGCCGCCCAGCCACCGCAAAGATCATGTACAATCCCCCTTCTTAATATTCTATGTAACAACAGGATTCAGAAAATGAAAGAGCTTATTCGTTTTGTCGGTTACACGCTGGCTACTCTCGCCATGATATTTCTGGTGATTGGTATTGCCAAATCCGGTGTTTCCGGCGAGGCGTTGGTTTATTCGGCGATTTTTGTGGTTGTTATTTTGCCGGTTGCGATTGGTATCTGGATGGCGCGGCGCGAGAAGCGCGACGCCTGATTTTATTCTGATAAAAAGTTTTTGTTGATAGGCATAGGCTTTTCTGTGGGGCGACCGAACAAATAGCCTTGGGCGTAGTCCACGCCGAGTTCTTTTAAGGCTTCATATTCTTCTTTGGTCTCGATGCCTTCGGCGATAATTTTTGAATTGATATTTTTGGCTAGACCAATCATGGCTTTGACCATCTGTTTTTTGATATAGCTCTGATCAATGTCGCGCACCATGGTAATGTCCAATTTCATAAAGCCGGGATGCAGTTCGAGAATGCGTTCTAGGTCGGCATAGCCATGACCTACATCATCGCTGGCATGCACAATGCCGATGTCAGAGTAATCTTTAAGTGCGCTCTTGAAGAGGTCATAGTTGTCGATGGCGAGGCCTTCGTTGACTTCAAAGATGACATTTTCAGGTTTGACTTTTACATCTTTTAACAGCTCATCCAGATAGCGGCCGCGAAACTCTGGGTCATGTATGGTCATGGGTAATGTGTTGACGAAGATCTTTGTTTCAGTGTCTAAGTCTCGGGCGCTTTCAAATGCAGTTTTACGACAAATTGTGTCGAGCTCAAAAGTGAGGCCAAATTCAGAGGCCAGTAGAAACATCAGCATAGGTGAGTTGAACTCAGTATCGCTGGGCCCGCGAGATAAGGCTTCATAGCCAATGACGTCCAGGCTGTTTATATCGACAATGGGCTGAAAGACGGTTTTGATGTCGTGATTCAGGATCAGTCGTTGCAGTTTAAATAGGCTTTGGTATTTCTGTTTTTCGCCCAGAAACTCGCCCATCTGTTTTGATTGTTTTACCAGGTTCATGATCAGGCGCATGTTGTTGATCATGGGGTTGTTGATGACTAGTGAATAACCGATGGCGGGTTTTGAATACTCTTTGGTGTAAGGGTAGAAAAGGCGAAAGATTTCCTCTTCAATCTGGTAGCGTGCCCGCTCTACCATTGGTTGGATATGGTCCAGCATTTGGGTATTGTTGTCGCGTGGCGGTGATAAAAACAACACAAAGGTATCGACTTCAAACATGTCGACGATCAGAATATCGTCGCGGCGAAACACTTTGTTTTTAAGTCGTTTCAGAATTGTGTTGGTTTGTGCCAGCAGATCATTATAGATGTGGCTGCCATATTGATATTCGACTTTGTGCAGATGGGGCACCTGAATGGTAATGCAGGCGATGAACCGGGCTTCATCAAAGGCGTCATTGATCGCATCATATTCTTTAATGATGGTCGAGGTGTCCAGGTCTTTGTTGTAATAAAACCCTTTATAAATATCGGCAGAAATATAGTGTTCTTTTTTTTGTCCCACGCCGCCTGCTCCCCAGGGTGAATTCCGTTAAAAAATATAGTAATAGACAAAGGGTTTTATCGGCAAAAGGCGCTTCTTCTTTACTTCACAAGTCTCGGCTGGCCGGTCTTTGTTGAGGCTTGTTTGTAACGATCATCCAGGGTTGTCAACCGAGAACATACTCCAGGGATAGGTGATGAATAGTTGGCTTTTTATGCCTTCGTCACCGTGAGCATAGTCGAGGCGGATGATGACGCCCGATAGGATCAGGCGGAAGCCGACCCCATAGCTGTTGCGGCCGTCATCAAACAGCTCGCTGCTGTGCTCAGCGACCATGCCGCGTTCCCAGAAGGCAGCCAGCTGCATGCCTGTGCGCACGCCCTTGGCGATGAAGATATCAAATGGGGTGTGCTCGTCGGTCAGGTTCCAGCGATATTCCAGTCCGTAGGAGAGTGCCTGGGCGGCGTAAAAACGATAATTATCGAACGAGCGCAATCGCTGAGTACCGCCTAGAGGTGATGCCGTGCCAAAACGATTGTTGGCGATTGCGTTGTTGATAAACTTGGTCTCGGTGGCGATGCAGCGGTCGCGTGCGTCTCCGGGTGGGTACTGGCCGCAGTTTAGGCCAGATGTCTGCTGCAGAGTGGCGAAGTCGGTTTCGCCTTGGCGGGTAACGATAGCGCGCGAATGGTAGAGATTGAGCGCCAGGGTATCCCAGCGTCGAAAGGGGATGTAGGCTGTTAAGTTGTAATCGGTGACAAAGAATTCGCTTTCATCCGGCTCGTTGTTTGTGGGTAATTTGGCGGAGAACTCAAAACGTGTGCCGTGGCGTGGATCAAGCTTGTCATCGGTCAGGTCGATGGCGCCGCCGATGGCAATAGGGTGGCGGCTGTTCCATTCGGTATCAACACCTGCAAAGGCGGTGCCGTCCCTGTCCAGCACCTGGTGCAGTCGGTCACGCCCAGACAGGACCCGAGTGAAAAGCTCATAACGACGTTCGTCAAAGCTCAGTGTCAGCTGGCCAAGGTAATAGCGGCCTTCGGCCTTGGGGTAGATGACGTCGTCCGGGTCAGAGTTGATACCGCGATCATAAGCGATAGGGGCGACAAGGTAGTCGTTGTAACCCACATCCAGTATCAGGCGTTTGGGGATGATGTGATAGTCCAGCAGGGCGGCGCCCTTGGCTTCGAAATCACCGTTGAGGAAGTAACCCGTGAAGTCGGTATCATTGCCACTGATGTTCAGCACACTGGCGCCAGCGCCGGATGCCTTGCCCAGCCCCGGGATGTCGCCAATGATGGGATAGAGATAGTAGCCAAACGCTTTGCCGAACTGATCCTTGCGCCGCTCGGTGGCGGCCTTGCCACTTGATGCGCCCAGCATCAAGAGCAGGAGAATGAGTGTTGGGACATGCCGTTGCATGTGCTGTGGCTCCACGCTAGTTTGTTTATATGAGGCCTTGTTGAAAAGAGTATAGAGACAGGAGCTTTATTTGGATAATTAGCGTGTATTAAACGATAAAAAAAGGCCGCTTGCGGCGGCCTGGTGATGTTATTTGTTGCTGATTTTAAACCAGTCCAGCCTCTTTGCAAAACTCTGGCTGAGCCAGGGCGGCCTTGTGGATGTCAGCATTGTAATAACGCGTTTTGAAAATTTTGTTACGCACATCATTTTCACGAAAGCCGTCCAGGCCGGTGGTTTCCTTGTTGGCCATGGTGGCGCTCCACCAACCACTGGGGTAGCAAGGTTGAGGGTAGTAGAGCGTTTGGATTTCACGAAAGCCAGCATTGCGCATGGCCTTGCGCATGCGCTTCAACAACTCCAAGTGATAAAGCGGTGATTCGCTTTGCTGCACCAGAATGCCGTCGGTTTGCAGGGCGTGTTGGCAATCTCGGTAAAAGGCTTCGGTAAATAGGCCTTCGGCCGGTCCGACCGGGTCTGTGCTATCAACAATGATGATGTCGATGCTTGCCTCTTCGGCCTCTTGAACCCACTTGATGCCATCTTCAAACAGCAGGCGTGCACGGATGTCGCCGTTGGAATCACACAGTTCTGGAAAATAGGTTTCTGATAAACGGGTGACAGCTTCGTCGATGTCCACCTGCCAGGCGCGTTCTACATCGCGGTGTTTTAAAACCTCGCGCAGAGTGCCGCAGTCGCCGCCACCGATAATCAATACCTTTTTGGGGTCTGGGTGGGTGAACAGGGCAGGGTGGGTCATCATCTCGTGGTATAGAAAGTTGTCACGGCTGGAGACCATGTAACAACCGTCGATCACCATCAGTTTGCCGAAGGCCTCAGTGTCGTAGATTTCTATATGCTGGAAGGGGGTGCGCTCTTCATGCAGCTTTTCCTTCAGTTTGAGGGAAAAGGCTGATCCGTCCTTGCCGTGAATTTCGGTAAACCAAGTATCGTCGAGCGCCATGTGTAGGGTCTCCAGTAAAGGTGGTTTTTTTACCTATTATAGACTCACATGCCAGTTATAATGTGGCCAATTTATCATTCCGCTAACACGGGTGGGAGCAGTAATGCATTGGGATATCAACCAGGCCAGGCAAACCTACAATGTAGACCATTGGGGTGGCGGCTATTTCGATATTAGTCCGCAGGGTCATTTGACCGTTTCGCCGCGCACGGGTCAAAACAGCGCATTCATCGATGTCTATCAACTGGCACATGAGGTGCGTGAACAGGGCCTGGCTTGGCCGGTGTTGGTGCGTTTCAGCGATATTCTGCATGATCGGGTCGATACCCTGTGCAATGCTTTTAATAACACCATGCAGGCGGAGGCGTATGACGGCGGTTATACCGCTGTCTATCCCATCAAGGTCAATCAGCAGCGCACCGTGGTTGAGCAGATTTGTAAGCACGGCGGCGAGCGCATCGGTCTTGAGGCAGGCAGCAAGCCCGAGTTGATGGCGGTGCTGGGCATGAGTCGGCCGGGTGGGGTGATCATCTGTAACGGTTATAAAGATAGGGAATATATTCGACTGGCCCTGATCGGCCGCCGCCTTGGCCACCAAGTCTACATCGTGGTGGAAAAACTGTCTGAACTGAACCTGGTGCTGGAAGAGTCGGCCAACCTTGGCATCGAACCGCTGCTGGGCATTCGCGTGCGGCTGTCATCCATTGGCGCCGGCAAGTGGCAGAACTCCGGCGGCGAAAAGGCCAAGTTTGGTCTTACCGTTAGTCAGTTACTCGATGCGGTCGAGCGTCTGCGTAGTGAAAATAGCCTGACTTGCCTGCAACTGGTTCACTTTCATCTCGGTTCGCAGCTGGCCAATATCCGTGATATCCAAAAAGGCATCCGCGAAGCGGCACGTTATTACGCCGAGCTGTCGCGCCTGGGTGCCAACATCAAGGTAGTGGATGTGGGCGGCGGCCTAGGGGTGGATTATGAAGGCGCGCGCTCGCGTAGTTTTTGTTCCATGAACTACAGCGTGCAGGAATATGCCAACAACATTGTTCATACTCTGAGGGAAGTATGTGCCGAACAGGGCCTGCCACATCCCATGATTATCTCTGAATCGGGCCGGGCATTGACCGCGCACCACGCCATGCTCATCACCAATGTTATCGACATCGACACCGTGCCGACCGGGGATCATCTAGCGCAACCGAGTGAAAATGAGCCTGCCGTGATCCAGGCCCTGTGGCTGCTGTTACAAGAGATTGATCAACGTGCCATTCTCGAGGCCTATCACGATGCCGTGCATTGGCTGGGTGAGGCGCAAGAAATGTACACCCACGGTGTGGTCGCGCTGGAACAACGCGGCCTGGCCGAAGAGCTTTATTTCGCCATCTGTTGGAAAGTGCGTGCACAGCTCAACCCCTCCAGTCGTGCCCAACGCGAAGCCTTGGATGAGTTGAATGAAAAGCTGGCCGACAAATACTTTTGCAATTTCTCTCTGTTTCAATCCTTGCCCGATGTTTGGGCCATCGATCAGATCTTTCCAATCATGCCGCTGCATCGATTAGCCGAGGCACCACAACGCCGCGTCGTAATCGAAGACCTCACCTGCGACTCCGACGGCCGCATCGATCAATACGTCGATAGCGAAGGCATTGAGTCGACATTGCCTTTGCATGAACTTAAAAAGGGTGAGCCTTACCTCATCGGCATGATGCTTGTCGGCGCCTACCAGGAAATTCTCGGCGACATGCACAATCTCTTCGGCGACACCGACTCAGTCGATGTGGAGTTGACCGAAACAGGTTACCAACTGGTCAGGGCCGAACACGGCGATAAGGTGGACGAGCTGCTGCGTTACGTTCACTTCGAGCCTGAGGAATTGTTAGCGGCCTATCGCGAAAAGATTAATGCAGCAGGTTTGAGCCATGCAGACGCAAAACAATATCTGCAAGAACTCGCCGACGGCCTGAATGGTTACACCTATCTGGAAGAGTAAGGAGTGTGCAGTGAGTCAAATAAAAATCGAACACCAGATCGCGCAAGACAAAGTCAAAGCACGTGGAGTCTTCAATTGGCCGATTTGGGAGAAAGAAACATCAATCTTCCCCTGGACCTATGATGCAAGTGAGACCTGTTACTTTCTTGAGGGTGATGTAATTGTCACGCCCGAAGATGGTGAGCCGGTGCAGATGGGTAAAGGAGATTTGGTTACCTTTCCTGCGGGGATGGCTTGCGTGTGGGAGATTCGTGAGGCGGTGAGGAAGCATTATCGCTTTGATTGATTTGAATCGTCTTGGATAAAAGTTTGTCGATTGAAGTTGATTAACAGGGGGTACCTTCGAATAGCGTTGTTGTTACTTCAGTTGAAATGCAGATGTTAAAAAAAACCGCCTCTAGATCAGAGACGGTTTTTGCTTATTCAGGAGATTGCTAGGTAGGCTGGAGAATTAAGCGCTTAGCCCCTTGCTCTCATCTCGGCGGCGGAAAGCGAGCCCTGTCAATCCTGTCAAGCCAATCCCAAGCAGCAGCAATGATGAAGGCTCTGGAACCGAGGCAGATGCTAATGCTAAGTCAGTATTTCCGCCTGCAATGCGGAACTCAGCCAGACTGCTGTCTGCTTGATTGCCACCATTACTACCGTATTGCATAAAGATGCCGTCGATATCAGAGAAGTCGGCGCCGTCAAACAGTGAGAAGTCAGCCAAAATCGTGAACGGGGTTTCACTGTTTGGCATAACGTCAATGCCAGTGTAGCCGTCTGTCCAGGACGAGAAAAACTGTCCGCCGCTGTTAACGAGTATCTCCAGAAACCACCAGGAGCTTGAGCCATTGCCATAATGTTGATGATTGTTAAAATCGATTTCAAATGCGCTTGAGTCGGAAAGGTCGAGATTCAAATCTAGCGGCGCTTGGCTGATGAAAGAGCCGTATTTTAGCTGCACTCGGGTTGCGCCCAGTCCACTGCTATTTTGAAGGCCATCAATATTCAGGTCGCCCGGGCCTGTGCCTGTCAGGTTGAACTGGGTGGTGACGGGGTGGTTTTCCGTCATGAGGATCTCGCGACGCTCACCCAATACACCGCTGCCTTCGTACAAATAAGTCTGAGTTCCATTGGTCTGATTGATGGGGCCGCCGACATCAAAGCTATCGATGACGATTGCCTGTGCAGGTGTGGCAAGAAATGCACTGAGCGTTAGAATCGTGCTGCCGACGATCTGAAACAATGAGTTATTTGTACTGCGCATGGGGTATGTTCCTCAATGATTACCTGTTGGCAGCATCATGCCCGGAAGGGCTAATCTTGAATATTGTACTGTGGTACTACAGCCGGTCATGTCCAACATCGTCTGGTAGCACTTGATGCATTTGGGGGAGCCGTTTCGCTGCTGATGTGGAGTTTTATTCGAAATAGGGTTTGAGTGCCAATGCAAGCATCAGGCGATTTTCAATGTTTAGCTTCTGAAAGATATTGCTAAGGTGGGCCTTGACGGTGCGTTCTGTCACATGGAGTTGGCGGGCAATAAGTTTGTTGTTTAGGCCTGCCGTGACAAGTTGTGCGACCTCACGTTCACGTGGGGTGAGTGTCGCCAAACGATTGTCCTGTTTCTGAGGGGGGTGTTCAATTGCGTCTTTAGCTTCAAATAGGTTGTCGATGACTCTGGCGACAAGTCGGCGAGGCAACCAGGTTTCACCGGCAAGCAGGGTGGCAACCGCTTTGTTCAGCATCTCGGCTTCAATTTGCATAGGACAGCAACCCCGCACCCCAGATTGCAACCACTGTATATCGAGTGTTTCCGGGGTATTGGCCACCATAACCATAATGGGAGCGTTGTTCGCCATGCGTCTCATTTTTTCAAGTAACGGGTCGCGTCCAGCCTGGATCAGTTGTTCATCACACAAGATCAATGCAGGCCTGATGGGTATCTCCAAGGATGCGACTTGCTCCAGCCCTGCACGGTCATTAACAGTATGCAGAGAATAGTCAGGTAACATCGTGGTCCAAAGCTCGAGTGCTCTCGGATCTTGGCTGGCTAACAGCACGAGGGAGTTATTGGGTTGGGTGATCGAGCTCACGGGTAATGATCGTTACTTCATGGTTGTAATGGTTTTTTCTTCAATAAGTTAACGGCATTCCGCGGTGGGTTTTGAGTGTGTCTGCGTGTATAGCACTTATGTACAATTGCTCCGGCCAGGGTAAGGGACTACAGTTGCCTATACTTTAAATTAAGTAAAGGCGTCGCAGATATCATGATTAGCGTTCTATGCCTTGGTCACGACAAGGGGCTTCACTTGAGTTTGAGCGACCTTAGCGGGTTTGCTATATCGTTTGGCTCGCCCGATGAAATACGAATGCTAGTGAGCCGGCTTCGTCCGGACGTGGTCGTGTTCGATATCCGTGAAAATAAGGAAGGGCTGGCACAGGTTGAGGCTCTGCGCCGATGGCAACCCCGTGTATGTATTCTCCTGATTGTGGATGATAAGGAAGACGATCAGGTCTTGTTGAGATATCTCTTTGCCGGCGTGATGGGATACGTCACTCAGTCTCATCTGCCAATGCGCATGGGTGCGGCGATATTGGCTGTAAATCAGGGGCAGGCCTGGGTGCCACGGCAGGCTGTTACGCATTTTATCGATGCCATGGCGGCGTTGGATCAGGAGTGTGTGCTGCGTTAGCGGTACTGCCTGGATTTCGACGAACTTATACCTGGGCTTGTAGAGTGCTCGAGTTTAGCCAGCCTAATTTTTAACCTGCACCAACATAGTATTAATATTATTGCTATGCAGCCGGTTACGAATCTTGTTCAGTTCGCGTTTGCTGGTAAATGGCCCCACCCTAACACGTAGCCATTGCTCGCCCTTGCTTGAAACGGGGTCGATGTCGGCCTCAATACCCAATAGCGCCAATTGCGCCTTCATGCTATCGGCTTCGCCGTAGGCGCGGAATGAACCGACCTGGATCATGTAGGCGACGTCTTCTTTTGCTTTGATGCGAGCTTGTCCTTCTTTAATCTCGCTTTCCGGAATGATGACTTCAAGTTCGGGCAGCAGGGTGTAGAAGTCGAAGCGTGGACCTTCTTCCGCTTCTACAGACTTTTGCTCTGACTTGGGTTTGGGTACAGTCTTGTCGGCATCCTTCGCGGCTTTTTTTGTGCTTTGAACTGTTTCATCGCTACGATCAATAAAATACACGCCCGCGGCGATCATTAATCCGATTGCCAATCCACCCAGCATCCAGATCCAACCCGGGGTCGGTTTTTTTGCGTTGCTTTTTTTCTTGCTACTGCTTTTTCTTGGTGCTCTTTTTTTTGGGGCGTCGCGGCTCTTGGGGATGTTTTTGTAGTCCTTGGTCATTGGGCTACATCGCCTCCGGCGCGGAGACACCTAACAGTTCAAGTCCATTCTTGATGACCTGTTTTACTGCCAGGTTAAGACTCAAGCGTGCGTCGCGTAGCTTGGTCTCGTCGACCAAAAACTGATGGGCGTTGTAATAGGTGTGAAACTCATTGGCCAGGTCACGTAGGTAGTGAGCCAGTTGGTGAGGCTCGTGATTCAATGCAGCTGCTTCGAGCACTTCGGGATAACGTGACAGGCTCACCAGCAGCGCTTGCTCATGTTGTTCGTGCAGCAAGTCCAAGTTGCTTAGACCATGGGCGACATCATGACTGAAGCCCTTTTCGTTCATCTGCCGCATTACGCTACAAACGCGGGCATGAGCGTATTGAATGTAGTAGACCGGGTTGTCACTCGACTCTGACTTGGCTAGGTCAAGATCGAAGTCCATGTGTTGTTCGCACTTGCGCAGCACATAGAAGAAACGCGCGGCGTCATTACCCACTTCTTCACGCAGTTCGCGCAGAGTAACGAAGGAGCCAGAGCGGGTCGACATCTGCACCCGTTCGCCACCGCGATAGAGAATGGCGAACTGCACCAGCAACACATCGAGTTTGCTTGCATCATCACCCAGTGCTTCAAGCGCCGCTTTTACGCGTGGCACATAACCGTGATGGTCGGCACCCCAGACATCGATGACGCGTTCATAACCGCGTTCAAGTTTGTCCATGTGATAGGCGATGTCGGAGGCGAAGTAAGTGGTCTGACCATTTTCACGTACGACCACGCGATCCTTTTCGTCGCCAAAGTCGGTGGAGCGGAACCACCAGGCACCTTCTTTTTCGTAAAGATGATTGCTGGCTTTTAAACGTTCAATGGCTTTTTCTACCGCACCGCCTTCTGTGAGCGAACGTTCGGAATACCACTCGTCGTAGTTGACGTTAAACTCAGCTAGGTCTTCGCGAATGTCAGACAAGACAGTATTCAATCCAAGATCAAATACCTTGCGATAGTCTTCTGCGCCAAGCAACTCTTTAGCTTTGTTTACCACGCCGTCGATATGCAACTCTTTGTCACCACCTGCAGGTTCATCGTCCGGGATGTCATCGAAAATTTCGGTGGCTGCATGATGTAGTTTGTCGCCATGAATCTTGTGCAGTGCCTCGGCGATGTCGAGCACGTAGTCGCCCTTGTAACCGTTAGAAGGAAACATAAAGCTCTCGCCGCACTTGCTTAGATAACGTAACCACACCGAGGCAGCGAGGATATCCATCTGGCGACCGGCATCGTTAACGTAGTATTCGCGATGGATATTGAAACCGACTGCTTCGAGCAGGTTGGCGACGGTGGCACCATAGGCGGCGCCGCGGCCATGGCCGACATGCAGGGGGCCAGTCGGATTGGCCGAAACGAATTCGACCTGCACCGGTTTGTTTGCGCCCACATTGCTGCGGCCATAATTATCACTTTTTTCCAAAACATCGCCGACCACGGCGTGATAGGCCGATGGGGTGAGAAAGAAGTTGATAAAACCTGGCCCGGCGATCTCGATTTTTGCGACCTGTTCTGAATCACCTAGTGCAGCAACAATCGCCTCGGCAATGTCACGCGGTTTGCGTTTGGCCGGTTTTGCCAACATTAATGCCACGCTGCAGGCGAAATCACCATGCTGCCGATCCTTGGTGCGATCGATCTGGATCTTGATATCGAGATCGGCAGGCAAGCTATTGTCGGCCTGCAGGTGTTGAATGGCGGCGGAGACCAGTTGCTCGAGTTGGTGTTTCACAGCGAATACCTACAGGGGGCTTTGTTTATTGGGGGCCAATTATCTCTTGTCGGGCTTTGTTCATGCAACCGCGGATGTGGTTTTTCACCATGATTGATTATATGTAGTGCGCACTGCGCACCATTTACTCTGCGCACCCTACATTTAAATCAGATCTACCGGATCTACATCCAGCGACCAGCGCACCTTGCGCGCTTCGGGCAGTTTGTTGAGTTGTGACGTCCACGGGCCTAATAGCCGGTGTAGTTCGGCCCGTGTTTGTGCTTGTAATAACAGTTGGTAGCGATACTTGCCGGCGCGTTTTTCCATGACTGCGGGCATGGGGCCGTAGAGCTCAACGCCGTTAGTGCCTAACTGCTGTGCTAACTGCGAAGCTTGTTCAAGAAAATTCTCAGGTGGCAGCGAGTGGCTTGCCTCCGCCCTTAATAAAGCCATGTGGCTGTAGGGTGGTAGGGCGGTGAGTTGTCTTTCAGATTGAGCCGCTTTGGCATAGGCGTGGTAACCCTGTTGGCAGAGCAGTTGCAGCATGGGGTTGTCCGGGTGGTGAGTCTGGATCACCACATGACCCGGTTTGTCGGCGCGGCCGGCACGACCGGCCACCTGAATGATTAGCTGGGCCATACGTTCACCAGCGCGAAAATCGACGCCGAATAGACCCTGATCGCCGTCGAGAATGCCGACCAGGGTGACGTTGGGAAAGTGATGCCCCTTGGCCAGCATCTGGGTGCCGATGAGAATGCGGCTTGCACCGCTATTGATGTCGGCCAGAATACTTTCCAGGCTGCCCTTGTTGCGGGTCGAGTCGCGGTCGATGCGGCTGAGACCGACGCCGGGGAAGTGCTGGCTCAGTGCAGTTTCAATACGCTCAGTGCCGCTGCCCAGCGGACGCAGGTCAGGACTGCCGCAATCTGGGCACTGTTGAACAACAGGCCGCTGGCTGCTGCAATGGTGGCAGCGCAGGTGACGTTTTTTCAGATGCAGGGTCATGTGGGTGTCGCAGCGGCGGCAGTGGGCCACCCAGCCGCATTCATGGCAGATCAGGGTGGGCGAGAAACCGCGCCGGTTGAGAAACAGCAGCACCTGGTTGCCGTTGTCGAGGTGGCGCTGCATCAGTTGCTGCAGTGGTTGCGATAGCTGGTCTTCCATTTGCTGGTGGCGCACATCCATCAGATCGATGCGGGGTGGCTTGGCGCTGCCGGCCCGTTGCGGCAGGCTCAGATGTTGGTAACGGCCCTGTTCCACATTGAGCAGGCTTTCCAGAGACGGGGTAGCTGAGCCAAGGATGACCGGGATGTCGAGTTTGCTAGCGCGCACAATGGCCAGGTCGCGTGCTGAGTAGCGCAGGCCTGATTGTTGTTTGAAGGAGGCGTCGTGTTCTTCGTCGATTATTATCATGCCAGGCTTCAACATGGGTGTGAACACCGCCGAGCGGGTGCCGATGATGATCTTCGCGTCGCCGCTGCGGGCCAGCAGCCAGGCGTTGAGGCGTTCGCGGTCGTTGAGACCAGAGTGCAACACGGCCATGGGTACATTGAAGCGGCGTTTGAAGCGTTCGACTAACTGGGGCGTGAGCGTGATTTCAGGCACCAGCACCAACGCTTGTTGTCCGGCATCCAGCGTTGTTGCGATACTGCGCAGATAGATTTCAGTCTTGCCGCTGCCGGTAACGCCGTCGAGTAAAAAAGGGCTGAACATGCCGAGGCCTTGCTGAATACGTTCGACGGCCTGTTTTTGTTCCGCATTCAGTTCCGGCCCTTGTTCGGGCTGTTCGTTGCCATATTCCAGCGCCGGAATCTGTTCCAGTTCGGCCCAGCCTTTTTTCACCAGAGCGGCCATGGCATCAACCCAATTGCGTGGAAGCTCGGTCAGATGCTCTGCAGTCAGGCCATTGTGGCTGGCGCGCAGGCGCAGCAATAGGTCTACTTGGCGTTTGGCACGGCGTGCTAATGCTTCGGTGTCGGCTTCTTGGCCTGCATTGGTGATGCGCCAGAGCGAGCGATGTTTGGCCAGCGCGGCTTCGCCCTGGCGCAGGGCCGAGGGTAGAGCGGTGGAAAATGTTTCGCCGATGGGGTGGTGGTAATAGTCACTCACCCAGCGCAGCAGGGCCATTAATTCAGCCGGTAGCAGCGCTTCGTTGTCCAGCAGTTCCAGCGCGGGCTTGAGTTTGCCGCGTTCGATTTGGGGGGTAAAGCTGGTTTCGAGCAGGATGCCAACGGTCTGGCTGCGGCCAAAGGGCAGGCGTAGACGCATTCCAGGTTGGAGTGTGTTGGGGCTCACCCCCGCCGGTGGTAAATAATCAAAACTGCTGTAGAGCGGGGAAGGGATGGCGATGCGTAATACGGCGTCAGATTTCGGCATGAGCAGAGCCTAACATTTCCCTGTCAACGACGGACCATTCTGGTTTGGAATGGTTGATTTTGAAGCAAGGTTTATTAACATTGGTGGCTAAACTCTTGTTCTCTCGAACAACTGTCATTTATTCACAAAAGCTGTGGATAACTTTGTGGATGGAACTGGGGTAGTCTTTGCAACTGCCCGTTAGCATTACAAATTTGTTAATCTGGCGCAACAATAACCGTCAATTAAAATCTCACAAAAACAATCACTTAATGATCTCGTCTGTATGACTGCCGAAATCTGGTTACAATTTAAAGTCAAGTCTTTTTTATGCGTCATGAGTGTGCATAAACAGGCTTAAAAAGACTTGAATTAAGGTGGTATTTGATTAGAATGGCTGCACCACGGCCAGAATTACAGCGCCAATCAGAACCAACACCGGCAACTCGTTGAACCAGCGGTAATAGACGTGGCTGCGCTGGTTGCGGTCGTGTTTGAAATCCAGCAGCAGCTTGCCGCAATAAACGTGATAAACGATCAAAAGCAGCACCAGGGCCATCTTGGCATGGAACCAGCCGCCGCCGTCGATACCCATGCCGTAGCCCCATACCAGCCACAGGCCGAAAACCGCCGTCAGCACTCCGCCCGGGGTCATGATGCCGTAGAACAATTTGCGTTCCATAATTTTGAAACGGTCGTTGCTGATTGGGTCATCGCTCATAGCGTGGTAGACAAATAGGCGAGGCAGATAAAATAGCCCGGCAAACCAGGTAACCATGAAGATGATGTGCAGTGCCTTGACCCACAGCATGTGGAATTCCTTGTCGTCTGAATCAGAAGGGCATGTTTTTTAACACAGCCTGGGGCGGCAATGCCAGAGATTGGGCGGATTATTTTGCTTGCCGGGTTTTGTCGCTGGAGTAAAGATAGTGTTCTTCGATGTCTTCGCGGGTGACGATGCCCAGTACTTGTTGGCTGTCGGGGGAATCCTGGTCAACGACATACAAGGCATCGGCACGTTGCTGGCGCAGTTGCTCCAGCCCTTCCTGCAGCGTGGCGCGTAGGTCGATGGGAATCACGTGGCGGCGGCTGGCGGGTAGCTGATCCAGTTCTATGATCTCGTAGTCACGGCTTTGCAGATGGCGAGCCAGGTCGGCGCCGGGCAGGATATAGGCAGGTTTTTGTGCCGGTTGCACCAGTAGCCATTGCGGATGATTGCGTAATAATTCATCGGCCTGTTCGCGTGGCAACTGTGCCGGGCAGCTGGCAATGTCCTGTTTCATGGCATTGGCGATACTGACCCGGCGCAAGGATTGCGCCACCGGGGCTTCGTGATAATCCAGACCGCGGGCCCGCATCAGCATGATAAACACAGACTCCTTGTTGAACAGCTGGCTGCTGATCAGGTTGGCGCCGACAATGGCCAGCATGCCGGGCAGGATGATGTTGGGGTTGGCGGTTAGTTCGAGCAGGGCGGTCAATGCCGCCAGCGGTGCTTGCAGGGTGGCGCCCATCATGGCGCCCATGCCGATCATGGCATACAGCGCCGGATTTGAGACCGAATCAGGACTAATCTGAGCGGCGATCAAACCAAAAGCGGCGCCAGCGGCTGCGCCGATCACCAGGGTCGGGCCGATCAGTCCGCCGGGAATGCCGAGCCCCAGGCAGGCAGTGGTGGCCAGTAGCTTGAAGGCGACGATTGCGACAAGCAACCAGAAACCAAGTTGTCCTAGCATAGAGGCGTTGACGGTGTCGTAACCCAGGCTCATCACCTCGGGCACGATCAGGGCGCAGAGGCCGACGGCAAGTCCACCCAGGGTGGTACGCTGCCACAGTGGTCGTTCCGTGATCTGGCTGGAAAAGAATTGCAGCAGATGGATGAATATAGCTGCCAGTCCGCCAATACAGAGCCCGGTGAGAAGTACAAAGGGCAGTTCACCCAGTGAACCCATTTGCATCGCCGGCACGTTGAAGGCGGGTTCGGTGCCAAAGACAAACTGGCTCAGGGCCGTGGCGGTGACGGCCGCCAGGATCACCGGGATAAACCCGGCCAGAGTGTATTCCATCAAGACTACTTCCATGGAGAAGATCACTCCTGCCAGCGGGGTATTAAAAGAGGCGGCGATGGCGGCGGCCACTCCACAGGCTACTAGGGTGCGGTTGCTATTGTTGGGCAGGCGCAACCACTGACCGATGCGGCTGCCGCTGGTAGCACCCAGGTGTATGGCTGGGCCTTCCCGGCCGACCGAGTGGCCGAAGACGATACTAATAGCGGCGCCGAGAAACTGCATCACTGCATTGCCGCTGGGCAGGTTGGCTTGGTGGTATGAAAGCCGTTCCATGGTGTGCACCACGCCGACTGTGCGATATTTCTTTTCCACTGACTGGAACAGGATGCCGATCAGCACGCCACCAAAAATTGGTAAAAACAGGCGCCAGCCCCAGCTCAGGCCTTCGTAATTTTCTGGGTCATCGAGAAAGCTGAGTTGGGCCCATTCCATTAATAACCGGAAAGCGATGATCACCACGCCGGCGAGCAGGCCGACGAGAACACTCACGGCGGCGAGATGGCCAAGCCGATCCATCATCGCCATGCGCATGTGAAAGCGGAGTCGCCGTTCCGTGGGGGTTCGCTGTTCTCTCATCAGGTGCTGCTTTTGGTTAAAGTTACTTGACTAGTCGGCCAAGAATAAGGCCACCTTAAGTCTCTGTTTAACTTAACAGCTTTTTACGCTTGTGGCAGCATTGGCCAATGGATGAATTATTGAGTGAATGGGGTCTGTGGGGGCTGTTTGTTAGTGCCTTTGTTTCCTCCACCTTGTTGCCGGGGGGCTCGGAGGCGCTGTTGCTGGCACTGGCTATCACTGAAACGCACGCCTCCAGTTTGCTGTTAGTCGTGGCGACGGCAGGTAACACGCTGGGTGGAATGACGTCCTGGCTGATTGGCCGGTGGCTGGCGCATCGCTATCCGCTGGAAGATATGTCAGGACATAAATACGAGCGCGCGGTTTTACGTGTCAGGCGCTGGGGTAGTCCGGTGTTGCTGTTGTCGTGGTTGCCGTTGGTGGGAGATCCGCTTTGTGTGGCGGCCGGTTGGCTGAAGATCAATCCCTTCTGGTCGATGTTGATGATTGCCCTGGGTAAGGGGGGGCGTTATGCGCTGTTGTTGTGGTTGGCTGTTTAAGAAACCTTGGCCTCTGAGACCAGATCTACATTACCTTCGATAGCGGGCAGGCCACCTTTAAGCACGTTCACATCAAAACCGTACTGGCTCAGAATAAAGGCCGTGGCGGAACTGCGCCGTCCGGTCTGGCAATAACAGATGTAGGCTTGGGCCTTGTCCAGGGTTTGCGAACGGCGATGGGCTTCATTCATAGGAACGTTGATGGCGCCGGCCAGATGGCCTTGGGCAAAATCACCTGCACCACGCACATCGACCCACACAGCACCGGCGTTGATGAGTTGCATGGCCGCATCGTAGTCGACCCAGTTTTGGATCGGATCCTGCATTAGTTTGATGAAGTTTTCTTTATTCAGCCGCAGCAGCACGCCTTCAGTCTGCATGGATACGGTTGCGTTGCGTGGACTGTCTGAAATTAGCGCCGCCTCACCAAAGCAGGAGCCTTCGCTCAGGTGGGCCATTTCGACGGCATCGTCGGTATCTTCATCGTCGTCAACCATGCGTGTTACTAGGGCTTCGCCTTGTTCGATCACATAAAAATAATCACCTTCATCACCCTGGCGAATGATCACTTCGCCGGCGTTCATGCGCACCGGTTCCATCTTTTCTAATAACAAATCGATGTTGGCGGCAGGCAGTTTGCGGAAGTTGGGCGAATGTTGCATCTTATTTTTCAGTGCGCCGGTGTCGATATGAATGATGTCGTCGCCGCTCATGATGACCTCTTCGGCATCCGACTCGGCGCTCTCGGCCCAGGTCAACATGGTGTCCACTAGGTCACCATCGATGCGGATAAACAAACTGGGGGTAAGTGCAACGGCAGTCACATGGTGGGGTGAATGATTGTCCAGTGGCTGACGGCTTTCAGGTGTGCCGCTTTTGATAATTTGGGTTTCGGCGTTTTCCGATTTGATCTCGATTTCACCTTCGATCAGGTAGATCAGATCGTTATCTTGATCACCTTTTTTGAATAGGGTCTTGCCAGCGGGCAGGGGTTGTTCCTGTGTCTGTGAAGCGAGCTCGAGAATCTGATCCTCGAGCAGATTGTAGATCGGTTTCAAACGGCCCAGGGTGGCGATATCGAGTCCGGGAATGGTGCTGCTCATGCGCTTCGTATCTCCATGATAATCGTGATATCAGACACAGAATGTTGAATATCACCCGTATCTTCCTGTTTTTCCAATACCATTACCATTTGGTCGTTAATCCCTGGTGATAGGCGTGTTAAAATTGGCCACCTTCCAATTACTCAGTATTTTTATCGGCCAAGTTGACTATGTTATTAGAGCCTCGCCACCGTCTGCGCGAAATTCCCTACAATTACACTTCTTTTTCGGATCGCGAAATTGTTATTCGCTATCTAGGCAAAGATATGTGGGAGGTGTTGAATGAGTTGCGTGGCTCACGCCGCACTGGCCGTTCAGCCCGCATGTTGTTTGAAGTGTTGGGGGATATGTGGGTCATTGCCCGCAATCCCTTCATCCAGGATGACCTGATCGAAAACCCCAAACGCTGGCAGTCGCTGACGCATGCGCTGCATCACCGTCTGGATCAAATTGTGTTACGCGCCGAGGGTAATGAACTGGCGCTGGCCCTGGTGGAAAACGCGCGCAAGGCAGTGGCTGAATTCGAGGCCTGGCTGCCGCGCCAGTCTGAGCTGCGCACTAAGGCACTCAAACGTCTGAGTAAGATTACGCGCAAAGACAATATTCAGTTCGACGGCCTGGCGCGGGTCTCTCATGTTACCGATGCCACCGACTGGCGTGTTGAATATCCCTTTGTGGTGATTGCGCCTGACACCGAAGCCGAAGTAGCGCTGCTGGTGCAAGCCTGTATCGATCTGGGCCTAACCATCATTCCACGTGGCGGTGGCACGGGTTACACCGGCGGTGCCGTGCCACTGCATGCCGACACAGCGGTGATCAACACCGAAAAGCTGGAAGGTCTGACCGGTGTAAAGCTGCGTCAGCTGGAAGGAGTTGAAGGTGAGGTGGCGACCGCGCGTGCAGAAGCGGGTGTTGTAACACGCCGTGTCTCTGATCTGGCCATGGCGAATGGATTTGTCTTTGCGGTTGATCCAACCTCGCAAGATGCTTCTACCATCGGCGGCAATATTGCCATGAATGCCGGCGGCAAGAAGGCCGTGTTGTGGGGCACTACCATTGATAACCTTGTCTCCTGGCGCATGGTGATGCCGGATGCCCAGTGGTTGGAAGTAGAACGCATCAATCACAACCTGGGCAAAATCCATGACCAGGAAGAGGTGCAGTTCCGCGTTACCCGCTATATGCCAGATGGCAAGACGCCGGTGGGTGAGCCGCAGATGATCATCATGCCCGGTTCGGCCTTTCGCAAGCAGGGCTTGGGCAAGGATGTGACCGACAAATTTCTCGGTGGTCTGCCCGGCGTGCAGAAAGAGGGCTGTGACGGTCTGATCACCTCTGGTGTTTTCATCCTGCATAAAGAACCCAAATTCACCCGCACCGTTTGTCTAGAGTTTTTCGGTTCGGATCTGCGCCGTGCTGTGCCTGCCATTGTTGAGACCAAGGATTATCTCGATGCCAATGCTGATGTCATGCTGGCCGGTCTGGAACACCTGGACGAACGATATGTGCGCGCTGTTAGTTACAGCACCAAAGCACCACGGCGTGAACAGCCCAAGATGGTCTTGCTGATTGATGTGGCTGGTGATGATGAGGATGCCGTGGCGGATGCGTCATCGACAGTGGTACGCATGGCCAATGCCCGTGGTGCCGAAGGTTTTGTCGCTGTCAGCCCTGAGGCGCGGCGTCGTTTTTGGGCCGACCGGGGCCGTACCGCCGCCATTGCCGCACACACTAATGCTTTTAAGATTAACGAAGACGTTGTCATTCCGCTCGAACATCTGAATGAATATAACGAGGGCATCGAGCGCATCAACATCGAATACTCGACCCAGAACAAGCTGCGGATGATCGCGGGGGTAAAGGAGTATCTAAAGGGTGAAGTGCGCGAGCGGCGGCAGGTGGATGGCTACGAAGAGAGTAGCGAGTCAGATGACATCTTTACCGCCAAGCGTAATGCGGCACTGGAATATCTGGAGAAAATAGAGTCGCGCTGGCAACAAATTCTTGATTCGCTTGATGCGGCGGCGTTGGATAATAGTGCTCTGCTTGATGATGCAGCACGTGAGCTGGTCCAGCCCGGTGATACCTTGCTGAATTTGTTGCTGCGCCGCGACCTGCGCATCTCTTATCGAGCTGAGGTTGAGCGACCGCTGAAAGAGATCTTCTATGGCCGCGAGTTGGATGCGGTGCGGGCTAAGTTGGATGAGATCCACAAGGACATTCGCTCCAGTCGTCTGTTTGCAGCCACCCATATGCATGCCGGTGATGGCAACGTGCACACCAATATTCCGGTCAACTCGAATGACTACGTCATGATGCATCAAGCCGACGAGATCGTCGATCGGGTGATGGCGCTGGCCACAGGTTTGGGCGGCGTCGTGTCGGGTGAGCACGGGATTGGTTTGACCAAGATGCAGTATCTCAACAAGGAAGATGTTGACCGCTTTGTTGACTATAAAGCCGAGGTTGATCCGAATAATCATTTTAATCGCGGCAAGTTGATGCCCGACTCCGGACTGGATAATGCCTACACGCCCTCGCTGCGTTTAGTGGAACAAGAGGCCTTGATCCTGGAAGAAAGCGAGCTGGGTGCGCTCAACGACGACATAAAAAATTGCCTGCGTTGCGGCAAGTGCAAGCCGGAATGTAATACCCACATCCCGCGCGCCAACCTGCTCTATTCGCCGCGTAACAAGATTCTGGCTACCGGCCTGATCATTGAGGCCTTTTTGTATGAAGAGCAGACCCGTCGTGGTATCTCGGTGCGTCATTTCGATGAGATGAATGACGTCGCTGATCACTGCACCGTCTGCCATAAGTGTGAACCACCCTGTCCGGTGAATATCGATTTTGGTGATGTCACCATTCGCATGCGCACGATTTTGAAAGACCGTGCCCAGCGTCGTAGTAGTCTCGGTACTCAAGCAGCAATGGCCTTCCTGAATGTGACAGACCCGAGCACCATCAAGGCCATGCGCAAGGGTATGATCCAGTGGGGCTACAAAGGCCAGCGCATTGCCCACAAGATTGCCAAACAGCTGCGCTGGCTGGGTGATAAAAAAACGCCTGCTGCCACCACCGGCAAGATGGAGATGAAAGAGCAGATCATCAACTTCGTCAAAAAACCTATGCCGGCCGGACTGCCTTCGCAGACTATGCGCGCCATGCTGGGTGTGGAAGATGAAAAGGTGGTGCCTATCCTACGTGATCCGGCTAAGGTGACTGAGGAAAGTGAGGCAGTGTTTTATTTTCCCGGTTGTGGTTCGGAGCGATTGTTCAGTGAGATTGGTTTGGCGACGATGGCGATGTTGTATGAGACGGGTGCCCAAACCGTATTGCCGCCTGGTTATCTCTGCTGTGGTTATCCGCAGACCTCGGCTGGTGACCGTGACAAAGGAAATAAGATCACTACCGACAACAGGGTGTTGTTTCATCGCGTCGCTAATACGCTCAACTATCTCGACATCAAGACAGTGATCGTTTCTTGTGGCACGTGCATGGATCAGCTGCTCAAATATCAGTTTGAAAAGATCTTCCCTGGTTGTCGTCTGCTCGACATTCATGAATACATGCTCGAACAGGGCGTGCACCTAGAAGGTGTGGAGGGCACGCAATACCTCTATCACGATCCTTGTCATACACCGATGAAAACGCATAATCCGATCAAGGTAGCCTCGACGCTGATGGGGCAGGATGTGGAATTGTCGAATCGTTGTTGTGGTGAGGCCGGTACTCTGGCGGTATCACGGCCTGACATCTCAACTCAGATACGTTTCCGTAAGCAGGAAGAGTTGCAGCAGGGTATTAAGACATTAACCGGTGATGTGGTGGCCAAGAACGACAACGTTAAGCTGCTGACCTCCTGCCCGGCTTGTCAGCAGGGCTTGTCGCGTTACGGTGATGATACCGGTCTGGAGACGACATATATCGTTACTGAGTTGGCCGGCAAGTTGTTGGGTGATGGCTGGCAGAAACGCTTTGTCGAGCGTGCCAAAGAGGGGGGTATCGAGCGGGTCTTGCTTTAACAAAGTAGCGCTTCACCCGGTTAGCTAATTAATCTCTAGAGCTAGTGGGGGCTAGTGGCTTAGCTTCCAGGCAGGAAATCGATGGGGAAATCAAATTTGGTGGTTTCCGCATCCTTGGCGCCAAAATTGATGCGCTTCATGCGCAATACCAGTTTGCGTTCCAATCCGGAGTCCCCCAGTTCGGAATCAAGTATCTCGCATTTCGACACGGAACCATCGGGCTCGATCAAGATGCTGAACAGTACCTTGCCTTGCAGCAACGGATTCTTGCGCAATGCGCGCTGATAAATCTTGAACAGGGCATCGGAGTTGCTCCTGATGATACGCATGATTTCATCCTGAGAACGGCCCAAAGTATCCACCGGTCCTGCTGCCACCTGAATTTCTTCAATCTCGCTCGTAACTGCGGTGGTTTCACGCCCTCCTAGTTCGTTATCGCTGCTGCTGCGGCTGAACTTGGAGGTGTCGATGCCGCCACTGCCTCGGCTGGCCTTGGCAGTGAGCAGTGAACGTGCCTGGGCGCGTTCACTAGTGCCTTCTGTCTGCAAAGGTTTGGTTTGCTTGAGGCTTTCCACGGGCGGGCTTTCACGCAGGTCGGCCAGCATGTCGGTCATACCTAGGATGCCTGCATTGGCTACCTTTTTGCGAATTTCTTCGGTAGTTCGTTTGGGTTTTGGCTTAGGCTCGGGTTTGGGTTCCGGCTTGGGCTCGGGTTTTGGCTCCGGTTTGGGTTCCTCTGGCTTGGGCTCCGGTTTCGGTTCTTCTTCCTTAGGTTTTTCTGGTTCTACCGGTTTGGGAGCTTCGATCTTGGGTAGTTCGATCTTTTTCTTTTCCAGCAGCATCTTGGCCAGACGGGGTGGAATCTTCTCCGCTTCAAGGCGATCGCGTTCAGGCAAGCTGATGAATGGCAGCGTGAAGCTCAGGATCAGCGCCAGGATCAGGCAGATGGCAACGATGCGACGAAAACGTTTTTCGTCTGCCAGTTGCGCCGACCAGGGGAGGGTTAGGTTTGATGGTAATGCTGCTTTCACTCTAGGGCCTGTTAATACTGATTCCAAAATCGCGCCGGCGGCCATTTTTTCGCAGGCCTAGGCGCATTAAGCGTAGTGTACTTGCCGTACATAAGCGAAAATGCAACACCGGCCTGCGGGAAAATGGCCCCGTCCCTTCGGGTTGCGTCCCAAAAAGAGCTATGCTGCGTTTCTCGTCGTTCATTTGGAATAACCAAACTTCACTCCTCATGCCTTGCCTAGCCCTTTTTGGGACAGCAACGCGAATTTGTAATTAGTGTTAACAGGCCCTAACCCTGCGCCCCACCTTTTTTGGATACTGCAAGCGAGATGTTGTTGTAGTTAACACTGTTGCAAGTGATCATGATTTTTTTCAGCAAGCGATATGGAATGCGTTTGTCACCCAAGATCGTGATTTCACGCCGTGCTTCTTGTTCGGCGGGAATGTTGCTGCGGCTGGCTTGATATTCCAGCTCCTGTTTGAGTGCGGCGATGATATTGTCTTCACTGGCCAGTATTTCATCAACTTCGACGACTGGGCGCCCCTGCACTAGCAAATCTTTTTCGCTCACCATGATGAACAGGGTTTCTTTGGGCCGTTGTTCAGCGATGGATTCCGGCAGTTTGATTTCTTTGGTGTTGGGAACATTTTGCACATCAGATGAGTTCACCAGCAGAAAAAATACCAAGATGGTAAAGATGTCCATCAGCGAGACCAGATTGATGGCGCCGCCTTTTCCGCGTTTGTGATGGCGCTGCATGCGCCGTGCTCTGCGCGACATCTTCATGCTTAAGGTTTTCCTTCCAGCGCGGGCGCGTCACCTAGGGCAATGTCCGGGAACAGTTCGTACTGGGTTGATTGGGTTTCATCAGTCTCTTCATAGAGGCGCACGGTATCCATGATCTGAATCAGACGCTCATACGGAACCTCGGGCTCAATCAGCAGCATGGCGGTGGTTTCGTCAGGAAAGCGGGCCTTGAGCCGCTTCAATAATTCAGACAGGGCCTTGAGGTCGTAGCCAGTTTCATCCCCTTCGCCTGTGACGGGGAAGCTCTTGAGCAGGCGGCCGGGTTTGTCGCCTACTTCCAGTTTGTCCTTGCGCAGGATGAGTTCTAGTTGGAATGCGGGTGGCTTTTCATCGGGTTTTGCCTGCTCATCCTTTTGCTCTGGCAGATTCATCTCCAGGATGTTGACCTGGTTGAACACGGCCGTGATCAATAGGAACGGCACCAGGATGACCATCAGGTTCATGAAGGCTGTGATGTCCAGGTCCGCCGGGGGGCGGTGTGCACGACGAAAACGCGATGCCATGTTGGTTAACCTGCGTTGCTGTTTTTATTGGTGATCAGGTTGAGAAATTTCACGGCTGCCATTTCGAAGCTGTCTACTAGTTCTGTCGTTTTGGTGGTTAGAAATGCGTGCATCAACAGCAGTGGGATTGCGGCCATCAGGCCAAAGGCGGTGGTGTTCATTGCAACCGAGATACTGGATGAAAGCAGGTCAGCCTTTTGTGATGGATCGGCGCTGGCAACGGCGGTAAAGGCCTGGATCAGACCGATGATGGTGCCAAGCAGTCCCATCAGGGTGGCGATGTTGGCCAGGGTGGCCAGGTAGTGGGTGCGTTTTTCCAGTCGTGGAATGACTTCCATCAGGCCTTCTTCCATCGCGGTTTCGATTTCATCGCGATGTTGGGCGCGCTCCCTGATGCGAGCCAGACCATAGGCCAGCATGTGAGCGATGGAGGCTTTGGATTTTGAGACAATTTCTGAGGCCTGATCAAAATTACCTTGCTGAATCAGTGGCACCAGGTTGTCCCATGTTTTGCGGCTTTTGCTTCTTGCTGCCGTCAGATAAATGAAGCGCTCGATCGCGATGGCAAGGCCAACAGCAAATAGTAGCAGGATGAAATACATGAAAAGCCCGCCTTCCTGAAAGAAGCGCACGATGGTGGAAAAACCGTCCATTTATATCTCCTTAGACCACATGTCTTTAAGGTTAAAACTATATTGGGAATACTTAGTGGTATATATCGTAGCCGGCTAGTATAACTTAAGGTTGTGAAGAGTTGTCCGCTTGATGCTTCGTAATGATGTCGTGATAACGAATTTGACGTCGAAAAATTTCAGGGTCGATGGGTTCAAGTACGTCACTGGCCAGGCTAGTGCTGCTGGGCATGTCGATTTCGCCGGCTTTTCTGCGTTTCCAGGGCACGATGTAAAGTACCTTAGGCAGTTCACTCTGACCATAAATTTTCAGACTTTCGTCGGATTTGATTTCGGTCTCGGCCACAGCCGTGCTCGAGAGCAGGCCCAAGCTCAAGCTTAGACACAGGGCTGTAATGCCTGGGGCTGAAAATGTTATTGCCCGATTCGTACGCTTAGATCTGCAATCCATATTTTTACCTGTTTGTCGTCCGGTTTTTTCTTGAGATAGCGTTGATAATACTCCAGAGCGGCCTCAGGGTTGCTGAGGTAGAGGTCAAGCAGTATGCCAGTGTTGCGAAGCAGGTTGGGGCTCTCGGGGTCTATTTCGAGCCCCTGTTTGTAGATCTCAAGCGCTTTGCTGAATTGTCCGCTTTGGCGATACATCCTGCCCAGATGGTTATATATTTCCGGGTTTTGCGTGTTCAGCTGCAATGCGCGTAGGAAGGCTGTTTCGGCATTTGGATAATCATTCTTGCTTGTCAGCACAGAGCCAAGGTTGGCGAATGGACCTGACAGCGTTGGATAGCTCTGAGTCATTTTAAGAAAAATTTCTTCGGCTTTGTCGAAGTTCTGGTCATACATGGCGCTTATGCCGCGATTGAACTGCTCTTCGATTTCTGTGCTGAGAGGTGCGTTGTTATTAGTGTGCTGCACAGTCTGAGGCGCACTGTTATTGGCCGTTGCTGACTGAGCTGGGGCAGCTTGTTGTTGTACAACAGGTGTGCTTGCACCGCAGCCAAAAAGCAGCGTTGTTAAACAGGCGGCGCTGATGAGTTTAGTGAGCTGTTGTGGCGGCGAGATCATGGGTCTCATTCCTCATATAGCGAGCCGGCATCAGTTTGGACAGAGCGTTGATACTGTTCTGAACCCATTCGTTATAAACGCCGTTTTCATTCATGCGAGTCAGGTTGGTTTCATGCAATTCGATGGCCTGTTCCTCAAAGGGGAAGGCTTGTTCTTCCAGCATGATTTCGTATTGCTCCATCTCTTCATCGTCGAGATTGCCGGGGCGGTCCGAGTCCATCAGTTTGCGGCTGAAATCGCCATACAAATCGGCGATACGGAACGTGGAGGCCGTAGTAAATTCAGCCACGCCCAATTCGGCTGCTTTGTTGTAGGCTTCGAGTGCTTTTTTCATTAGCTGGTTCTTAAGCTGCATATTTTTACGAATCGGTTCGACCAGTTGTGCTTTGGCATAACGCTCGTAGTGCGGTTCGGCCAGCACGAACGCCGCCTGGGCTGCTAGATAGCGGGTGCGGTTGGTGCGTTCAGCAGCGCCATTGTGATCGGCCTCATAAATTTTTTCGAGTTGCACGCGGTAGTAATAGTCGCGGCCAATGGACTGATGCATGAGGCCAGCTTTATGAAGGGCCTCGATCGCGGGCTCAAGCGGGCTGGGGAACATCTCAGCATAGGTGTTGTAGGTGGTGGCGGCCTTGTGTTTTTCGCCAGCCTTTTCGTAGAGTTGTGCAGCTTGCCACAGGGCCTCGCGTTTTGACTCAGGTGAACCGGCATTTTCAACGATGTCTCGTAAGGCTTCAGCAGCCCTGAGTGGATCTTCCAGGCGCATATAGGCGATGGCCAGCTTTTCTTCAACGTCGGGGATGAGCTCGTGGTCCGGGTAGTTATTCTTGAATGCGTCAAGATAGTCAGCGGCTTCTTGCCATTGATCCATAATGATGTAGGTGCTGGCGATATCAAACTCGGTAATGGGCCGAATGGATGCGTTGGGCGCAGCCTCGATGAGGCGTTTGAACTCGTCAATGGCGCTGCTAATGGCGCCGTGCGCACGGAAATGTTCAGCCTGTTTGTAGATGCATGCGGCGATACGTTCCTCGACTTCGGTTTGCAGCGGGTCGTCTTTTTTCAGGACAAGGCGCAATTCGGCATAAAATAGTTCTGCGATTTCATAGTTGGCTAATTCAAACTGGGTATTGGCCAGCACAATCAGCGCGGTACGCCTGTTTTCCTCGCCACTGTTGGGGTAGCGGTTGAGGATAGTTTCAGCGGCGATAACAGCATCCTCGTAGTGACGACCTTCGTATAGTTCGTGTGCTGCTTTTGCAAGTACAGACGGTGCTCTGGGATCTTTGGAAAACACCCGTGCGAATGAAAGCGCGCTTTGCAGTGCAGACTGATGCCATTCTTTTTTGTCAGGGCCGGTTAGCAGTTTGTCCTGTTCGGTGTAGGACACGAGGGCGGCATAACCAGCCTCGGCGGCCTCCTCGTGCATGCCGTATTCATAGGCGGCACGTTCGTATTCGCGCGCGGCTTCAGCATAAAGCTTGTCTTCAAATAGGGATTCGGCCAGCAGGAAATTGATGCGAGGTGCATCTTTGCCCTTGGGGAAATATTTTAGATAGAGACGGTACCAGCCGGCGGCTTCCTGAAAGTCGAGCAGGTCATCGGTTTTTTGCGCCTTGGCATGGTGGTACTGGGCAATGTCTAGCAGATGTACCTTGAAGCGGGAGCGAATCCTGAACTGGCTTTCGTTGTCACTTTTGATTAGGAACAAGTGGTAATCGTTGTGATGGCTTTTGTCCAATCGCTCGGTCAAAATATCGTAACGACGCACATATTCTTTTTTTGCCTGAATAATTTCTTCTTTTGATTTTAGTGTGGTGTAGATGTCAATGGCCTTGTCGTGCAGGATGACGCCATAAGGATGCCAATTGCTGCGCTCAAAATAAGAGCTGTAGATTCGAGCGGCATCTGTGACACGTTCCTGTTTGAGGTAAAACTCGGCCAGTGTCTGATACACCATGAATTCATAGACGCGAACGGGTTTGCCTTTAAAATATTTTGTCAGTGCGTTCGGGTTAGATTGTGTTGCGATGCAGAGACTGATGGCGCGCAAACTGTCGTTCACTAGTTCAACGTCAGAACGTGAGATGTACTCCATCTTGGCGATTTCTGCTGGTGTGGAATTGCGCGTCAGTTTTAGGTCGAGGATTGAAAAAAATGGGTCGAGCGAATCGACGCAGCGGTCTTGTTTGTAGATCGACCAGGCGTATTTGAACAGCGACTGTTCGTAATACTGATTGTTGTGTTGTCCACGGCCGATGATGCTTGAATAGGCAACTTCGGCTTCCTGGTAGAAATTTTCCTGGAACAGGAGCTCGCCCAGTCTGAAGCTCACCTCGTCTATGTTGGGTGAGGCGGGGTAATCGCGGGCAACAATCTTGAGTGCCTTGATGGCCTTTTCAGGGCGACCGCCGTGTTCATAGGCGCGTGCCAGTTGGTAGATGACGGTTTCCCGGTCATGGTATTTTGGATAGCGAGTCAGCAGTTTCTGATAGGCATTAATTGCCTTGTCGTAACTCTCTTCAGTGACCAGATGGCCTTCATCGTCTTCATAGAGCCTGTCGATGCGCTGCATTTCAAGGTCACCGAGGCGGCGCAGTGCCTTTTCATTCAGTGCCGAATCAGCGCTATTTTGAATGATCTCTTCGTATGTCTTTATCGCATCGCGGATATTGGCCTCGACCGGGGCATCTTTTTCAATTTGTATGGTTCTGCCCTTCAGGCTGCCCAATGTGTCAGTCGGGGTGCTGCTGCAGCCGTAAAGCAGGGTTAGGATTGTGAGGGCCAGTAAACTACGGTGTTGCATTACAGTCCTTCCTCGGCTTTGAAGGTGCCACCTTCAATGGCTAGAGCGATGCCAAAGCTGATCTGCTCGGTATAGTCGTTTAACTGGGCCTGGTAGCGGCTGAAGGTGTTGATTGCTTGTTTTCGCAGCAGGGCTAGCTGTTGTTCCAGTCCCTTTTTAGTTTGTTGCGAGATGGTTTGATATTGCAGATGCAGACGCGCGACTTCAGCTTCAGTTGGCGTTGTCTTGAGCAGTGACTCGACCCGTGCGATTTCAGGTTCAAGTGAGGCGACCTGCGTGTCGAGTTGCAGTAAGCTGCGGTATTCCCTTAGCGTTGCTTGAAACTCGGGGTTGTCCAGAAGCAGAGGCAAGAGGTGTTTTTCAGGCGCCTCGGGTGAATTCTGCCAGTGGCTAAGCCAAAGGGTTTCCTCCTCCGGCATAGCGCTAATCAATGCCGGAAACAGGTCGCTATTAATTTTTTTCTTGGCCTCATTCATGTCATTAGTATCGGCCTGAATGCGTTCTTGTGCAGCCTTATAGTACCGAATGGCCTGGTTGAAGGCCCCGGCCTTGCTCAGGGCATATGGCACGGCTAGCATGGTTTCATAGCCATAGGCAGTGGTGTAGGGCCTGTCTTGAAGTTCGAGCCAGAACACCAAGGCCTGTTCGTAATTTTCTTCTATCGAGTAACTCCATCCCATGCCGAGCAGGGCAATGTTGGATAGGTGACTTTTTAGGCGCACGTTTTCCAGATAGGTGCGTGCTTTTTGAGGTTTGTTGATTTTAAGCAGCGAAAAGCCCAGGGCTAGATTGGCCTGATCTTTGATGGCTTGAATCTCGTTGTTTGTTGTGTTTCTCAGCCGGCTGATCTGATGCAGTATTACTGCGCCGTTTTTGTTGCGATGGTCTTCAATGAGTCTTACGCCGATATTAAATGAATGGTACAAAGCCCAGGCTGAGGTGTCCGAAATTTTGGGCATGGCTTCTATGGCTTCTTTAACTTGCCCGATCTCGACCAGGGCGCGTGCCCGGGTGGTTTTTAATTCGGTTTCTTGGGTATAAGTGAGATTGCTTTGAATGTTGTTGAGCAGGGCCAGAGCTTGGTTGTATTTGCCCTGCTGCAGTACCAGTTTGGCTTCTTCCAGCCAGGCTTGGTCGCGGTTGCTTCTCGAACCAGGCTGTCGGCCTGTTCTTTCGTATACTTCGATAGCTTTGTTATAGAGGCCCAGTTGAGTGAAGTTTTCAGCCAGAAATAATTGACCCAGTTGGGCATCCTTGCCGAGGCGCTTGTTTGCATCCGCAGCCATGAGCATGGCGATTGCCTGGTACTGGTCGCCATTCTGATAGGTGTAATAGGCATGTCCGAGAGAGAGATTTTCGATATCTTTAAAATTAATTTCTTTGGCGTGACTGCCCAGGCTGAAAGCGCTGCTGGCAAGGCAGAGAAAGAGGGTGGTCAAACGCAGTTTGGTCGGCCAAATCATTGCTGAGGCTCCCAGCTCTCATAATCGAAAAAGATCTCTGGCGTTTGTTTGCGCAGCAGGCTAGTTATGGTGACCTTTAGGTTTACGCGCGTAGTTTCTTTGTTGAGATTGATTGTTTTGGTGATGTGCTTGTTGCCGGCTTTGAGTCTGGTGACCAGTTCATAGCTGCCGGGGGCGAGCTCTGTGGTCAGGAGTTTTTGAATCCCACCCGAGCTTAGTTTGTCCAGTTGTTGTTTTTCAAATTCAATGTCTACTATGACTTCGCCATCCAGGCTGATCCTGAGCTGGTCGAGGCCGCTCGGCACAGGATCATCAAAATCAAGGTAGATCGCCAAGCCATGTTTTTCTGCCGCCAGGATTTTTTCCTGAGCCAGGATGAGGTCGCGCTGTAGCTCTAACGTAGCTTGTGTCAGGGAGGCACGGTCAGTGGTATTTTCGTCCAGAATAAGGTCGGCCGCCTGGCTTGGTTGCAAAAGCAGCAACCCCAGAAAAAAAACAAGCATTTGATCGAGATGGATTTTTTTGACTGACAGCAAGGGGAAAAAAACCTCAAATTCATTCGACCCGGTTATAAGGTCGTCCTGCGAGATATCGGCACATTAGCGCTTTATCTTATACCACAACCTTTGAGTTTATTGCCAAATACTAAAGAAGGGGCCCCATGAGGCCCCTTTCTGGATCACAGCTTATGCAGCGGTGCGTTTTTTCTCCATCATGTCGTGGATGATGGGGGTCAGCATGACCTCCATAGCCATCCCCATTTTGCTGGCCGGCAAGACCATGGTGTTGGGACGAGACATCCAGGCGCCCTGCAGCATTTGCAGGTAATAGCTCAAGTCATGCTTTTTCGGATAACGGAAGCGGATGACACAGAAACTTTCGTCCGGGGTCGGGATGTCGCGGGCAATAAATGGATTGGAGGTGTCTACAATTGGCACACGCTGGAAGTTGATGTCGGTGCGTGAGAACTGCGGCGCGATGCAGGTGACGTAGTCGGGCATGCGGCGCAGAATGGTTTCGACAACTGCCTCGGCAGAGTAACCACGTTCTTTGTTGTCACGATGAATTTTCTGAATCCACTCCAGGTTGACCGAGGGTACAACCCCTACCAGCATGTCTACCCACTGAGCAACGTCTACGTCGTTGGAAACAACGCCACCGTGCAGGCCTTCATAAAACAGAATGTCAGAACCAGCGTCGATCTCTTCCCATGGGGTGAAGGTACCGGGTTCCTGGTTATAGGGGGCGGCCTCTTCGTGATTGTGCAGGTATTTACGTACTTTGCCGGAACCCGTCTCGCCATAGGCGCGGAACAGCTCTTCCAACTTGTCGAAGACGTTGCCTTCAGGACCAAAGTGGCTCAGGGTGCGGCCTTCGGCCAGGGCTTTGGCCACGGCTTCTTTCATCTCTTTGCGGTCGTAGCGGTGGAAACTGTCACCTTCAACGACGGCGGCCTTAATGCCTTCGCGGCGGAAGATATGCTCCATGGCGTTTTTGACGGTAGACGTGCCAGCGCCAGATGAACCGGTTACGGCAACAACGGGATGTTTCCTGGACATAAGGTCCTCCTTAGCAATATATTGCGGTCAAATAGAAACTTTGAGGTATCACTCCCTTGGCCCTGTCTGATAACGAATGGTGACTGGACCGGGCGGCTTTTATTTTTTGCTTAAGCGCCTGGATACTTGGAAGCGCGCCATTATACTACAACCCCCCGGATTTGCGACGACTTAGGCAATCTTTGCAGCTAGGGCATTGAAATGCCGATAGAGTCATTATAAGTAAGGTGTGGCAATTTTCGGTTTGATCCCAAAGAGCTTTGCCAAGGCTGGCGATATAAAATTTATATGATGTTGTTTTATAGGCGTTTTTATCTGCTGTCGGGCTGTCTATTGATGGTCTGGATAGGTGTTGTCGGGGAGGTTCGGGCCGAGTCCGATTGGATTGAGGAAATCCGTTTTGTTGGCAATGAGCGCACTCAGCCGCGCATCATGCTGCAAGAAATCATAATTCAGGTGGGTGATCCGGTAGATCCGGACAAGATCGAGCGCTCGCGCCAGGCCATTATGGACCTTGGTTTGTTTAAGTCAGTCAATGTCAGGCTTTATCCTGGGCCCCAGTTTGGCCAGGTGCTCGAGTTTTCTGTTAGCGAAAAATATTACGTTATTCCGCTGCCGCGCTTTGACAGGTCCGCAGATGGCGAAGTCAGCTATGGCGCCCGTCTGACGGTGGATAATGTGGCGGGGTTGAATCAGCGCGTTAAGCTCACTTATGAGGCAACCAGCGGCTGCTGTAACACCGATCGCACCGTTCACTCGGTGGATATGTCATACAGTTATCCCCGTGTCGTCGGTACTCATTATGGTCTTGGTGTTTCCCTTTTGCGTTCGGTTTATCCGGTGGTGACGCAGGACGCCTTGGGCAATACGGCGGCTGAGCATGATCGCAATTTCAGTGCTGCTGGAATCGGTTTGTCCCGTTGGTTGAGTCGCGAGGGGCCGTCGCAGGGCTGGAATGCAGGCATGTCGGTGTTTTGGCGCTATCTCTTTTTTAATCAGGCGCTTGGCGCACCAGTGGTGATAGAGTCTGAAAAAACCGCAGGGCTTTCCCTCGGCATCGGTTACACCCGGGTGCATGACTATCTCTTTAGCCGTGAAGGTCTGGAATATGGCTACATCAGTGAGCACGGCCTGGTGCGGATGGGCTCTGATACACCCTACAGCCGCAATTTTGTCTATTACCGCCATTATTTTCCATTGGGCTTGCCGCACGAGCACAAAAATTTCAATATGCAGTTGCGTTTTGGCGGCACCGGCGGCGAGGTGCCGATTGCGGATCAGTCCTATGAGTTGGGGGGCAGCCGCGATCTGCGTGGCTATGACAAGGGGGGCATTGGCGGGCGTTCGTTTTTTGTTTTGAACATGGAGTTGTTGGCGCCGCTGTGGGGGCATAATGCCGCCCGTGGTGTAGTGTTTGCCGATTACGGTAATGCGTATGCTGATAACCGGTTGCTGGATTTTGGCGATCTTGAGTCGAGTTTCGGATTTGGTCTGCGTTACAAGATCAAATCCTTCGTTGATTTTCAGCTGCGCGTCGATGTGAGCTTTGCTTTTGGGTTGGACCGCAAGAAGGTCTATTTCGGCAGTAAGAATACGTTTTAGGCCCAGTTCCATAGTCTGGATGCTGTGGTTTATATACCGTACACTGTATTGATCTGTAAATCAGGAGTGGGATTTTGAAGCAATCAAAACTGATGTCATGCTTGATGCTCTTGTCATATATGGCCTTTTTGTCAGCCTGTTCCATATTGCGGGTGACCGATGTCAATCAGTCTCACAGCTTGATGCAAGCGGATCTGAATCGCCCGCATGCGGCTGTCTATTTCATTCGTCCCACCACCGAACATGTCGCGGGCTATGCTGATAATGAACTGGATGTGGAGCTGGACGGCGAGGATCTTATCTCGCTCGGCAAGGCCGAGTACACCCTGGTTTATCTCAAACCACGTGATGTCACTATTAGCTTGCACAATCGCACCCAGGTCAGAGGGCGCTGGGAGGTGGCCGAAATGGAGCGGAGTCGCCAGTTCAGTTTGAAAGCGGGTGAAACCTACTTCATTCTGACCAAGATGATTGATGGTGAATTTAGGGGTGCGCATTTTATCCCTGAATCGCTCAGTCTTGTTGATGCCAAGCTAGCGGTGCAATACCTTACTCCGGCGGGGTTGGCGCGCATTCATCCCGTCGGCAAACTTTAATCGTGCTGCCTGAGGGTTGCCCTGAATCTTCTGATCATCGGACTGCGTCTGCTCATCTTCTGCCCCGAGTGTTGTGACCGGGCGCTGCTATTACCGTGTCTTGAATTCTCTACACCAACACCTTTTCAATTGTAAGGCTATTTGTTCCTAGCTGTTTGTTTCTCAAGAACTATAACCCTATGTCGATATTGCTTTCAGGCAACGTCCTGTATCCGGCGTAGCTGTTAAAACAGTTCTTGAGAAAAAACACTGCCATCGTCCACGGAATAGTGTCCCTGGCATTTGGCTGATATTTTGATACAGCCATACTGAATTGAGCGGTAATTATGGACCAAGCAGACGTGTCGATTTTGATCACTGATGACGATGAGGTTAATCGTGAACTTCTCAGTCATCGCCTGGCTAATTTTGGATATCGTATATTTACTGCCAAAGACGGTGTTGAGGCGCTGGCGCAAATGCAGCAGCGTCAATTTTCATTAGTGCTGCTTGATATCGACATGCCAAAGTTGGATGGTTTTCAAGTGCTGCGAAAAATGAAAGCTGATGATGCGCTACGCGACATACCTGTGGTCATGGTCACGGCAAAAGACGACCTAGAAAGCACGGTGAAATGCATAGAGCTAGGTGCTGATGATCACATTCCCAAACCGTTTGACCCAGTTTTGCTAAGGGCGCGAGTCAGTTCCTGCATTGAGAAAAAACGTTTTTTTGACGAAAAGGAGCGCTATCGTCTGGCGCTGCAGAAAGAAAATACTGAGCTGGAGGGCATTGTTCAGCAAAAAGTAAACGAGCTTACAGCAACACAACTTGCCACAATCTTTGCCATGTCAAAACTGGCGGAATCAAAAGATCCTGAAACAGGTGCACATCTGGATCGCTTGCGAGAATATTGCCGTGCCCTTGCTAGAGCGCTGATGAAGCTGCCAAAGTATAGCGATTTAATCGACGATAAGTATGTCGATACCATCTACGCTGCCAGTCCTTTGCATGATGTTGGCAAGGTCGGCATACCCGATAGTATCTTGTTGAAGCCGGCCAAACTCAATGAACAAGAATGGCAAGTTATGCGCAGCCACTGTGCTATCGGCGCCACCACCTTAAGAGCCGTGCATGACCAATATCCCGGTAACGCGTTTGTCCAAATGGGGATTGAAGTAGCCCAATCACATCACGAGAAATGGGACGGCAGCGGCTATCCCGAAGGCCTTACTGGCGATGCTATTCCTCTGTCGGCCCGGATATTGGCGCTTGGTGATTGCTACGATGCGTTAAGATCGAAGCGCTGCTATAAAGAGGCCATTTGCCATGAAATAAGCCGAGACATGATTCAAGCGCAATCAGGGAAACATTTTGATCCAGAAATCGTCGACGTATTTCTCGCTATCGAAGACGTTTTTGACGATATCAGAAAGCGCTACCTTGATGATGAGGGAATTACTAGCCCAGATTTAGATGCCTACCAAGACGGGGGCGAGTTGTAACGGCTCTATGATGTTGAAAAAAATTCTTACCGCGCTATTTCTGCTGTCATGGATTACTTTACCTGCTCAAAGCCATGGCGATCATGCAAAGATCCACATCGCCTCCAGCAATATCTACCAGGATTACAGTTCAAGTCGCAGTGCCAGGCTGAATGAGCCGGTCAAGCCGATTCCGACCAGGGTTGAGCTAGATCCGGCTAAAGTCGAACTCGGACGACGCTTGTTTGAAGAAAAACGACTCTCGCAAGATGGTTCAATGGCATGCCGAAATTGCCACCTGCCAGAAAAGGGAGGAGCTGACGGTAAACGGTTTTCACCGTCCATCGACGGTGGCCATCGCGACCGCAACACGCCCAGTATATTCAATGTTGGGCTCATGACCTTGTATGGTTGGCTTGGCATGCCGAATACGCTTGAGACACTCACTGAAGCGATAATCAAAAGCAAAAAGGGTTTGGCATCGAGCTGGGATATTATTATTCCAAGGCTCGTTAAAGAGCCTGAATATCTCAACTCATTCAACGCTATTTATTCTGATGGCGTCCAGCCAAATAATGTTAAAGATGCAATGGCCGTTTATCAGCGTTCCTTGATTACACCCAACTCCCGATTTGATCACTATCTCCGGGGTGATCAAAACGCTATCAGTCAAGAAGAGAGAAAAGGCTACGATCTGTTTAAAGAGTACGGTTGTACCTCATGTCACCAGGGAGTGGCGTTAGGAGGCAACATGGTAGCGCCGTTCAATTTATTCAAAAATTATTTGGATAAACGAAAAGGTGCGCAGAAGCTGGATCTTGGGCGTTTCAAGAAAACTAAGGATGAATCAGATAAATATGTATTTTTAGTGCCTAGCCTGCGTAATGTTGCCTTGACTGCCCCCTATTTTCACGACGGTTCGACAGATGAGCTGGACGATGCAGTCGACATTATGGGACGTTATATGCTTGGGCGGGTTATCCATGCAGATGATCGTAAACTGATAGTCAAATTTCTTCATACCTTGACCGGTGAATACCAAGGCAAGCCATTGTGAAAACGAAATTTGTGTTGCCTATACTTATTGCGCTTATTGTAGCCATGGCAATGACCTTCTTATATTTCCAATCGCGTTCTCCCAAAACAGATCTGCATACTGATATTCTCGAACAACTGGAAATGGTTGAATATCAGAACTTTGAATTAAACGAAAGCCTATTCCAAACTGCTTCAAGAAAAACGCTTGATTATGACATGCTGAGCACCAAGCAACAGCAATTGAGTCAAGTGTTTCAGTCTTTAATCAACGGTGCTTACGGCTTGGGACAATTCAAAGATGCCACGATCGATGCCGTGGCCAGCCAGCTTGGCGCTGCGATTAAAGAGAAGAACAAACTCATCGAACATTTCAAACGCGATAACGCGTTGATGAATAACTCACTCCAGTATTATCCGCGTCTTGCGAGGGAAGTTATAACGCTTTCAAACACGGATGCATCGTATATGCCGTATCATGAGCTTGCCCATCGCGTCATGTATTTTTCCTTTAACAGGGGCGATGTTTGGCTCGAAGAAGCAAACGCCATGATTGTAAAGCTCAAGCAAGACTTGGTAAGTCACACAGATACTGATTCGTCAAAGCATCTCTTCTTAACTAACTTTCTGGGTCACTCAGAAATCATAGTTAATGGCATGGACACACAAAAAGAGCGCGCCTTGTTGGATGCAGAAACCCCCATCATCATGTTGCAGGGTGCACTGCATGATGCCTATATGAATTATTACATCGCCCAAACAGACGGGGCTGAAAAATATAGCCAGATTATGTTTGTTGCAACCTTGCTGCTGATTAGTAGCATCGCCTACGTGCTGATTTTGTTGGCTAAGAGTGCGCTAGAATTGGCAAAAGAAAAGGAAAATGCCCTCGCGGCAAGTCTTTCCAAGAGTGCTTTTCTGGCCAATATGAGCCACGAGATCCGTACCCCGCTAACGGCTATTATTGGGTTTGGCGAATCTACCCTTGATAACAATCAAACTGGAGAAGAACGCCTATCGGCCAGTCGTGCGATCGTCCGTAATGCCAAGCATTTGGTGCATGTTATTAATGAGATTCTAGATATTTCAAAAATTGAGTCGGGTAAACTTGGTATCGAAAAATTGCCGACGAATATATTCGAGTTGCTTAACGATATAGAGTCCATCGCGCGCCTGCAGGCAGAAAGCAAAGGTTTGTATTTTGGTATTCGTCACAAATTTCCTTTGCCAGAGTCCATACTCACCGACCCAATTCGCCTCAAACAGATACTGTTAAATCTTACCAATAATGCAGTCAAGTTTACCGAACGTGGTCAGGTCGAAATTGTAGTGAGTTTTGATAGCAGCTGCGATGCGCTGAAGTTTTCCGTCGTGGATAGCGGTATTGGTCTAAGTCAAGAACAGATTGAAAAATTATTTACACCGTTTTCTCAGGCAGACTCCTCCACCACGCGTAAATATGGAGGTACTGGCTTAGGTCTGCACATCTCAAAATTTCTGGTAGAAATGCTGGGTGGCGCCTTAACGGTTGAAAGTGTGCCGGGATTGGGTAGTCGTTTTGAATTCACCGTTGATGCCGGGGCGTTGCAGGAAGAAAGTTTTGTCAACGATGCACCTTCGATCACGGTATTGCCACATCAGGAAATCAGTAGCGCCCTGCCGCCGAGGCTGCAAGGCAATATTTTACTGGCCGAGGACAACCCTGATAATCAGGAATTGATATCTTTTTTTATTCGCAAAACTGGAGCTGCGGTCACCGTTGCCGAGGATGGTTTACAAGCATTTCATCATGCCCTCAAGCGTAAATTCGATCTCATTCTCATGGACATGCAAATGCCCGTCATGGGTGGTCTGCAAGTTACCAGGGAGCTGCGTCAGAAAGGCTACGATAAACCGATAGTGGCCTTGACTGCCAACGCTACAGCCGATGATGTTCGCGCTTGTCGAGAAGCTGGGTGCGAGGGTTTCCTATCAAAGCCAGTCGATTGGAAAAATTTTTATGAGGCCCTTTCGGAACACTTAGATGTGGCGCAGAACATATTCGTTGAGCCAGAACCGCTGACTTCGCTGATTCTAGAAAATGAACCCGAACTCAGAGACTTGGTCGAGAAATTTCTCAACGCCTTACCTGAACAGCTTGAGCTGTTAGATGTTGCTTATAATAAGCGTGACTTGCAGACGCTTGACAAGCAGCTGCACAAACTCAAAGGCTCAGGTGGGAATCTTGGCTACCCACAACTGACGACCCTGGCGGCGCAAATGGAGCGTCAGGCAAGTCAACAAGAAATCGATAAGCTTGCCATATCCTTGAGGCAGCTACATCGGTTGGTTGCACAAATGATTGCGGGCTCCCCCACTGCTGCTAAATCTGTGTGAGTTAGGCAGGGAAAATCAAGTATATTTAGTCAAGCGTTTATCTAGAAGCCTGGCAGGCTTTCTGTAGCAAGTATCCCAACAGCAATCTGTCGCCAATACTTTCAGGGGGAGGGCATGCATTTTCTTATTATCGGGCTGCTCTTGATGTTGATTGTCTTCGGGCCCCAGTGGTGGGCACAGAGAATCTTGCGCCGCCACAGTGCCGAGCGTTCAGATTACCCCGGTAACGGTGGTCAGTTTGCCCGTCATCTGCTCGATCAGTTTCAGTTGGATGGCGTCAAGGTGGAAAGCACCGAACAGGGCGATCATTATGACCCTCTTGCCAAGGTGGTTCGCCTTACGCCGGATAAACTGAATGGAAAATCCCTCACCGCTATCACTGTTGCCGCCCATGAAGTGGGGCATGCCATCCAGGATCATCTCGACTATGCCCCACTGCAATGGCGAACTCGCCTGGTGCGGTTGGCGCAAGGGGCAGAAAAGGCCGGCTCGGGTGTGATGATGGTATTGCCGTTTGTGGCTTTGCTAACGCGCTCACCCGGTGCGAGCGCAGCGATGTTTCTGGTGGGGCTGGGCAGCATGGCAATCAGTACTATCGTGCATTTGGCCACCCTGCCGGTGGAGTGGGATGCCAGCTTTGGCCGCGCCATGCCCCTGATGCAAGCCGGTGGTTATCTGAATCAGCAGGATGAAAAGGCAGCCAGGCGCATCTTGCAGGCGTGTGCGTTGACTTACTTCGCCTCCTCTCTTGCTAGCCTGCTCAATGTTTGGCGTTGGCTTCGTCTCTGGCGACGCTAAAATCAGCTATCGCGTAGCGACATGCTGTCCCCCTCTCCCTCTTGGAAGAGGGTAGGGGCAGCATGGGATTGACCCGGACTAGTCTTAAAGAGCGTTACGCTTTTCCTCAGGCAAGGGATAGCGCACCAGATCAAGCTTTAGCCAGTTCGCTAGCCTAATGTGATAACGCTTGCCGCTGAGTCGCTGAATGACAACCCGGCTTAGTTGGTCTTGTTGGTAGACAAGACCCCATATTCTGATAAATTTTCCGTCAGTGTTGGCATACCAGTCACCGGTGATTGGTTTTTGATCAGTCGCCAAGTTGACCCCCTCCTGTGTTGTTTGACTTTGCCGCGTCGGCCTCGTTTTACACGCGGCCTAGCCACACTTGGAGTCGCCGCAGTTAAGACAGGTCATGCAGCCATCCATTTTGATCATCGCTTTGGTATTGCATTTGAAGCAAAGCTGGGCGCCGTCTGGAAATTCACTGGCAGCGTTCTCTTCTGCGTTCTTGATCGAGTCGTCGAACTGCTTGCGTTTTTCCTCGACCAGTTTTTGCTGGTGCTCGTCGAGGCCATCGTCTTTAAGTAAACCGATCATGCGCAGATGTGATTCGATTGCATCACCGATCTCGGCCACCAGTGAGGGCATGAATTTGCCGCCTTTTTTGAAATAGCCACCGCGTGGGTCAAACACTGAGCGCATCTCGTCGACCAGGAAAGTAACGTCGCCACCTTTGCGGAAGACGGCCGAGATGATACGGGTTAGGGCCACAATCCACTGAAAGTGGTCCATGTTTTTCGAGTTAATGAAGATCTCGAACGGACGGCGCAGCTCATGCTCAGTGCCGGGATTCAGAATAATGTCATTGATGGTGACATAGAGTGAGTGCTCCGATAGTGGTGTTTTGACCTTGTAGGTCGAGCCGATCAGCATCTCGGGGCGCTCGACCTTTTCGTGCATTTGAATCACATTGGATTCAGGCAGCACTTGTTCTACCTGTTTGATCTCGTCGGCCGGCGCTGCTTCGTCGGGTTTGGCGACGCTAAAACCGGTGATCTTTTTGCCAATTTTGATAGTCATTTTTTTGTTGCTCCTGAGTTCGCGTCCGGCCTTAGAATTTGCCGTAGTAACCTTCCTTGAGGGCGTCATAGAGATTGGCGGCGGTATGAATTTCACCGTCATATTCGATCTCTTCGTTGCCTTTCAGTTCAACCTGCGAGCCGTCTTCCAGAGTGAAGCGGTAAGTGGTGTTGGCCAGGTCTTCCTCTTTTACCAGCACGCCCTGGAAGGCCTCCGGGTTGAAGCGGAAGGTGGTACAGCCCTTTAGGCCCTGGTCATAGGCGTAGAGATAGATGTCCTTAAATTGCTCGTAAGGAAAATCAGTCGGCACGTTGGCAGTTTTGGAAATGGATGAATCGATCCACTTCTGTGCCGCAGCCTGGATGTCGACATGGGCCTTGGGCGAGATGTGGTCCGCCGTGACGAAATAGTCGGGCAGCAGGTTTTCTACCTCATCGGTGTAGGGCGAGGCATTTTTGTTGATCAGCTCGCGATAGGCCAGTAGTTCGAAGGAGAAAACATCCACCTTCTCTTTGGATTTTTTGCCCTCGCGAATGACGTTGCGTGAATACTGGTGGGCAAAGCTGGGCTCGATGCCATTGCTGGCGTTGTTGGCTAGGCTTAGTGAAATGGTGCCGGTGGGCGCAATCGAGCTGTGATGGGTGAAACGGGCACCGATTTCGGCCAATTCATCGACCAGATCGGGGTCAATCTCGGCGACGCGTTGCATGTAACGACTGTACTTGGCGTGCAATACCTTGCCCTTGATCTTGTCGCCGATCTTGAAACCATCCGTTTTCATTTCCGGACGCTTGCGCAACATTTCGCCGCTGATATCGAATTCCTGCTCCATGACCGGTGCGGGGCCTTTCTCTTTGGCCAGATCCAGCGCGGTGCGCCAGCCCTGCATGGCCAGTTCGTGGGTGGCGCGTTCGGTAAACTGCAGTGACTGCTTATCGCCATATTGCATGCGCAGCATAGTGAGGGTCGAGCCCAGGCCGAGGTAACCCATGCCATGACGGCGTTTATTCATGATCTCGTTGCGCTGACCTTCCAGTGGCAGGCCGTTGATCTCAACTACGTTGTCGAGCATGCGGGTGAAGATAGCCACGACCTTGCGGTACTCTTCCCAGTCGAAATGGGCCTTGTCGGTGAACGGGTCGCGCACGAACTTGGTCAGGTTGATCGAGCCCAGCAGGCAGGAGCCGTAAGCGGGCAGCGGTTGTTCACCGCAGGGGTTGGTGGCACGAATGTTTTCATCGAACCAGTTGTTGTTCATCTCGTTGACTTTGTCGATCAGGATGAAACCGGGCTCGGCGTAATCATAGGTGGAGGACATGATCACATCCCACAGGCGGCGGGCGCGGATGGTCTTGTAGACTTTGCATGCCACCAGGCCTTCTGCATTGGTAACGTAGGTGTTCTTGACTGGCCAGTCGCGCCAGATGATCTGCTGCGTGTTGTTAAGGTCTAGATTGTCCAGCTCCACTTCTTTTTCTGTGACCGGGAAACTGAGTGGCCAGTGGTCATCGTTTTTCACTGCTTCCATAAATTCTTGGGTGATCAGCAGTGACAGGTTGAATTGGCGCAGTCGACCGTCTTCGCGTTTGGCGCGGATAAAATCCATCACGTCTGGATGACTGACGTCGAAAGTTGCCATTTGGGCGCCGCGGCGGCCACCGGCCGATGACACGGTAAAGCACATCTTGTCGTAGATATCCATGAACGACAGCGGGCCGGAAGTGTAGGCGCCGGCGCCAGAGACATAAGCGCCTTTGGGGCGCAGAGTCGAGAATTCATAACCGATGCCACAACCGGCTTTCAGGGTTAGGCCAGCTTCGTGCACCTTGCCGAGGATGTCGTTCATCGAATCACTGATGGTGCCGGAAACGGTGCAATTAATGGTTGAGGTGGCGGGCTTGTGTTCCAGGGCGCCGGCGTTGGAGATGATACGGCCGGCAGGGATGGCGCCGTGACGCAGGGCCCAGAGGAATTTGTCATGCCACTCGACCTGTTTATCTTTATCTTGTTCGACCTCGGCCAGGGCTTTGGCGACACGCTGGTAGGTGGTGTCGATGTCGGTGTCAATAATGGCGCCGTCTTTGGCTTTGAGACGATACTTCTTGTCCCAGATGTCCATGGAGGCATCTTGGAATGCGATATCAGTAGGATTGATGGAAACGGCTTTCAAATGCGCGCCTTTCATGCAGTGTTGTCCCCTTTATAGTTATCGTAATTTTCAACCAAAAAAACTACCCTGACGGGCAGTTTGCTGCCAGATATGCCCTGCTAGACCTGCTGAGGGGGTAACCACAAGATGTTGTGGTGTGAAAGAAATTTATGCGCTAGCCGGTGTATTGTCAACCTGTTTTGTCGATTTTTTAAAAATCCATTAATAATCATTCTATTATGATATTCCGTGTGGTTCTTAGGTGTATGAACAGATGTCTGGATAGTTTGTGGATAAAAATACACAACCACAATATATAGTGTTTGTTGTTTTGGGTATTTTCCACGAATCAAGGGTTTAGAGGCGCCATTTCTTTCAAGGCCTGTGGATAAGTAGATTCTGACCGATAAAAACACTCTGTATTAGTTCTTGTTGCAAAACCGGGGTGGGCGCCCCAATATCTTGTGTTTGGCAAGAAACTGACTCGAGAGTAGATCTAAGGATGATAAGCGTGAGACAAATCATGGTGGAACGGCTGTGGCTGGTGTTGATCAGTCTGTGTTATATTTGCCAGGCCCAGGCGGCCCTGCCCACGTCTGACGGTCAGGGTGATAAGCTGCCGACGCTGGCGCCGATGTTGGAGAAGGTCACCCCGGCGGTGGTCAATATTTCCACTCAGAGCCATGTCGCCGAACGAGATAACCCGCTATTGCAGGATCCCTTCTTCCGCCGTTTTTTCGGCCTGCCGGAAAGCAAGCCGCGTCAGCAGCGCAGCCAGAGTCTGGGCTCGGGCGTGATCATCGATGCGGATAATGGCTATGTGTTGACCAATAATCATGTGATCGCTAAGGCGCGCGAGATCAGCGTGCATCTGAGGGATGGCCGCATTCTAGAGGCCGAACTGGTGGGTGCCGACCCTGAGGCTGATGTGGCCGTAATCCAGGTGCCTGCCGAGGGCCTGACGGCCCTGAGCATGGCGGATTCTGATGAGTTGCAGGTGGGTGATTTTGTCGTTGCCATCGGCAATCCCTTTGGCCTGGGGCAGACGGTCACCTCTGGCATTGTCAGCGCTCTGGGGCGAAGTGGGCTGGGTATCGAAGGCTACGAAGACTTCATCCAGACCGATGCCTCCATCAATCCAGGCAACTCGGGCGGTGCCCTGGTCAATCTGCGTGGTGAATTGGTGGGCATCAATACTGCCATCGTTGCCCCCGGTGGCGGTAATGTAGGCATCGGTTTTGCCATTCCGTCAAATATGGCGCGAGAATTGATGGGACAGTTGGTAGTCTATGGTGAAATCCGTCGCGGCCGCCTTGGGGTTTCCGGCCAAACCTTGAACCCTGAGCTGGCCAAGGCCTTCGGCCTGGATCTGCACAAGGGTGTGCTGATCTCCAGCGTTGAACCCGGTGCTGCCGCTGATCAGGCGGGTATGAAGGTTGGTGATGTAGTCATCGGTATCAATGGTCGTCTGGTGGAAGATACCGCTGATCTGCGCAACGCCATTGGTATTTTGCGCGCCGGGGCTGATGTCAAACTCAAGCTGATCCGTGAAGGTAAACAACGTACCATTACCGCTAAAATCGAGGCGCCGGCGCAGTTGCAGTTTGAGGCGCGCCAGCTGCATCAACGCCTGGAAGGCTTGATCCTGGGAAGCATAATTGAAGATTCCCCCTTGTATGGCAAGGTGGATGGTTTGTTGGTCCTAGAAGTTGCGCCGGGTAGTTACACCTGGCGTGCGGGATTGAGACGAGGGGATGTGATTACCTCGGTCAATCGCCGCATGGTGAGTAATCGTGAAGCGTTGGAAGAGGCGCTTAAACTCTCGGGCCAGAGCCTGTTGCTTAATATTCGGCGCGGTAATCGCGCCCTGTTTGTGTTGCTGTAGGATGGTATTGCCCACCTGTCTGGTGGAAGCATAATAGAGCCCGCATTCGCGGGCTTCATTATGCGTGCTTAATTTTGTTAACCAACGATGTGGTGTTTGCCGATCAGGCTGACACTGGTGGCCTTCGGACCTTGTTCGCCCTCTTCTTCGGCAAAGCGTACTTCGGTGCCAATTTCCAGCTTGTCGAAATCGCCATTAAGTAGGCTGTTGCGATGAAAGTAGATCTCGCGCCCCAACGGCGTCTCGATACGGCCAAAATCCTCTTCCGGCACCAGTTGAATGATCTTTCCATGAGGGGGTGTTTCATGGGTCTTGACCTTACCCTTCTGGCGTCGGGCATGATCTTCCAGCTGGCGGCGTAAGGCATCAAAGGCATCGCGCACGGCGACGTAGGCGTCTTCGTGGGCCTGGTGCATGTCGGATTCGCGGCTCACCGCCAGTTCTTTGCCTGGGGTTTTGAGGTTGATATGAATGCAGAAGAGATTGCCTTTGTGTTTATGTTTGCTATGGGGTTCCACCACTACACGGCAGCTCATGATTTTTTCATGAAACTGATCCAGTTGTTCTGCCCGTTTGCGGATGGCAGCTTCCATGGCGTCGGATTTTTCCATGTGGCGAAAAGTGATTTGCAGGGGTAGTTGCATGGCTTTCTCTCTCTGTTGTTAAGTTTTCATGATAGGGCTTCGTGAGTCCTGCCGCCAGTGTTGCTTGTCTCTGCTACATGAATGAGTTCCTGGCCGATGCCATTTTGGGCAAAACGTCGCTTAGTGTCGGCGCCGGCGTTTGAAAATCCAGGTATAGAGACCGAGATTGATTGCCAGTACCCCCAGGCCGAGCAGAATCTTTATCTCGGATGTAATCTCACCAGGATAAATTATTGCACCGATATAGTGCTCGATAAAGCTCTCATGATAACTGGCGTCTCCCGCCATTGCGCGTAGCCTGTTTTCCAGTGGCGTTAACGGACACCTGCCACCATAGAACTGGATGGCCATGGCCCAGATGGCCGCAGGCAAGTGCAGCCAGATCATCCTTGGCCAACGCAACAACAAAACAGCACCGAGCACTGCAAACAGAATAAAGCTGAAGTGTAGCAGCATCACGATATCGGCAAGCAGGCGGAAAACCATGGTGTCTTGATTCTCTTGTCTATCCTAAATTTAGGATGAACTGGATTGGATGACAAAGCCAGTGTGTGATCCCATTATTGTTGCAAATCGAGATTTTTAATGTACAGCGCTTAGCGTTTCGGGGGGCGGTAGCCTATAGTGAAATTTGCGTAGTCGAAAATGTTTGGGCTGAGCACTGTTGGCGCGCTAGTCCAGTTAGTCTTTCGGAGGCGGATCGGTCACGCATGAACATATGCTCGGGCGGGATCCGGGCCTCTTCATCAGTATCGCGTTATGCGCAAATGACCCGGAAGCTTCTGCAATTATTATTTCAGAATGTTGGGGTGAGCTTATGGTTAGTTCAGCGTTGGAAAACATGAATATTCAGTGTCCCTATTGCGGTGAGTCGATGCTGATGCTTATTGAAACGACAGTGGGGGATCAGGAGTATGTAGAGGACTGCCAGGTTTGTTGTCAGCCGATCTTGATGCTGGTGAGTGTAAATGGCGGCGATATCACGTCAGTCGAGGCAATGCGTGAGAATGAATAGACGTTACGGTTTTTGATCGTCTCAGCTATACACCTATGTCATCGCCGCTGGGCGAAGCAATGTTTAAAAATTGACGGGGGTCAGATGCTGCTGATCGATCAGTAAGCAATGACTGGCCATCACTTGGATGTTCATTATGGCGATTACTTGAACCTCTCCCTTGGCCGTCGGGAAAGCCTTCGCGCCCGAGTTGTTCGCCTAGATAGACACAAAGCTGTGACATGATTTTCGCCTGCCCTTGTCGTAAAAAGCTTAGGCAATGATGCTGAAACTGCAAAAAATAAGAAGGCCCGCAATTGCGGGCCTTCGCTCTCAGATTGGCTGCAAACCTACTTGGCAGAGTGGCCGCTCAGTTTTACTTCAACCTTTTCGTGTTCGGCCAGGCCTTCGTAATATTTACGCAGAATGGCCAACACTTCCGGGCGTGAGAATTCAGCCGGGACGTCATCACCTTCAGACAGCATTTTGCGCAGCTTAGAGCCGGACAGCAGCAGGCGGTCGCCGGCTTCGTGTGGGCAAGTCTTCATTGAGGCCATGCCGCCACACTTGTAGCAGAAGAAGGTCCAGTCGATCTTGAGCGGTTGGGTTTCCAGCGCGCCGGCCGGAAGCTCATCGAAAATGTGGTGGGCGTCAAACGGGCCGTAGTAGTCACCCACGCCAGCGTGGTCACGCCCTACGATCAGGTGCGAACAGCCATAATTCTGACGGAACAGGGCGTGCAGCAGCGCTTCACGCGGACCGGCATAACGCATATCGAGCGGGTAGCCTGATTGCACCACAGTATCTTTAACAAAGTGGTTTTCCACCAGGGCGTTGATGGCATCGACGCGCACTTCTGAAGGAATATCGCCGGGCTTGAGTTTGCCCAGCAGGCTGTGGATCATGACGCCGTCGCAGATCTCAATGGCAATCTTGACCAGGTATTCGTGTGAACGATGAAGCGGGTTGCGGGTCTGGAAGGCAACTACTGAATTCCAACCCTTCTCTTCGAACAAGGCACGGGTTTCGGCAGGTGTCATGTAAATATCGCCAAAGTCAGTCGGGAAACGGCCTTGTGACAAGACCTTGATTGGGCCGGCCAGGTTGACGTCGCCCTGCTCCATGACCATTTTCACGCCCGGGTGCTCGATGTCAGTGGTCTTATAGACCATCATGCATTCGTGTTCCTTGTCGATGCCGTATTTTTCGGTGACGGTCATGGTGGCCATGATTTCACCGGTCTCGGCGTCTATCAGGGCGATGTCTTCGCCCAGCTTGAGTGCGTCGGCCTCGGCCTGGTTGGTGGATAGGGTGATGGGGATGGGCCAGAACAGGCCATTGGCCATCTTCATGCCGTCACAAACACCTTCCCAGTCACCGTGTGTCATGAAACCGTTCAGCGGGGTGAAACCACCGATGCCCATCATGATGACATCCCCCACTTCACGTGAGCTGATGGTGAGCTTGGGCAAAGACTCAGCGCGGGCCTTCTCGGCCGCCAGGGCGTCGCCTTCGAGCAGCAGGGGTTTCAGCTCACCGCCACCATGTGGATTGACCAGTTTTGACATAACGCTAACTCCTTAGGAATATGAAGAAATAGAAGGCTCTGCGGCCGTTAGGGCGGCAATTATAGCGCGAACCGGCGAGCGCACCTAAATAAGCCGGGGAAATTAATTAATCGCTGTTTCTTTAATATATAGGCAGGTGGCGAATAAGGCCTTTGTTAACTATTGTAACTATTCAGTAAACAGCTCTCTCTATTCTCGGGTAAGTGGCAGATACTTTAGAACTAGTTGCGAACTATATTTTGGCGAAATAGGGGGCGGAGTGAAATTAGGTCATCTTTGCTTGGCAGTGCTGCTGCTGATTTCTGGCTGCAGCATTGAAGCGCCTGTCATTCCCACCAAAATCGGTACCCATGTCTGGCCGGGGTATGAACCTTTGTATCTGGCGCGTGCGAATGGGCAGCTGGATGCAGAGATGGTGCAGTTGGTCGAGTACCCTTCCGCTAGTGAGGTCATTCGCAGTTTTCGTAACGGCAGTCTTGATGCGGCCGCGCTTACGTTGGATGAGGTGTTGTTGCTGGTGCAAAGCAACATTCCAGTCAAGGTGGTGCTTGTTATGGATATTTCAGAAGGTGGTGACGTGATCATGGCAAGACCTGAGATCAAATCCTTCGAAGATTTGCATGGTAAGCGAATTGGGGTAGAAGGCAATGCCCTGGGTGCCTATGTAATCAGCCGAGCGTTGGAGTTGAACAAGATGTCGCTTGGCGATGTGGTGTTAAAAAACATCGAAGTAAGCGCACATGAAGATGCCTATTCCAATAACCAGGTCGATGCAGTTGTCACCTTCGAGCCGGTAAGAACAAATCTGCTTAATCAGGGGGCGCATGTGGTGTTTAGCAGCCGTGAAATTCCAGGTGAGATTGTCGATGTTCTGGTTGTGCATGATGAATATCTGCGCACTAATCCGGCACGTATTAGGCGGGTTGTCAGCGCCTGGTTTGAAGCGCTGAATTTTATGAAGCAGCAGAAGAGCAAGGCAATGCAGATCATTGCCAAACGGTTATTGATAAAGCCTGAAGAAGCGGAAGCGAGCTACCAGGGTTTGATATTGCCCGGCCTGAAAGAAAACCGTCAGATGCTGTCATCCCCCACGCCAAGCCTAAATGAAATTCGGCAGCGGCTAGAGCAGACCATGCTAGCCAATGACTTGCTGTTATACAGTCTCGATACCACAAACCTCTTTACAGCCGAGTTGTTGCCTTGAGTATCAAACTGAAATATTTATTGCCACTGCTAATCCTGGTTTTTGCCGTGGTGGTCAATTTGATCTCTTATGTCAACAGTCGCACGCTTGTCATTGCTGAAGAAGAAAAACGCCTGGTTTC